>NZ_CP107968.1:3982500-4315000 GCF_036084755.1 Streptomyces sp. NBC_00370
CGCCATCGGCAGCGTGCCGAGCAACAGCATCATCACGCCGAGCCTGATGTACATCAGGACCGTGTGGATGATGCCGGAGATCAGCAGCAGGAAGGCGAGGACCAGCAGCAGGAAGGACTGGATCCCGCCGCCGTCCGAGCAGGCGCCGACGTTCTGCAGGGACTCCTGCACGGCGTCGTTGAACAAGTAGCTGGAGTAGTCGTCGGCGACGGCGGCGGCTGCCAGGCAGACCGTGGTGGCGGCGCCCGAGACGACCACCACGCGCATGATGCCCTTCAGGGCGGTCGTGCCCGCGTCGCCCTTCCGCTCGATGGCCATCCGGGCGGCGGCGAACAGCAGCGAGCCGACCGCGAGGTAGACCACGATCCACTGGGTGTCGCCGCTGATGTTCTTCGACGTCTGGCTCTGCTCCAGCGTCGGGACGCTGGTGGCCAGCGCCCCGAACACCGCGACAGCACCGGCGAGGATGGTCTTGGCGACCAGGTCGATGATGGTTC
The DNA here is from genome assembly GCF_036084755.1 of Streptomyces sp. NBC_00370. Lineage (NCBI taxonomy): Bacteria > Bacillati > Actinomycetota > Actinomycetes > Kitasatosporales > Streptomycetaceae > Streptomyces > Streptomyces sp. NBC_00370. The sequence continues at coordinate 3,982,998 of NZ_CP107968.1, forward strand.
CGATGGGGTCGCCGAGGAAGCTGAAGAACCCCTTCACCAGGTCGATGACCGGATTGCCGGACGTGCAGTTCACGTCAAACCCCCCAAAGCGTGTAGCCGGTGGTGTTCTGAACGGCCGCGACCGGCGAGTGCAGCGCACCGTTGTCGTCAGGCACGACCTTCCAGTCGCCACCGCTCCAGCGCAGCACGATGGTGGTCGCCGCGTAGCCCTGCTCGCCCTTGAGGAGGAGCTTCACCGTCGCGCCCGTGCTCCCGTAGGAGGACACGATGAAACCGACGTACGAGGCGACCGGCGTACTGCTCCCGCTGTCGGTGTCCTGCACGGTGGCGCGCTGGAACTCGAACATGTCGCGCCCGATCCCGTCCACGACCTGCTGCTTGGTGACGGTGCGCCAGCCGGAGCCGCTCATCTGGGACGGGATGATGTGGGCGGCCAGCACGGCCCCGACGGGCGTGTGCGCGTAGCACCACCACAGGTCGCCCTCGATCCGGGTGGGCCCCGCCGATGCCGAGACGGGCACCCGCGAGACCCCGAGCGTCCGCCAGCTGATGTCCTTCGGGGCGGCCTTGGGCAGCGCGTCGCCCGCACTGTCGTCGGTGCGGCAGCCCTGCGGCCGGCCGCCCTTCGGGACCGATTTACCGGAGAGCGGACCGACGGACGCAGCCGCGTTCGCACGGTCGGCGGTGCCGCTGTGGCCTGACGTCAGTGTGACGATCATGCCCACCACGACCACGACGCCGATGAATCCCGCCGACAGCTGCCAGCTCCGCTGCTTGTAGTACGGCCCGGATTCCTCGACCCGCCGCTCCCTGCGTTTGAACAACACGTCCGTCCGCCCGGCCTACGCGAAGACGAAGCTGATCAGCGGGCCCGCAGTGGCCACGAGGACACAGCCGCCGAGCACCATGCCGAGCCGGCTCATGTGCTCCGAACTCTCACCGCGCTTGACGGAGACGGCCATCATCGCGCCGGTGATCAGCACACCGGCGACACCGGCGGCCGTACCGGCCCAGGCGGCTATGCCGAGGACGGTGTTGACCTTGCCGGTGAGTTCGTCGGGGGCGTTGCTCACCGGCTTGGGCACAGTGCCGTCGGCCAGGATGTTGGAGACTGCGAGGAGCAGTGACATGGGGATCTCTCCGAGGAGTCGGCGCCCGGCATGAGCGGTGGGCGGGAGGGTAACTGTCAGTGCGGGAAGGTCAGTTGAGCGGTCGGTCGGGATTGGTGCGGGGCAGGTACTAGGGGCCGAGCAGCGTGAGGTTGCCGAGGGCCGTGACGAGCGGTCCCGCCGTCGTGGCGATGAGGCAGCTCAGGACGATGTAGAAAACACCGCGGAAGTGCGCGCCGCCCTCACCCGGTTCACCGCGGCGCAACTGGAGTGCCATCTGCATGCCGACGATGATCAGTCCGCCGACACCGCAGGCCGACGCACACCAGGAGAGAAGGCCGAGGATCGTGTTGGCGTCCGTCGGCGGTGCGTAGTCGGCCAGGAACTGTGCGGCGGCCACGGACCGGGTCACGAGACGGCTCCCTCGCCGTAGCTCGCGCTTCCCACCAGCTTGGCGAGGGTGACGAGTTGCCTGGGTTCGTGCTTCGGACGGCCACCCGTACGCCAGGCCGGGATCCACGGCACCCGGTGCACACGGGCGACGGAACGCAGCACCCGGATGCGGCGCAGCAGCACCAGCGGCAGCCGGCCGGGGGCGTCGGCGACGAGGACGACGCCCAGCAGGTCCAGCCCCTGCGGGGCCTTCCCGTCCTTCAGCGCGCCCAACGCCTGGGAGACGGACCGGAGTCCGCCCGCGCTGGTCCGGCCGACCAGTACGATCCGCCGCGGCTCACCGCGCGCGGGCTCCGGCCAGCGGGCTCCTACGTCCACCCCGCCGAGCGCCTCGACCAGCGACGTCACACCGGCGCCGCCGTGCGCCTTGACCCAGCCGACCTCGTCACGCGAGCGCCCGCGCGCCGCCTTCGGCCGCCGCGACTGGCCCCAGCCCGCCTCGGCGGCGGGCGCGGGGGCCGCGCGCCGGGCGGGCGCGGGGTGCGGGGCGGGCTGGGGGCGGCTTGCGGAACGGCCTGCTGACGCGGGGCGGCGACGGCTGCGGTGGCTGCGGGGCGCGGGGCGACCGGGGCCGTCCGCGCGGGTGCTGGTGCCGCCGGCTGCACCGGTTGTGGCACCGGCCGTGCCGCCGGTTGAGCGACCGGTTGTGTCACCGCGGGCGGCGGTGGTGCGGGCGCCGTCGTACGGGGCGGCACGGGCGCCGCCGCGGGTGGCGGCGTGCCCCCGCCGGGGGGCGTCTGCTGTGGGGACTTCGGCCCCCGTACCCACGACTGTGGGCCCGGCGGCGTTGCCGAAGGAGTGCCCATATGTGTCCCGCCCCCCTCTTCGCTCGTGCTTCCGCTGCTGCGGCTCATCTGGTTTTCCACTGGTTTGAACTTATTTGCCACGGGGCCCGTTTGGATCTGTCGAGTCCGTCGGACAGCACAACGGGCTATGTGGCCATGACGGTTCAAGGCGAAGGGAAGAAGGCACGCGCGCATGAGTGCAGGCATGGGAGCGGGCGAGGAGAGCGGCGGCTCGAACGTCGTCAGGAACGGCATCATCGCCGGCACCGGATGCGGCTGCCTGCTGTCCCCGCTCGCCCTGGTCGGCACGCTCGTCGTGGTGTTGATCATCGGCGGATTCGGGGTGCTGCTCGCCCCCCTCATCGCGCTGATCCTGCTGTTCGGCGGAGGCGGCGGGAGCGACAGTTCCAACCAGGACACGGCGGACCAGATGGTCGACGTCCTTCAGGGCAACGGCAAGGGCCAGCTCGACGACACCACGGTCCCCGCCGACCTGGTGGACCCCATCGAGCGGGCGGGCCAGCAGTGCCCGGCCATCGGCCCGATCGTCATCGCCTCGCAGATCGAGAAGGAGTCCGGCTTCAACGCGGCCCTGAAAGGACCCAACGGTGAACTGGGCCTCTCACAGCTGCCGCCCGACATCTTCAAGCAGTACGGCAAGGACGACGACGAGAACGACAAGACGTCCGCGCTGGACGCCGAGGACTCGATCATGGCCCAGGGCCGCTACCTGTGCGATCTGGCCAAGCAGGGCCAGCAGATGCTCGACAACGGGGAGGTCGAGGACAAGGGCGACGGCGAAGGGGCCCTCGACACCTCCCTCGACCTCGCCCTGGCCGGCTACGACATCGGGATGGACGCCGTACGCGCGGCAAAAGGGGTGCCGCAGACGAACGAGGCACAGGGCTATGTCCTGGCCATCCGCGCCCAGTTCGCCAAGTACCAGGGCATCGCGGCGCCGCCGTCAGGCGCGACTCCCGGCGTCACCCCCGACCCGAGCGAGACGCCGTGACGCGGCGCAGGCGGTCCCACCGTCTCCCCCACGCCTTCCCGATCACCACTCCCACCGCATGAGGACGGCAGCCATGGCCCCCTTCACCGTGTACATTTCCGACAACGGGCTCGCCGAGATCGACGGGGACCCGCTCGTCCCCGCGCCCGAACAGTCCGTGCACGAGGCGGTACTCGACCAGTTGCACCGGTTCGCACAGCAGCGCGGCACCGCCGTGGACGCGACGGTGCACGACAGCCCGGGTGCGGCGGAGTTCTTCCTGCGGGTGCTGCCGGACGGGTCGAGCCAGGTGCTGGGAGCGGCGGAGCCGGTGCAGGAGCCGGAACCTGAGCTGATGTCGGCTCCCGAACCGGAGCCGACGCCGGAGCCTTTGTCGGCCCCCGAGCCTGAGCCGGCTGCGGTATCGGCCCCCGAGCCGGAGCCGGCCCATGCGAGGGCGGACGCGGACGCCGATGCCGGGGCGGGGCCGGGTGGCGGGGCCGTCGCCAAGGCGGGGGCCGTCGCGCGGGCCGGGGTCGGCGCCCTCGCCACGGCGGTCGCCCGCGCCCGCGCGACGGCGGCGGCGCGCGCGGGGTCGGTGCACGCGGGCTCGGTGCACGCCGCGCCCGTGGTGGCGCCCGCACCCGTCGACGTGCCCACCGAACACGCCGCCCAGATCGGCCACATCAACGCGTTGGCGTCCGTCGGCCGGCTCGACGAGGCGCTCGACGAAGCGACCGAACTGCGCGAGCGGCTGACCAGTACGGTCGGCGCGGACCATCCGCACGCACTGGAGGCGCGGTCCGTCGAGGCGTATCTCGCACACCTCTGCGGCGACCACCGCGAGGCCATCGTGCTCGCCCTGGCCGTGGCCCGTATCCGATGCGGCGCCGGGGACAACCAGGCGCCGGTGGAGGTGGCGCGGGCCGCGGCTGCTTGGCAGCAGCTTGACGACGACCGGGCCGCCGTCGCCCACGGCCGCGAACTCCTGCACATGTGGGAGGCGTTGGAAGCCCGCGGCCTGCTGTCGCCCGGCGACCTGGAACTCGCCGAACAGGTCCGCAGACACGTCGACGCACTGGCGGCATACGTCTGATCGGTCGCCGGAGCCCGCTCCCTGCCCCGAAGTCGGGCCGGTTACACACAAGTCCATGGGCTCGTACAACCAACGTCAAACGAACGTGGAACGCACCTCGGAACACTCCGTTCCCCCAGGAGGCCAAGGGTCCCAGTCGCCCCAGGACTGCGACCGGGCCTCCCAAGGAGCAGGAGCACACCATGAACGTGACGGTCATCGGATCGGCCAGCGCGGTCTCCCCCGAGGAACGAGCGCTGCGCGACCTCTACTTGGAACACGGGCCCGCGCTCTACTCGTACGTGCTGCGGATGCTGGGCGGGGACACACACCGCACGGAGGACGTCATCCAGGAGACGCTGATGCGCTGCTGGAACAAGCGAAACCTGGTCGACACCGAAGGCATGGCGGTCCGCCCGTGGATGTTCCGGGTCGCCCGCAACCTCGTCATCGACGCCCACCGGACGCGGATGGCAAGGCCGTTGGAGGTGAGCGGCGCCACCTGGCTGAGCGAGCTGGGCACCAAGGCGGACGACAACGAACAGATCCTGTCGTCGATTGTGGTACACGACGCCTTGCAGGCGCTGACGCCGGCACACCGCGAAGTACTCAGGGAGACCTTCTTCGCGGACCGCAGCACCCAGGAGGCGGCCGACACCCTGGGCGTCCCGCAGGGAACGGTCAAGTCCCGCGTGTACTACGCCCTTCGCTGCCTCAGGTCGGCACTGGAGGAACGAGGAGTACACCCAGAAGACCGCGCCCCGCGCCGAGCCTGACGGGTCGACGCAGCTCAGAACCCCACCATCGACTTGTCGAACACCCCACCCAGAGCGCCACGCAGGCTGCACCCGACGGAGTGCCCGGCCCGTCTTCGGAGCCCGAAGCCCAGAAGGAAGAGGGCCAGGAAGACCCCGCCTTCGACGCCTGCGGCGACCGGGCTGACGACGGAGCCAATGAGGCCGCCAACGGCCAGCCACAGAACGATCGGCACCAACGACCCCCGAAGAACCACACCGAAACCCACGGGCACCAACCCGTCAGGCAGGACACGCCGGTCCCAGAGGTCGATGTGGTTCCGCGTCCCACAGTGCTGGATTTTTATACGCTGATCAGATCACCCCCGGCGGGGGCGGGCTCTGCGGAGGCACCGGGTTCGTGGTGACGGGTGCGGGTCAGGGCGGCATGGGCCGGGGGCTGTGCGGGCCGGGAGGTTAGGTGAACCGAGGGCCGCCCCTGGGGTTTGAGTGTCGCGGCTCCGGTCCGGGCGTCAAGGGCGCTCCTGCGTCGCGTCGGCTGCGCCGATTGCGCTGCGCTTAACCCTTGACCCCCGGCCCTCCACCGCAAGTACTTCTTTGAGGGGGGGCGGCCGGGGGGCTCCACGGGGGAGCTGGGTTCGTGGTGGCGGGTGCTTTGCCGACTGGCGGGTGCCACGCGGCGGTTGCATGGGGGGACTCGGCCCGGCTCGGCGTCCACCCCCACCGGGCAGCGGCTGAGACTCATGCCCCGCTGGTCGCTGTGAGTGGGGGCGGGGCGGGATGGCCTGCTGGCGGGGGTAGTTGGGCCGGGGCAACGGGCCGGTGGGTGGGGCGGGTGTGACTGGAGTGATAGGAGATGGTTCGTGGGGCGGTCATCCGGCGCCTTTTGCGTCCCGTGTTGCGTTGAACGCGCCATTGGGCGGCGGATGCCCATCAGCCCTATGGATCTGGACTCCGGCGGGGCGGGTGGGACGAAAGTGCCCAGTGAGGCAGCCGTCGGAAGCCTTATGCGTGGGGCGTTGCATTAGACGCGCTGCGGGACGCATTAGGCCGGTGCGGGCCCCTGGGCGGTGGGACGGGTGTGACTCAGGGGGCAGGTGCGGCAGGCGAGCCTTGCGTGAGTGGTGGCATCCCACGCACCCCACTTCCGCCCCGAAGCCGACCGGGGCTCCCTGGCCCCACCCGCCTGATGCGCCCTGCGGCGCGTCTAACGCAACACAGGACGCAAAAGACGCCCGATCGGTGTCTCAGGAGCCGCCTTCTGCCACTCCAGTCACACCCCTTCCACCTACCGGCCCGCTCCCCGGCCCGCTCCTCACCCACCCGGAGTGACCAGCGGGGCATGAGTCGCAACCGATACCCGGCCGGGGCGGACGCCGAGCCGGGCCGAGTCCCCCCATTCAACTGGTGCGTGGCACCTGCCAGTCGGCCAAGCACCCGCCACCACTCCCGGGCCTCCCCCGTGGAGCCCCCCCGGCCGCCCCCCCAGCCTTCCCTTGCGGTGGAGGTTCGGGAGTCAAGGGTGGGCGCAGCCCATCGCGAAGCGACGCGACGCAGGAGCGCCCTTGACGCCCGGACCGCAACCGCGACACTCAACAGAAAGGGGCGGCCCTCGGTTCGGCTAACTTCCGGGTCCGCACAGCTCCCGGCCCATGCCGCCCTGACCCGCACCCGCCACCCCACAATGACCAGCGGGGCATGAGTCCCAACCGCTCCCCGGCGGGGGCGGACGCTTAGCCAGCCCGAGTCCCCCCACTCAACCGCCGCGCGGCACCCGCACCCGGCAAAGCACCCGCCACCACTCCCCGGCCCGGCCCGTGCGTCCCCCACCCGCACACCCCCCCTCAACCCCCCAGCAGGATCTTCGCCACCGCCTCCGGTGCCTCGTGCATCGCGTTGTGGGCCGTCGGGAGGTCGTGGACCCGCCAGGTGGGGTCCGTCCGGAGGCGGGTGCGGAGGGGCGTGAACGGTGTTCGGTCTTCCCAGCCCGCGCAGTAGACGAACTCCCTGCGCGGGACCTTCGCGAACGCGCCCGTGAGCCGGATCGTCTGCAGGAACGCGGCCAGGGGGTGGGGGCGGCGGCGGGGGTCGCCGCCCGCCGGGGGGCGGACGGCGTAGCCCGTGTCCGTGGCGCCGGCGGCGAACACCCCCCGGAAGTGGTCGTTCGTCGCCGACCAGCACGACTCACCGTCGCGCGGTACATACGCGTCCAGGTGCACCAGCCGCGAGATCCGCCCGCCCGCGCGGTCGGCCGCCGCCGCGATCACCATCCCGGCGTAGCTGTGCCCGACCAGCGTCCCGTCGGTGATGTCGTGCCGGTCCAGGGCCCGCAGCACGTCCTCGGCGTGCGTGTCGAGGTTGGCCGTCGCGACCGTCGCGTCGTCGTCGTCCGGTCGCAGACCGGTCAGGGTCAGGGCGTGCACGGTGTGCCCCGCCCGCTCCAACGGCGGGACCACCGCCTCGAATGCCCAGGCCCCTTTCCATGCCCCGGGTACGAGTACGAACGTCTCCATGGCGTTTCTCCTTCTCTCCAAGCCCTCTCAAGCAGCCCGCTCAAGCCCGCTCAAGACGCGGCATCGCCGCACGCACACCACCCTCGTCCGACCCACCCATGGCGCGCCACCGGTAGAATGCCAACTGATGCCCGTTCGCCGCCAACCTCACCCGCTCCCCGGCGTGACGTCCCATGTATGGCCGTCCGGCGGCCGTCACCTCTGGCCGTCCGGCGGGACGAGCGCCGTGCAATCGCACGCCCGGGGACACCTGGTGTACGCGGCCCGCGGCGTCCTGGCCGTGCACGGCGAGCGCGGCACGGCGGTCGTGCCCGCCAACCGCGTCGCCTGGACGCCCGCCGGGTTCACGCACCAGCACCGCGCCCACGGCGACACCGACATGCGGATCGTCTTCCTCGCGCCGTCCCTCGCCCGGCTCGTCCCCGACCGTCCCGTCGTCTTCCTGGCTTCCGACCTCGCCCGCGAGGTCCTGCTCGCCCTGACCGGCCCCCGCAACTACGACACCGACGCCGACGCACCCCACCACACCCGCCCCGCCCACACCCGCCCCGCCCGCTCCCGCCTCCACCGCGTCCTCGTCGACGAGCTCCGCGAAGCACACGAACAGCCCCTGCATCTCCCCGAACCTCGGGACGACCGGCTGCGGGCCGTCTCCCGGCTGCTGTACGAGAATCCGGCGGACAATGCCACGCTGGCCGAACTCGGCAGGACCACCGGAGCCAGCACCCGCACCCTCAGCCGCCTCTTCCGCGACGAACTCGGCATGACGTTCTACGAGTGGCGCACCCAACTACGCGTCTACCACGCCCTCGTACTCCTCGCCGACAGCCACGACACCACGCAGACCGCCTACGCGTGCGGCTGGGCCAACCCCAGCAGCTTCATCGCCGCGTTCACCCACATCATCGGCACGACCCCCGGCCGCTACCGCGCAGAACGGAACGCGGGGCCGCCGGGGTGACCGCTCACCCCAGGCTCAGCAGCAACTTGCCCGTAGTGGTGCGCGTTTCCATCAGCCGGTGTGCCTCATCCACCTCCCCCAGCGGGAATTCCGCCGTGATCGGGAGTACGACCTGCCCCTCCGCCACCAGCGCGAACGAGCGTTCCGCCACCGCGCGCAGCGCCTCCGGCTCCGTCTGGGCCAGGGTCAGGATCGAGAAGCCGGCCACCGAGAGACCGCGCGGGTACAGCTCGGGCTGGCCCGCCTGCCAGGCCTCCGCGCCGCTCGCGTTTCCGAAGGAGACCAGGCGGCCGAAGATCGCCAGCGACTCCAGGCCGCGGCGCAGCGTGTCGCCGCCGACCGGGTCGAGGACCAGGTCCACCCCCCGCCCGCCCGTGGCGGCCCGGACGCCTTCGGCGAACCCGTCGCCGACGAACACCTCGTCGTAGCCGTACTTGAGCGCTTCCGCGACCTTCTCCTCGCGGGACACCACCCCGTACACCCCGCCCGCACCGCCCAGCCGGGCCAACTGCCCTGCCACCAGGCCGACTCCGCCGGCCGCGCCCTGGATCAGTACGGTCTCGCCCGCCCGCAGCCGCCCCACCTCGTGCAACAGCGCGTGCGCCGTGGGCAGTACGGTCGGCAGCGTCGCGCCGACCCGCAGCGGAACACCGTCGGGCAGCGCGAAGACGAAGGACGCGGGAGTGACGACGACTTCGGCGTACCCGCCCTGCGGGGTGAGGGCGGCGACCTGCTCGCCCGGCGCGAGTCCCACGACACCCGCGCCGACCGCGCGGATCCGCCCGGCGACCTCCAGCCCGGGCCGGAACGGAAGCGACGGCACCCGGTATCCGGTGGCCCTGGCCTTGGTGTCGGCGAAGTTGACCCCGGCGTAGGCCACATCGACGGTCACCTCGCCGGGGCCGGGCTCCGGTACGGGGACCTCGGTGACCTTGAGGACCTCGGGTCCGCCGATTTCGTCGAACTGGATCGCGCGCATGGCTGTCGCCCCCGGCTGAAGTGTTCAATGCTAAGCGAACACTTTGAATGTACGCTCCGCAACGAACACCCCGCAAGCACCCGACCCACGGAAAGGACGACGGGGCCGGACGCACAAAAGCGTCCGGCCCCGAACCACCCAGGCGCCTACGCGCCCAACCGCCCCGCTACAGGAACGAGTTGATCTGGATCGTCTCCGTACGACCGGGTCCGACCCCGATCGCCGAGATCGGCGCCCCCGACATCTCCTCCAGCGACTTCACGTACCGCTGCGCGTTCTTCGGCAGGTCCGCGAACGTCTTCGCCTTCGTGATGTCCTCCGACCACCCGGGCAAGTACTCGTAGATCGGCTTCGCGTGGTGGAAGTCCGACTGGCTGTACGGGAGTTCCTCCACCCGCCGGCCGTCGATCTCGTACGCCACGCACACCGGGATCTGCTCCCAGCCGGTCAGCACGTCCAGCTTCGTGAGGAAGAAGTCCGTCAGCCCGTTGACCCGCGTCGCGTACCGCGCGATCACCGCGTCGAACCAGCCGCACCGCCGGTCGCGGCCCGTCGTGACGCCGCGCTCGGCGCCGATGCGGCGCAGCGCCTCGCCGTCCTCGTCGAACAGCTCCGTCGGGAACGGCCCCGCGCCGACGCGCGTCGTGTACGCCTTGAGGATGCCGATGACGCGGCTGATCTTCGTCGGGCCCACGCCCGAACCCGTGCAGGCGCCGCCCGCCGTCGGGTTGGACGAGGTGACGAAGGGGTACGTGCCGTGGTCCACGTCGAGGAGCGTGCCCTGGCCGCCCTCGAACAGGACGACCTTGTCGTCCTCGATGGCCTTGTTGAGGACCAGCACCGTGTCGGTCACGTACGGCTTGAGCTGATCCGCGTACCCGAGCAGCTCCTCCACGATCTGGCCGGCCTCGACCGCGCGCCGGTTGTAGAGCTTGGCGAGGACCTGGTTCTTGAAGTCCAGGGCCGCCTCGACCTTCTGGAGCAGGATCGACTCGTCGTACAGGTCCTGGATCCGGATGCCGACCCGGTTGATCTTGTCGGCGTAGGACGGGCCGATGCCGCGCCCCGTCGTACCGATCTTCCGCGAGCCGAGGAAGCGTTCCGTCACCTTGTCCATCGTGGTGTGGTACGAGGTGATCAGATGAGCGTTACCGCTGATCAGCAGCTTTGACGTGTCGACACCGCGCTCGTTGAGTCCGCTCAGCTCGGAGAGCAGGACGGCCGGGTCGACCACCACCCCGTTGGCGATCACGGGAACACAGCTCGGGGAGAGGATTCCGGAAGGGAGGAGATGCAGTGCGTATTTCTGGTCGCCTACGACGACCGTGTGGCCGGCGTTGTTGCCGCCCTGATAGCGCACGACATAATCCACGGACCCACCGAGCAGGTCGGTGGCCTTTCCCTTGCCTTCGTCACCCCACTGAGCACCGAGCAGCACAAGTGCGGGCACAGGCGTACACCCCTTCCGGGCGGGGCATGTCCAAGGTCGGGGGGCGCACATACGCCGTACGTTCGGCGCGAGTGCGCCGTAAGGCACGACATGCCATCGCACAACGTTGTACGAGACAGCCCTAACCGTCGACCCGGTTGCCCCGGAATAGACGAAGCCCCTGGCGCAATAGCGCAAGGGGCTCTTGCACAAAGATGCTACCCGAGGAAGGACCGAGGTGTCGGCTCCGGAGCCCGCCGAAAACGGCGCGCAGCACCTTCTGGTGGTCATCGACGCGGTAGCGCGCCGGACCGACGGCGAATCCGTGCGCATCGCGAAAGACGTGCTGAGCGCGGGTGCGGCCGTCAAGATCTGTCTGCCGGACACCCCCGAGGAGTTCGCACGCGCGCTCGCCAGACGCGGCCACCGGCGCCCGGTGGTGATCGGCGACGACCGGGCGCTGCTGCGTACGGTCGCCCTGCTCCACAAGGAGCGAGAACTGGCCACGGGGGCGCTGTCCCTCGTCCCGATCGGCAGCGCCGTTGATCTCGCGCTCGCCTCCTCGCTCGGCGTCCCCGCGGGCGCGGTGGCGGCGGCGCGCGCCGTGCTCTACGGGGCGGTGCGCCGGCTCGATCTGCTGGTGGACGACAGCGACGGGGTGGTGCTCGGCGATCTCCGCATCCCCGCGCTGCCCGCCCGCGCCAACGGGGAGGCCGCGGGGCCACCGGGCCCGTCGGTGTGGCACGCCTGCCGGTCCCTGGTCCGCACGCTGGTGCGGCCCGCCCCGCATCCGCACGGCGCCGCGGCGCACACGTACCAGCTCCGCGTGGAGGCGGACGGTGTCGTGCTCAGCGACCTGGACGCCCCGGTCGAGGCGGTGACGGTCCGCTCGTACGGGGGCCGCGCCGAGGTCGTGATCCGCACGGCGGGATCGCCCGAGCCGCTACGGGCGAGCGCCCTGTCGGTGACGGTGTCGGGCGCGGACTTCCGCTACCGCGCCGACGCCCGGGTCACCGGGCCCGTACGCCGCCGGACCTGGACGCTGCGCCCGGAGGCCTGGGGCCTGACGCTCCCTGCGGCGTATTCGTCCGCGACCGGTGACGGCAGGCGGCGCCAGGGCTAACGTCAGGTAGAGCTACGCACGCCCGGGGGGCCGTTCGATGAGTACGCACGTCACATCGGCACTGGATGTCGGAGCCACGGCGGAGGCGCTGTCCCGCTACCGCCGCCGGGCGCTGCGGTGGACGGCCGCGGGGGCGGTCCTGCTCACCGTCGGCACGGCGACGGCAGGCAGCCTCGGCGCGAGCGCCGGATCCCTGCTCGCCTTGGCGTTGATCCTGCTGGCCGTCGGCCTCGGTTCGCTGCGGCTGGCCCGCCGGATGGCGCGGCAGCTCGCCGCCACGACCTGGACATCGTGCGCCGCCGTGGCCACGCCGCACGGGCCGCACGGGGCGGCGGTGGTGCTCAAGGACCCGGCGAGCGACGCGCTGTTGCCGGTCGCGCCGATGACGACGATCCGCCGCCACCTGGTCGACCCCGGCAGCCCCGAGTCGGACGGCGTGCTCTGGTGGTGCGGCGATCCGCGCACCGGCGGCGTCGTCGCACCGCCGGGCGGCGGCGAACTGGTCTGGGTACGCACGGTACGGGGGCCGCTGCGACGGCAGCGGACGATACGGGACGCGGAACAGCGCGGCCTGCTGGAACGGCCGGCGCCGAAGCCCGCGCCCGGGGTGAGCCTGTCGAAGACGCCGTCCGCCCACCCGGTCCCGATCCACCACCGGTGGATCTTCCGCTGGGTCCTGCTGGCCGGGCTCGCGGTCCTGGGCCTCGGCATCGCCGCCTCCGAGGCGGCGTACGACGATCCGCAGGTCGAGCTGACGGTGGTCAAGGAAGCGCCCGACGGCAGCTGCGTCGTGAAGTGGAAGGACCCCTGGAACGGCACCATGCACCGCGGCCCCTTCCAGTGCGACCCGGACCGTGACCCGCTGCTGGTCGGCGACGTGGACTTCGGCTGGGTGGTCTCGTACGGGCCGTGGGAGGGCGACCTGTACGACTACCGGTGGCAAGGGACCGTCGCCAACGACGTCAACGACGACCTGATACTCGCCGGCCTGGCGGTCACGGTGATCGGCCTCGGTGGCGGGACCACCCGGTTCGTACGACGAAGGCGCGCGAGGCGTGAAGCCGCCGCGTTCACCGGGGGAAGGGGGCCGGGGCCGGGGCCGGACGGCCTCAGCGCTCCTTCGCGATCAGCTCGTCCCTGTTCTGCCGCCACCGCTCCATCAGTCCGCCCAGCTCGCCGTGCAGGAATTTGAAGAACGCGTGCGTCTCCGCGACCCGCGCGCCCGCCGGTGTGTCCCGGCCCAGTGAGTCCGCGCCGTCGCTGAGGGTGTGCTGCCAGCGGACCAGCACGGAGCCGCGGTCGGCGAAGGTGGCGTACCAGAGCTCGTTGTGCAGGTGGTAGCGGTCGCGGCGTGAGCCCGGTTCGCGTTCGCGGCCGACCATGCCGGCCTGCGTGAGGTAGCTGATCGCGCCGGACACGGCGGCCGGGCTGATCTGCAGACGTATCCCCAGCTCGGCCGATGTGAGGCTCGCGTCGTCGGAGGCGAGGAGCGCGGCGAAGACCCGGGCGGCCGTCCGCTGCATCCCGCCCGCCGTCAGCTCGGAAGCGAAGCGTTCGATGAAGCGCGCCACGGCTTGCTCATCGCGCTCCGCGGCGACCCCGTCGCTGCTCACGCTGCTGCTGCTCATCCCGCCATCCTAACCGAGCCCTTTTTACACTTCCTTAACTTCACAAGTTTGTGAAAGTAGCGTACTTTCCGAAACATGACGAAGGCAATCACGGTCGCCGGACTGCACAAGTCGTTCGGCAGGACACACGCACTGGACGGCCTCGACCTGGCCGTCGAGGCCGGCGAGGTCCACGGCTTCCTCGGGCCCAACGGAGCCGGGAAGTCCACCGCCATCAGGGTGCTGCTCGGCCTGCTGCGCGCGGACTCCGGCGCGGCCCAGCTGCTCGGCGGGGACCCCTGGAAGGACGCGGTGGACCTGCACCGCCGGGTGGCCTACGTACCGGGGGACGTGACCCTGTGGCGCAACCTCTCCGGCGGTGAGGTCATCGACCTCTACGGCCGGCTGCGGGGCGGACTCGACACGGCACGGCGCGCGCGGCTCGTCGAGCGGTTCGAGCTGGACCCGACGAAGAAGGGCCGTACGTACTCCAAGGGCAACCGGCAGAAGGTGGCGCTGGTCGCCGCCTTCGCCTCCGACGTCGATCTGCTCATCCTGGACGAACCGACGTCAGGACTCGACCCGTTGATGGAGGAGGTCTTCCAGAGCTGCGTCGAGGAGGAGCGCGACCGGGGCAGGACCGTACTGCTCTCCAGCCATGTGCTCAGCGAGGTCGAGGCGCTGTGCGACCGGGTGAGCATCATCAGGCTCGGCCGAACCGTCGAGTCGGGCACGCTCTCCGCGCTGCGGCACCTGACCCGTACGAGCGTCAGCGCGGAACTGGCCGGTGCGCCGGGCGCGCTCGGCGGGCTGCCGGGCGTCCACGACCTCGACATCGAGGGACGGCGGGTCAAACTCCAGGTCGACACGGAGGAGTTGGACGCGGTGATCCGCTCGCTCTCCGCGTCGGGGATCCGCTCGCTGACCAGCACGCCGCCGACGCTGGAGGAGCTGTTCCTGCGCCACTACTCGGACCGTGAGGCGATGGCGCGATGACCACGACCGCGGCTTCTCCGGCCGCACTGCCGCAGGCGCGCCGCACCGGCGGCTCGCGTCAACTCGCCAGTACGCGACCGCTGTTGCGGCTCGCGCTGCGCCGCGACCGGATCATGATCCCGGTCTGGGTCGTGGTGCTGGCCGGTTCGTACTCGTCCGTCGCGCAGTCGTTCACCACGCTGTACGACACGGCCGCCAAACGCGCGGACATCACGCACTCGATGGCCACCAACAGCTCGCTCCGCGCCCTGTACGGACCGGTGTTCGACGATTCGATCGGCGGCCTCACGGCCTGGCGGATCACCAGCTTCGGCACGGCGCTGGCGGCCGTGATGAGCCTGCTCGTCGTCGTACGGCACACCCGCGAGGAAGAGGAGACGGGCCGTCAGGAAATGCTGTCCTCGGCGATGGTGGGGCGCCGGGCACCGCTCACGGCCGCGCTGCTCACCGCACTGATCGCCAACACCGGCCTGGTGCTGCTGATTACGGCGGTGCTCGCCAAGAACGGCCAGGAAACGGCCGGTTCACTGGCGCTGGGGCTCGCGACCGGCGCCGTGGGCATGCTGTTCGCCTGCACGGCGGCGATCGTCGCGCAGATCACCGAGAACGCACGGCTGGCGCGCGGCCTCTCGGTCGCGGTCATCGGCGCGGCGTTCGTCCTGAAGGCTGCGGGCGACGCGTCGTCCACGGACGGCTCGTCGGTGCTGACGTGGCTGTCGCCGATCGGCTGGGCGGAGAACGTACGCGCCTACGCCGACGAGCGGTGGTGGGTGCTGCTGCTCCTGCTGGCGGCGATCGGCGTGCAGGCGGTCGTGGCGTACGTCCTCACCGGCCGCCGCGACGTCGGCATGTCGTTCCTGCCGGCCCGTCCGGGCCCCGCCGAAGGCAAGCTGGCCACGGCGGGCGGGCTGGCCTGGCGGCTCCAGCGCGGCTCGCTGTTCGGCTGGGGCGCGGGGTTGCTGGCCGCCGGGGTCATCTTCGGCGGGATCACGGACGGCGCGGGCGATCTGGTCGGCGACAACCAGCAGACGAAGGACATCATCGCGAGGATGGGCGGCCAACAGGGCCTGACGGACTCGTTCCTGGCCGCGATGGTCGGCATGCTCGGGATGGTCACGGCGCTGTACGCGGTCGCCTCGGTGCTGCGGCTGAACGGCGAGGAGACGACCCAACGCGCGGAGCCGGTCCTCGCAGGTCCGGTCGGCCGGCTGCGCTGGGCGGCGGGGCATCTGCTGATCGCGTTCGGCGGAGCCGCCGTGATCATGCTGCTGGGCGGCCTCGGCCTGGCCCTCGGCTACGGCCACGACCTGGGGCCGATCCTGGGCGCCGCGCTGGTCCAGCTCCCCGCGATCTGGACGCTGGCCGCACTCGCCGTACTGCTGTACGGCGTGGCCCCGAAGGCGGCGCCGGCGGGCTGGGCGGTGGCGGGTCTGGCCCTGGCACTGGGCTGGATCGGCCCGGCACTCGACCTGCCCCGGCCGGTGATGAACCTGTCCCCCTTCGGCCACCTCCCGAAGCTGCCGGGCACGGAGATGACGTGGACGCCGGTCGTGACACTGACGGCGCTCGCGGTGGTGCTGGTGGCGGGGGGCCTGGCGGGGCTGCGGCGACGGGACATGCAGACCTGACGAGGAACGGGAACGGCGCCGTTGTCCACAGGCTGTGGACAACGGCGCCGACCGCCTGTCGCGTCAGCGCACGAAGTTCTTGAGCGTCTCGGTGTCGAGCTCGAAACCTACGGGGTCCGGCAGCACGAGCCTCTCCCCGAAGGGGGTCTTACGCGTGTCGCGGTAGTCACCTGTGGCCTGGTCCGGGTTGCTGTGCACGGTGATGACGCATGTGTCACGGTCGATCAGCAAATATACCGGGATACCGGCGGCCGCGTACGCGGCCGGCTTCTCCTCGCGGTCCCGGCGGCCGGTGTCCGAGTCGTACGAAGTCACCTCCAGGGTCATCAGCACCCCGTCGGGGTCCGCCCACTCCCCCTGTCCGGCGAAGTGTGCGACGGGCGCGAGCGAGGCGCCCGGACGCGCTCGCCCCTCCCGGTACTCCTCGACCCGCAGTCCCTGCATGGTGTCCAGGTCGAGGTCCGGCCGCGCCTGCATGCACTGGCGCAACAACCACATGATGATCGCCCCGTGGTCTCCGTCCGCCACCTTCTTGACTCCGATCCGCCCGCCGATGAATTCCAGCCTGACGGTCTCGGACTCTGCGGCGGCGAACTTCTCGAACTCGGTCACCGTCATTTGGGTCGAGCGCTCTGCCATAACTGTCGTGGTGCACCTCCTGTCAGGTGAACACCAGCATCGCCGGACCCTCGGTGGTGCCGCTGGCATATGCCAGACAATCACCCATTCGGGTGACGACGGGCCCGAAGACCCGCACCGCGCCCCCCGTCACCCCGGCGTCACCAGCCGCGCCTCGTACGCGAACACCGCCGCCTGCGTGCGGTCCCGCAGGCCGAGCTTCACCAGGACGCGGCTCACATGCGTCTTGATCGTGGACTCCGCCACCACCAGGTGCTCCGCGATCTCCGCGTTCGACAGGCCCTGGGCGATCAGCACCAGCACCTCCGTCTCGCGCTCCGTCAGGTCACCGACCCGGGCCAGCGCCGGGGCGCGGGGTGTTTCCGCCAGGCGGGAGAACTCCGTGATCAGGCGGCGGGTGACCGTGGGGGCGAGCAGTGCCTCGCCGGACGCCACCACCCGTACGCCGTCGGCCAGTTGCCGCGCCGACGCGTCCTTCAGCAGGAAGCCGGAAGCGCCGGCGCGCAGCGCCTGGTAGACGTACTCGTCCAGGTCGAACGTGGTCAGGACCAGCACCTTCGCCGCCGCGTCCGCCGCGACGATCTCGCGGGTCGCGTCGATGCCGTTCAGTTCCGGCATGCGGATGTCCATCAGCACCACGTCGGGGTGGAGCGCGGCGACCTGGGTGACGGCCTCGCGGCCGTTCACCGCCTCGCCCACCACCTCGATGTCCGGCATCGCGTTCAGCAGTACGGAGAAACCCTCGCGGACCATCACCTGGTCGTCGACGATCAGCACCCGGATCGTCACGACGACGCCTCCCCACGCTGCGGGGTCTCGTCCCGCTCGGCCTTCGGGACCGGGATGAACGCCGTCACCTCGTAGCCGCCGTCCTCCGTCGGCTCCGCCGTCATCTCGCCGTTCAGCATCGTCACCCGCTCCCGCATCCCGGTGATCCCGTGTCCCGCCCCCGGCGACGGCTTGACCGGCCCCTGCGGCGGCGTGTTCACGATCCGCAGGCCCAGCCCGCCGAGCACGTAACTGACCTCGACGTCCGCCGTCGAGCCCGGCGCGTGCCGCAGCGTGTTGCTGAGCGCCTCCTGGACGATGCGGTACGCCGACAGCTCCACGCCCTGCGGCAGCTCCCGCACCGCGCCGGTGATCGTCTTGCGTACGGTCAGACCCGCCTCGCCGACGTTCGCCAGCAGCCCGTCCAGCTCGGCCAGGGTGGGCTGCGGGGCGTCGGGCGCCTGGTAGTCCTCGGCCCGTACGACGCCCAGCACGCGGCGCAGCTCCGTCAGCGCCGCCACGGCGTTCTCGCGGATCGTGACGAACGCCTGCTCCAGTTCGGGCGGCGGGTTCTCGACCCGGTACGGGGCCGCCTCGGCCTGGATCGCGACGACCGACATGTGGTGCGCGACCACGTCGTGCAGTTCGCGCGCGATGGTGGTGCGCTCCTCCAGCAGCGTGCGCCGGTCGCGTTCCACCGCTGTGACGCTCTGCTGGGCCGCGACCTCCTGCACCGCGTTCCTGCGGATGTGCAGCGCCGTGACGGTCAGCAGGGAGAGCGCGGAGACGAAGAGCATGGGCGCTGCCGTCGACGCGCCGTAGTACCCCCGGCTGAGGAATGCCTCGGCGAACAGCCCGTACACCGCGGTCAGCACCCACATCCAGGCGGCGGTGCGCGGGCGGGTACGGGCCGCGACCACGGTGATCACGATGAGGTACGCGCCGAAGCAGGCGGGCGTCCACGGCATCCCGCCGTCGGGGTAGAACAGGTACGTCAGCGCCGAGACCCCGAGCGCCAGCCACCAGGCGCCCACCGGCCTGGCCAGCGTGAGCACCACGGGCGCCGCGGCGACCAGGCCGAGCAACGGCGACCCGGAGCCGAGGCCGACGAACAGCACCATCAGCGCGCCGAACATGATCACCGCGTGCGGCGTCCAGACGGCGCCGTCGCGTATCCGGTCCGGCAGCCTCCTGACGAGCGGGCCGTCCGGCCGCAGCGGCGCCAGCGGCCGGTAGGCGAATGCGTCGTGGAAGAGGCCCTGGCGCAGACCGGCGACGGTGTCGGCGGCCAGGCGGAACTCGGGGCTCCGGGTCTTCCCGGTATCTGTCTCGGTCACACTGCAACGGTAGGGGTCGGGGCGGACGGGGTCGTCACCAGCGAAGCGGATCCTGCCGCGTCCGTCCCAGGTACTACGCGGCCCGGAACACTCCCCCCTCAGCCACGCCACGCGCCGCGCGGCCCGCCCCCGCCGCGCCCGTGAATCGCGTCACGCGCGCCGCGTCAGGCCCGTGGCGCGCCCGCGTCGGGCCGCCCGCGTACCCCCGTGATCGCGCGGCCCCCCGCCCCTCGCGATCACGCGCCGCCGCGTCCCCCGAACTCCGCCGCGTGCTCCCGCGCCCACTGCGCGAACGTGCGCGCCGGCCGGCCCGTGATCTCCTCGACGGTCCCGACGACCGTGCGTCCCTCCGGCGGCGTGTCGGCGAAGACGCCCAGCAGGAAATCGACCACCTCACGCGGCTTCCCGTCCGCGATCCAGCGCTCGCGCGCCTCCCACTCGGTCAGCTCCACGAGCGTGATCGCCTGCCCACGCGCCGCCGCCAGCGCCTCCGTCTTGTCCCGGACGGTGAGCACCTCGGGCCCGGTGAGCAGATACCGATGGCCGCCGTGGCCCTCCTCGGTCAGCGCGACCGCGGCGACGGCCCCGATGTCCGCCTCGTGGACCATGGCGCTCTGCCGGTCCGCGAACGGTTCGCGCACGGTGTCCTCGGCGCGGATGGTGCCGGCCCACTCCAGCGCGTTGGCCATGAACTCGACCGGCATCAGTACGGTCCAGTCGAGCCCGCTGGCCTCGACGGCCTGCTGGAGCGGGGTCTGGCCGCCGCCGAAGAGGACGGTGGCCCGGCGGACCCCGGACTTCTCCGCCAGTTCGGCGATCTCGAGCCCGGTCTCCAGCGAGGCGAACAGGTCGCCGCCGAAGGTGATCAGATGCAGCCCGGTGGCGCCGTCCAGGGCGGGACCGAGGCCCGCCGGGTCGGTGAGGTCGCCCCGTACGATCTCGACCTCGGCGGGCAGACCCGCCGCCGCAGCCCGCGCCGGGTCACGGGTCAGCGCGCGTACGGTGTGGCCCCGGCGCAGCAGTTCGGCGACGACCTGACGGCCGACGGTGCCGGTCGCGCCGGTGACGAGCACGGTCTGCGGATCATCCGTTTTGCCGTTGTTGATACTGCTGGCGGCATTCGCGTGGTTGGTCATGCAGACACCATAGGAAGACTCGCGGCCACATTCCGTCCGCAATCACCTCGCCGCGACCGACTTCACCACGCGAGCTGCGCCAGCTCCTCCGCGACCACGGCGCACGCGTCGGCCGCCGGGTCGATCAGCGGGAAGTGACCGACGCCGTCGAGCAGGGTCAAGCCGACCATCTCCCCCGCGCCCGCCGCGGCCGCCACGAACGCGTCGGACACGGCCGACGGCACGGTGATGTCCTCCCGGCCGTGCACCACGGCGGTGGCGATCCCGGTGGGCAGCAGGGCCGCCGGGTCCGCGCTCTCCTTACGCCGCTTGAACTCCGGCCCGTCACCGAGCAGTTGCCCGATCGCACCGCCGCACACATCGAGGTCGACGGCGCTCGTCAGATCCGCGATCGGGGCCAGCGCGACGACCCCGCGCAGCGGCGGCGGCGCGGGCAGCCGCCAGGGCGAGCCCTCGGGCAGTACGTGCCGGGCGGCGGCCCACAGCGCGAGGTGGCCGCCGGCGGAGTGCCCGGTCAGCACGGTCCGCCGCACGTCGGCCTGCGGCAGGGCGGCGCCGACGAGCGCGGGCAGCGCGTCCAGCGCCGCCGCCACGTCGTCGAACGTCTCCGGCCAACGGCCGGCGACCGGCGCCTCGGTGTCCTGGTGCGGCAGCCCCGAGCCGCGCCGGTACTCCACGTTGGCGACGGCGAAACCGCGCCGCGCGAGGAAGTCGGCGAACGGCGACAGGTGCGCCCGGTCGTACGGCGAGCGCCAGGCGCCGCCGTGCAGCACGACGACGAGCGGCACCCGCTCCTGGCCGCCGCGCGGCGCGTAGAAGTCGATCACCTGATCGGGGTGCTCGCCGTACGCGGCGCTCGCATCGGGCAGGACGGCCGGATGCGAGAAGAGCGACTCGCTCTCGGCGACGTCGAGAGCGACGGGATCGCGCCCCGCTGGATCCGGCATGGTGCTCCAACCTTTCGGTACGGCGGCCGAATTGATCTGACCAGCGGGGACGGTATCAGCCACGCGGGGGCACTTGCAGCGTCCAGGCAGGGGCGGGCTGTTTCCCGCAGTCAGCAGCCGCAGGAGATCGCGCCGCGCGGCGCGGTCAGCTCGTCCACCGGCCGCCGCTCGACACCGTCGGCGGTCCGGACGGCGAAGCCCTCGCGCACCCAGTACTCGTAGCCGCCGATCATCTCCTTGACCGGTATGCCGAGCCGGGCGAAGGCCAGCGCGGCGCGGGTGGCGCCGTTGCAGCCGGGGCCCCAGCAGTACGTCACGACGACGGCGCCCGCCGGCACGACGTCGGCGGCGCGTGCGGCGATCTCGGCGGTGGGCAGATGGACGGCGCCGGGCAGATGGCCCTGGTCCCAGGCCTCGGTGCCGCGGGAGTCGACGACGACCAGGCCGGGGGCACGGGCCTCCAGGTCGGCGTGGACGTCGCTGACGTCGGCCTCGAAGGACAGCCGGGCGGCGAAGTGCGCGAGCGCGGCGGCGGGGTCGGCGGGCGGGGTGGCGGTGACCGTTGAGGCGGGCGGGGTGAGCGGGGTGAACTGTGTCTTCGTCATAGTGACGATCCTGCCGACCGCGGCCACCCCCGGCGAGTGGCGGGAACGCCGCCACTCGTCAAGATTCCGCCACCCGCCGCACCGCCTCGTACAGCCGCAACAGGCCCTAACCCGCCGCCGGGATCTCCCGCAGCACCTCGCCCAGCGTCCGCGCCGCGCGCTCCGCGTCCGCGAACCCCACGTACAGCGGGGTGAAGCCGAACCGCAGCACGTCCGGCCTGCGCAGATCGCCCACCACACCGCGCTCGATGAGCGCCGCCATCACGGCAGGCGCCTCGGCGCAGCGCAGCGCGACCTGGCTGCCGCGCTCCGCGTGCGCGGCCGGGGTCGTCGAACTGACCCTGCCCGCAGGGGCGTACGCCGTCACGCACTCCAGGAAGAAGTCCGTCAGCGCCAGGCTCTTGGCCCGTACGGCGTCGATGCTCACCCCGTCCCACACGTCCAGCGCCGCTTCGAGCGCCAGCATGGACAGGATGTCGGGCGTGCCGACCCGGCCCCGTACGGCGCCTTCGGCGGCCGTGAAGTCCTGCGCCATCGCGAACGGGTCCGCGTGCGAGTTCCAGCCGGGCAGCGGCGAGTCGAACCGCTCCTGGTGGCGCTCGGCGACGTACAGGAAGGCGGGCGAACCGGGTCCGCCGTTGAGGAACTTGTACGTGCAGCCGACCGCGAGGTCCACGCCGTGCTCGTCGAGGCCGACCGGCAGCGCGCCCGCGCTGTGGCACAGGTCCCAGACGGCGAGGCCGCCCGCTTCGTGGACGGCGGCGGTGAGTCCCGGCAAGTCGTGCAGCCGGCCGGTGCGGAAGTCGACGTGGTTGACCAGGACGACGGCCGTACGGGGGCCGAGCGAGCCGGGCAGTTCGGCCGGGTCGACGGGGACGAGCGGCATGCCGGTCATCCGCGCGACCGAGCGCGCGATGTAGCCGTCGGTGGGGAAGGTCGTGGCGTCCACGACGATCTCGTCCCGCGCCGGGTCGGCGGGGTCGAGCAGCCGTACGGCGCCCATCAGCGCCTTGAAGACGTTCACACTGGTCGAGTCACCGACCACGATCCGGCCCTGTCCCGCGCCGACGAGCGGCGCGATACGGTCGCCGATCCGCTCGGGCGCCGTCCACCAGCCGCTCTCGTCCCAGGAGCGGATGCGCAGCTCGCCCCACTGGCGGGTGATGACGTCCTGGACGCGTTCGGGGACGTTCCTCGGCAGCGCGCCGAGGGAGTTGCCGTCGAGGTAGACCGCGTCCGGTTCGAGGGCGAACAGCTTGCGGCAGGAGGCCAGTTCGTCGGCGGCGTCGAGTTCGGCGGCGCGCGCCGCGAGGGCGGGGACGGTCGGAGTGGCAGGGACGGCCGGTACGGCCGCGCGGGGGTCAGACATGGCTGCGCGCCGTCCACAGCTCGGGGAAGACGTTCTTCGTGGCGCGCTTCTCCAGCCAGGCCACCCCGGCGGAGCCGCCGGTGCCGGTCTTGGAGCCCATCGCGCGGCGGGTCGCCACCAGATGGTCGTTGCGCCATCGCCACACCAGCTCACCGACGTCCGTCAACGCCTCTCCCAGTCTGATCAGCTCGGAATGCTGGTCCGGGTCGGCGTACACACCGGCCCAGATCGCCTCGACCTCGGGCGACGGCACGTACTTGAGCGACAGGTCGCGGTCGAGGACAGCGGCGGGCACGGGCAGCCCGCGCCGGGCGAGCAGCCCCAACACCTCGTCGTACACGCTCGGTTCGTGCAGCGCCTTCTCCAACTCGGCGTGCACGCGCGGCGCGCCCCGGTGCGGTACGAGCATGGCCGCCGACTTGTCGCCGAGCAGGAACTCCATCCGCCGGTACATCGCCGACTGGAAGCCGGAACCCTCGCCCAACGAGCTGCGGTACGAGTTGAACTGAGCGGGCGTCAGCTGGCCGAGCGGCTTCCACGAGGCGTTCAGCGCCTCCAGCTCGCGCACGGAGCGCTTGAAGGCGTCGACCGCGACCTGCGTACGGTCCTCGCGCAGCGCGCGCGAGGCGGTCTCCCACTCGTGGACGATGACCGTGAACCACAGCTCCATGACCTGGGTGGTGACGAGGAAGACCATCTCACCGGGGTCGTCGGAGAGCAGATGCTGGAGATGGGTGAGGGTGTCCGCCTGGACGTAGTCCTCGTACGGCGTGGTGCCCGCGAAGTCCAGATTGGGGGTCTCGGGGTCCTGCGGCGTCGGGTCGTGCGGCATGGCTGTCTCCTCGGAATCGCTTCCGGGTAGCGGTCCGCCCCATCCCTTCGGTTTCGGAGCCCCGGTCCCCTGCTTCGCATCATAAAGGCAGGCAGCTCAGCGCGCCGGACCTGTGATGTACGTGCCGTAGTCGTCGTAGGGCCAGGCATTGGCGCGGCATCCGTCGAGGCCCTTGATCTGCTGCATCATCACCGGCGCGAGCTTGCCGGGGCCCGCGCAGCCCAGGTGGTGGCGGATGCCGATCTCGTGGCCGACCTCGTGGTTGATGATCAGGTGGCGGTACTCGGCGGGCGGCCCGTCGAAGGTCGGCGAGCCCTGCGTCCAGCGCCGCAGATTCACCACGACACCGTCCGTCGTCTCACAGTTCAGCTCGCCGCCGGTGTCCAGGCCCTGGGCGAGACAGAGCCGGTCGGCGCCGGCCGGGGTGGCGATCCTGATGGTGAAGTCGGCCCGCGAGGAGACCAGCTGGAAGGTGCCCCGGCCGTGCGCGGCCCAGCTGCGCGGGTCGGCGAGGATGCGCTGGATGTCGGCCGCCGCGGTCTCGGCGGATATCCCGGCGCCCTTCTCGACCTCGACGGAGTAGCGGCGCAGCGGGCCTGAGCCGACCGGGGCGCCGTCCGACCGCGCGGTGACGAAGACCGGCTGCTGTCCGCCGCCCGGCAGCGCGGCATGCGCCCCGCCGCACATGGTGACGACGAGCAGGCACAGCAGGGCGAGCAGCCCGCAGCGGACGGCCTGCGGGCGGCGCACCACGCGCCACCGGCCTGTCCGGGACTCGTTCCCCGCCCCCGACTCGTTCCCCATGCCGGACCTCCCCCTGAACGGACCAAAGGGCCCGCGCCCGTAGGAAAAGACGGGCGGGGCCCTCAATAGGTTGATCGCGCAACCGTTCAGGAACGATCTTTGTCTCGGCCGGTCAGCCCAGGGTGTCGGCGGCGGCGGGCGACGAGTCGCGCAGGAACGTCGCGCAGCGCTCGTACTCCTCCTGCTCGCCGATCGCCTGTGCGGCGCGCGCGAGCGCGTGCAGGGCGCGCAGGAAGCCGCGGTTCGGCTCGTGCTCCCACGGCACCGGGCCGTGGCCCTTCCAGCCGGCCCTGCGCAGCGCGTCGAGCCCGCGGTGGTAGCCGGTCCGCGCGTACGCGTACGACTCGACGACCCGGCCGCCCTCGAACGCGTCGTCGGCGAGCCGTGCCCAGGCCAGTGATGAGGTCGGGTACTTCGCCGCGACGTCGGCGGGCGACGTCCCGTTCGCGAGCAGTTCGCGCGGCTCGGGGTCGTCGGGCAGCTCGGTGGGGGGCGGTCCCCCCAGGAGGTCTTTGTGAATGGCCATGGGCTCTAGTGTCACAGGTCCGGGACCGATTCGCGGCCAGGTCCGCCGGTTGCCCGCGGCTGCCGCACCGGTTCGAGCGGCGGCCCCGCGACCCCGCAGTGGATCCGGCACTCCGGCTCGCTGCGCCCGTGCGGCTCGTCGGGTTCGAGCAGCCGCGTACGTACCGTCGAGAACGCGATCACCGCGCCCACCACCAGCACCCCGGCGCAGATCGGCATCGCCCGGCGGAACGTGTCCCCGAACTCCTTCGCCGAGTGGTACGCCTCGGGGCCCATGCCCGCCAGCAGCGGCAGCGCCGCCACCGCGATCAGACCCGCCGCGCGGGCGGCCGCGTTGTTGACGCCACTGGCAAGACCGGCCCTGCCGGTCTCCACGGACGCGAGGACCGTCGCCGTCAGCGGCGCGACCAGGGTCACCATGCCGACGCCCTGCACCACCAGCGCGGGCAGGACGTCCGCGATGTACGAGGCGTGCTCGCCGACACGCAGCATCAGCAGCATGCCGGTGGCGCACAGCAAAGGACCGACCGTCAGGGGGATACGCGGCCCGATCTTCGAAGCGAGCTGCCCGGAACGCGCCGAGAACAGCAGCATCAGCACGGTCGTCGGCAGCAGCGCCGTACCGGCGCCGAGCGCCGAGTAGCCCACGACGACCTGGAGCTGGAGCGTGACGAGGAAGAAGAACCCGCCGAACGCCGCGTACACGCACAGCGTCACCAGGTTCACCGCGGTGAACTGGCGCGACTTGAAGATGCCGAGCGGCAGCATGGGGTCCGGCCGGCGCTTCTCGACCAGTACGAAGACCGCACCGACCAGCACGCCCAGCACCCCCGACCACCAGACCTTCGCGATCAGCGAGTAGGTGACGAGCCCGAGCGCCGCAGCGGCGAGCACCGCGCCGCCCATGTCGAACCGGCCGTGGTGCGCCGGGTCCCGGGACTCCGGTACGTGCCGCAGCGCGACCGGCACGCACAGGGCGGCCAGCGGCAGATTGATCAGGAACACCCAGCGCCAGCCGGGCCCGTCGACCAGCCACCCGCCGACGAAGGGCCCGATGGCCGCGCCGACACCGCCGAGCCCCGACCAGACGCCGACGGCCCGCGCCCGGTCGTCGGGGTGGAAGCTCGCCTGGATCAGCGCGAGGGACCCTGGAGTGAGCAGCGCGCCGCCGATGCCCTGGAGGGCGCGCGCGACGATCAGCACGCCCACGTTCGGCGCGAGGCCGCACAGCAGCGAGCCGAGCGCGAACCAGACGATGCCGAACACGAACACCCGGCGGCGCCCGTAGCGGTCACCGAGCGAGCCGCCGAGCAGGATGAGCCCGGCCAGCGTGAGCATGTAGGCGTTGACGGTCCACTGCAGCGCCGGCAGATCGGCGTGCAGGTCGTCACCGATGTGCGGCAGCGCGACATTGACGACGGTGGAGTCCAGCAGGGCCATGCTGGAGCCGAGCACCGTCGTGAGGATGACCCAACGGCCCTTGGCCGATGACAGGCGGATATCCATGCGCGCATCATCCCCTTCCTCGCACGGAAAAGGACCCCGTCAGGGCCGGAGCCGCCGCAGGGCCCTGACGAGGGCGTCCATGCCCTGCTCCGCCTTGGCGCGCGGACAGCCCACGTTGAACCGCAGGAAGCCGTCGCAGCCGTAGACCGAGCCCGGCATGATCGCGACCTTCTGCTGCTCGATCAGCTCCCGCTGGAGCGCGTCGTCGTCGATGCCCAGGGGCCGCAGGTCCAGCCAGGCGAGATAGCCGGCCTGCGGCGGCCGCCAGTCCAGCTCGGGGAAGGCCGCGTTCAGCCGCTCGGCGACCATCCGCAGGTTGTCCTCGACGTACGCGTTGAGCGCGTCCAGCCAGGGCGCGCCCTCGCGGTACGCGGCGATGTGCGCGGTCAGGGAGAGGACGGCAGGCGAGGCCAGCCCCTCGCCGGTGTACATACGGCTGAGGAAGGCCGCGTGGTCGTCGGGGTCGCCGATGATGCCGTACGAGCCGCTCAGCGCGGCGAAGTTGAACGACTTCGTGGCGGCCGTGATCAGCGCCCACCGGCCGCTGCCGAACCGGGTCCACGGCAGATGCCGGGTGCCGGGCGGTGCGAAGTCCGGGTGGACGAAGTCGGCGTGGATCTCGTCGCTGACGACGGCTACGCCGTGCGCCGCCGCCAGCTCGGCGAACAGCGTCAGCTCGGCCTCCGTCCACACCCGCCCGGTGGGGTTGTGCGGCGAACAGAGCAGCAGGATCTTGCTGTCGGGGTGGGCGAGTTGCCGCTCCAGGGCGGCCGTGTCACCGACGGGTACGCCGCGCAGCTCGCGGCCGAGCCCGGTCAGCGCCTTGCGGAAACCGTCGTAGGTGGGGGTGTGGACGACGACCCCGTCCCCCGGCCCGGTCCACATCCGCAGCAGCTGCGAGAGCTGGTTGAGCACGGACGGCGCGTACACCACGCGGCTGGTCGCGACGGCGCCGTCGGCGGCGATGTCGGTGCCGTACCGGGTCTTCGACCAGTGCGCGATCGCGGACAGGAAGTCCTCGTTGCGCCAGTCCGTGTAGCCGAACACCCCGTGGGCGACGCGGCGCTGCAACGCGTCGAGCACCTCGGGCGGTGACCGGAAGTCCATGTCGGAGATGGTGAACGGCAGCAGCCCGTCCACACCGAACCGCTCGGCGACGCCGTCCCACTGGACACACCAGGTGCCGTGCCGGTCGACGGGGGTGTCGAAGTCGTAGCCCATGGTGATCCTCCAGCGGACATGGCGCGGGCCCGGCGCCAGAAGGCGCCGGGCCCGGTGTGTCGGGTCTTTGCTCAACTCCCCGGCAGGGGACTTACTTGAGCCGGGTGCCGGTGGAGCGCAGCGCGGCACACGCCTCGGTGACGCGCTTGGCCATGCCGGCCTCGGCCAGCTTGCCCCAGGTGCGCGGGTCGTAGGTCTTCTTGTCGCCGACCTCGCCGTCGACCTTCAGCACACCGTCGTAGTTGCGGAACGCGTGGTCCACGACCGGGCGGGTGAAGGCGTACTGGGTGTCGGTGTCGAGGTTCATCTTCACGACGCCGTTCTCCAGCGCGGTGGCGATCTCCTCGGCCGACGAGCCCGAGCCGCCGTGGAAGACGAAGTCGAACGGCTCGCTGCCGGCCGCCTTGCCGTACTTGGCGCTGACGCCCTCCTGGAGGTCCTTCAGCAGCTCGGGACGGAGCACGACGTTGCCCGGCTTGTAGACACCGTGGACGTTGCCGAAGGAGGCAGCCAGCAGGTAGCGGCCCTTCTCGCCCAGGCCCAGCGCCTCGGCGGTGCGCAGCGCGTCGTCGACCGTCGTGTAGAGCGAGTCGTTGATCTCGTGGCTGACGCCGTCCTCCTCGCCGCCGGTCGGGGTGATCTCGACCTCAAGGATGATCTTGGCGGCGGCGGCCTTGGCGAGCAGTTCCTCACCGATGGCCAGGTTGTCGGCCAGGGTCTCGGCCGAGCCGTCCCACATGTGCGACTGGAAGAGCGGGTTACGGCCGGCCTGGACGCGCTCGGCGGAGATGTCGAGCAGCGGGCGGACATAGCCGTCCAGCTTGTCCTTGGGGCAGTGGTCGGTGTGCAGCGCGACCGTGATGTCGTACTTGGCGGCGACGACATGCGCGAACTCGGCGAGCGCGACGGCGCCGGTCACCATGTCCTTGTTGTACTGCCCGCCGAGGAACTCCGCACCACCCGTGGACATCTGGATGATGCCGTCACTCTCGGCCTCGGCGAAGCCGCGCAGCGCGGCGTGCAGGGTCTGGGACGAAGTCACATTGATGGCCGGGTAGGCGAACTTGCCTGCCTTCGCCCGGTCGAGCATCTCGTTGTAGACCTCGGGGGTTGCGATGGGCATGGGTCGGCTCCTATGCGATCTATGGGTGTGCGGTGCTTGTCCCTGACCTGGGCGGCGACATCATCGTCACCCCCATCTTTCCAGACTCTCGTACGGACACCGACGGGCTCCGGGCTGTTTCACGTGAAACAGCCCGGGCCGTACGAAATGACCAGATCAGCCGAGTCGTCCGGGTCAGCCGAGTCCCAGCTCCTCGACCGAGTACACGTTCACGTACGGCAGTCCCGCCTCCGCGACGGCCGGGGCCGCACCCCGCTCCACGATGACCGCGACCGCCACGACCTCGCCGCCGGCTTCCCGTACGGCCTCGACGGCGGTCAGCGGCGAGCCGCCGGTGGTCGACGTGTCCTCGACGACCAGGCAGCGGCGGCCCTTGACGTCGGTGCCCTCGATCCGGCGCTGCATCCCGTGCGCCTTCTGCGCCTTGCGGACGACGAAGGCGTCCAGCCGCTTCCCGCGGGCGGCCGACGCGTGCAGCATCGAGGTCGCCACGGGGTCGGCGCCCAGCGTCAGACCGCCCACGCAGTCGAAGTCCAGCTCGGCCGTGGCGTCGAGCATGACCTGACCGACCAGCGGAGCGGCGTGGCCGTCCAGCGTGATCCGGCGCAGGTCGATGTACCAGTCGGCCTCAAGCCCGGAGGAGAGGGTCACTTTGCCGTGCACCACGGCGATGTCCTTGATCAGCTGGAGCAGCTCGGCCCGTACGTCAGTCATGGCCCTGAGCTTACGACCCGGGCTCAGAGGCGGCGCCAGCTCCAGGTCGCGGTGATCTCCAGCGGCTCGACGGGGGTGACCAGCCGGGGCAGCGTGTTGAGCCCGTTCGGCGGCCCGGTCTGGGCCTCCACACAGACGGCCTCGTCCTGCTCGTCGTAGAGGACGGCCCACTCCTCGCGGCTGGTCACCTTCAGCTCCAGCCGGCCCGGCCAGGTGAGCGTGACATCGACGCCGTCGGGGAATCCGAAGCAGTCGTCCCACGGGCCCGGGCGCGGGTCGATCCGGCGGCCCGTGGGCAGATGGTCGGCGCCGCGCTCCTCCTGCCAGGCGGCGGTGAAGTCGAGCCGCACCTTCTCGCCCCCGTCACCGAGGTCACGCAGGAACCAGGGGTGCCAGCCGGCCTGGG
The DNA here is from genome assembly GCF_036084755.1 of Streptomyces sp. NBC_00370. Taxonomy (NCBI): domain Bacteria; kingdom Bacillati; phylum Actinomycetota; class Actinomycetes; order Kitasatosporales; family Streptomycetaceae; genus Streptomyces; species Streptomyces sp. NBC_00370. The sequence continues at coordinate 4,013,334 of NZ_CP107968.1, forward strand.
CGGGGAACGACGTGTCGTACGTCTCCACGCCCATGCCGAGCGTGAGGGAGTCGTCGGTGAGCTGGAAGGTCTGGGTGACCTTGCCGCTGTACGGCCAGGGCTCCGCCAGCTCGTACGTGCAGACCGCCCCGCTCGCGTCCTGCCGCTCGGTGCGCCAGGCGGTGTCGCGTCCGGTGCCGTGAATGGCGTGCGGCGGCGAGTTCAGCGGCATCTGGTGGGTCACCCCGCCGTTGCGGAACTGGCCGTTCCCGATCCGCCCGCACCAGGGCACCATCGGGAAGCAGCCGAACCGCTCGCCTTGGCGCAGCAGTTCGGTGCCGCCGACCCGCAGGCCGCTGATGCGGCAGCCGTTGGCCGGATCGATGGTCAACTCGGCGTCGCCCGCCGTCAGCCGGATGCTCTCTTCGCTGCTCACGCCATGAGGTTACCCGGCTACCTGCGGCGCCTCAGCGCGCGTCCGACCACCACGGCCGAGGCGAGCGCGAGCGCGGCGGCGGGCCCGACCCAGCGGAGGGTGGCGCGGGCGCCGACCGCCTCGGGGGCGGGCACGGGCGCGTAACGGCCGCGCGGCGGCGCGTGATCGACCTCTTCGGCACTGCGGCCGATCATGGTGCGCCGGGCGTGCGCGGCCTCGGCGGGCGGCTCGTCGGAGTCGAACGCCCCGCCGTCGAGGTCGTCGGGGAGGTGGAAGTCGCCCTCGCCCGAGGTGGTCTCGCCGTCGAGGGGCGGCTGGGGCACAGGCGTGTCGAAGACGGAGTCCCGTGGCGCGTCGGGGACTTCGGGGAGGTCAGGGATCTCGCCCGTGACGTCGGGGATCTCACCGGGGATCTCACCGGCGCCGGCCTCGGGAGCAGTCCCGGGCTCGGGGGCGCCGGGCTCGTCCACGTCGTCGGCCGCCGTGCTGTCGGCCGGCGACCCGCCCGCAGCGGGATCGGCTTCGGCGGGCTGCTCCGGTACGGCGCCCGCCGCGGCCACGGGCCCGGCCGCCCCGGCCGTCGACTCCTCCGTCAGCCGTGCGGCGAACCGGTCCAGCAGCCGGCGTCCGGCCGCCTCCGCCTTGTCGGGCGGCAGCTCGGCCAGCCGGCCCTTGGCGTCGGTCTCGCCCCGCAGGGCCAGCAGGGTGCCGCCCTGCTCCGGGGCCTCGGTGGGCCGGATCGTCAGCGTCACCCGGGCGGAGCCCGAGCCGCGCGCCTCCGTGCCCTCACCCACGAGGGAGAACGCCCCGTCCTGCTCCGTGACGGTCAGGGTGCCCCGGTAGGTGATGGTGTGGCCGCCGATACGGACCTTGAGGCGCCCGGCGAACTGCCCCGCCGCATCGTCGGCGTCCTGCTGGAGACCTGGCAGACAGCCGGCGACCCGGGCGGGGTCCCGCAGCGTCTGCCGGAGGATCTCTGCCGGAACCGGAACGAACACCTCATGGTCCATGACAAACGAGCCTACTCAGCCGGTCGCCCCCCGTCAGCCCGTGTAGCGCGGATGCACCAGCGTCGAAGGGGCGAGGCCCGGCACCCGGGTGCGCTCGGCCGCCCTGCCGTCGGCCCGCAGCACAGGGCCCGAGACCGACCGCAGCCGTGGCGCACCCGGCGCGAGACCGAGCGGCGGCGGGTCCTGCGCCTTCGAGGCGAGGATGAATCCCCAGTCGCCCGCGACCGGCCGGCCCGGCTTCGCCCGATCGGGCCCCGCGGCGAACCCGGCGTCACGTCCTGTGGCGCGGTAGGGGCTGGTGCTGAAGCCCGCGGCGCGCAGCGTCGCGTCCACGGTCCAGTACGCCCGTGGCTGGCCGCTGAGCGAGCCTGTGTGGACGGCGAGCCTGCCGCCGGGGGCGAGGACCCGGCTCGCGAGCCCGTAGAACTCCTCCGAGTACAGCTTCGTGCTGGGGGTGATCCCGGGGTTCGGCAGATCCGAGATGATCACGTCGTACCTCTCGTGCCGGTCCTCGCGCAGCCAGGCGAAGGCGTCGGCGCTCACCGGACGCAGCCGCGGATCGCGGTACGCGTGCTCGTTCAGCTCGGTCAGCGCGGGATCCGTACGGGCCAGCCGGACCACGCCGGGGTCCAGCTCGACGACGGTGACCGAACGGACGTCGCCGTAGCGCAGGACCTCGCGGGCGGCGAGTCCGTCACCGCCGCCGAGGATCAGCACGCGCGCGTGCGGCCCGCGCATCGCCGGGTGCACGAGGGCTTCGTGGTACCGGTACTCGTCGCGCCCGCTGACCCGCAGCCGGCCGTCCAGATACAGGTCGAGCGGCCCGCGCCTGCTGCCGGTGAGCACGACCTCCTGGACGTCGGTGTGGACGGCGACCCGCACCCGGTCGCCGTAGACCGCGCGCCGCGCGGCCCGCTCGAAGTCGCCGACGAGGCACATCGCCGCGCCCAGCACGGACAGCACCAGCACGTTGGCGGTGAGCAGCAGCCAGCGCGAGCGGGGCGTCAGATCGCGGCCGAACACCCAGAGCACCAGCGCGCCGCCCGCGACGACATTGACCGCGCCGGTCACCAGCGCGCCGGTCAGCTGGCCGAGCCAGGGCAGCAGCAGGAACGGGAAGGCGAGCCCGCCGACGAGCGCGCCCACGTAGTCGGCGGCGAACAGGTCGGCGACGGTCCCGCCCGGGTCCTGCCGGGAGACCCGCTGGATCAGCGTCATCAGCAGCGGGATCTCGGCGCCGATGAGCACGCCGATGCCCAGGGAGAAGCCGACGAGCGCGATCCGGGACTCGCCCATCCACGCGAAGCTCGCGTAGAGCACGATCGCCGAGCAGCCGCCGAGCAGCGCGAGGGCGGACTCCACCAGGGCGAAGCCGACGGCGGCGCGCGGCCGCAGCCGCTTGGCGAGCAGCGAGCCGATCCCCATCGCGAAGACCATCGTGGAGAGCACGACCGACGCCTGCGTGACGGAATCGCCGATCAGATACGACGCGAGCGCGACCAGCTCCAGCTCGTACACCAGTCCGCACGCGGCGCAGACGAAGACGACCGTGAGGATCAGGAACCGGCCGGCGTCGGCGCGCACGGGCAGCCGCGCCCCGCCTCGGGGCGGCGACCCCCCAGGCTGCTCGACCTGCTCGATCTGCTCGATCATGCCGGTAACGCTACGTCACGATGCACTCGCCGTTTGTCACCCACAAGGGTGTAACTAGAGCATCGCCGGCATACGCGCGCCCAGCCGGGTCCTGGTGACGACGAGCTGACCCTCCTGCGGGTACGCGTGCCAGGTGCGCCACCGCACCCCGCCCGAGCCGTCCTCGTCGCGCTGCGCCAGCATCGCCGTGAAGGCGTACGGCGAGCCGGGGAAGGTGCCGGCGAGCCCGTTCGGGTGGTCGGCGACCAGCGCGAGCAGTTCCTGTGCCCGGCCGGCGAAGGAACCGGCGGAGAGCGTCTCGACGCGGGCGGCGAATTCGTACTCCCATTCGCCGAGTCGCTCGGAGACACCGAGCGGAAGCGGCGTACTGCTGCCGGGGATACAGGCGACGGTCTCCGAACAGGCGCCGCGCCGCTCCTCCAGCAGGACCTGGTGGGAGGCGCCGAGCAGTCTGAGCTGGAGTCTCGCCCCGCTCAGGTCGAGATCGAGGACGGCGAGCGCCGGCAGCGGATCCCGGCCCAACGCCCAGGCCAGATCGGCGGCGCGGGTGTCGGTGTAGGCGGTATTGAGGGTCGTGAGCATGGGTCGGCTCCGCAGACACGCTTGACGGATGGACCGGCGGCATCCCGGAAGGATGAGCGACGAACTAGCGAGGGAACTGTGGGGAGATCGCCTGCTCGGCTCCGCGTGAGGTCCGAGGGCTGGAGGCTCTCAACTGCGAGGGAATCATGAAGTGTGCCGGGCTCACAGCGTTTTTACCCAACTTGACGGGGTTTCCATCCCCTCGGGGGTGGTGCGGTTCATCTGTTCCCCGCCGCCGGCCCCCGACAGGGCGGTGCCCGGCGGAGGTTGACCTCCACCGGGCATCGTTCTCGGCACCGCGGATCAGCTGCCCCGTGTCAGCTGCTTCCGCCGCATCCCCCGCCGCCGCCGCAGGACGAACCGCCCCCGCAGGAGGACGAGCCGCCACCGCAGGAATGACCGCCGCCGCAGGAATGACCACCGGAGTGGCCACCGTGGTGACCGCCCGAATGCCCGCCGGAGCCGGCGTCGTTCTGGGTGTAGTACGTCGCGCCTGCGCCCGACCCACCACCGGCCCACCAGCTCCGGTCACTTGAGCGGCGCTTCGCGCCTTTCCTCATCGGCCTGCGCCGCGAACTGTCGCGACCGCCGAGCTTCGCCACGAATCCGATGAACGCGACCGCGACCAGTACTACCACCAGTCCCAGTGCCATCATCCTCACCGTCCTTCCGTCCCCCCGGAGCGAAGCCCCCGTGACCCCGCCGTACCGGCCCCGTATCGGGCCGGCTTCCTGACTGACTGGGTTGTCCCCAGGGCCCGGCGCACCGAAAGCTGACTTGAGCAACTACAGAGGTTCGGCACAGGATGGCCGCCATGACCGCACGCGATCCGGGACGGCGCCCGCTGCTCAACCGCCGACTCACCGAGTTCGGCACCACGATCTTCGCCGAGATGTCCGCGCTCGCCGTGCGCACCGGGGCGATCAACCTCGGCCAGGGTTTCCCCGACACCGACGGTCCCGAGGAGATCAGGGAGGCGGCGGTACGCGCGCTGCGGGACGGCCGCGGCAACCAGTACCCGCCGGGCCCCGGCGTCCCGGAGCTGCGCGCCGCGATCGCCGACCACCAGCAGCGCCGCTACGACCTGGCCTTCGACCCCGACACCGAGGTCCTGGTCACCGCCGGCGCCACCGAGGCGGTCGCCGCGGCGCTGCTCGCCCTGGTCGAGCCGGGCGACGAGGTCATCGCCCTTGAGCCGTACTACGACTCGTACGCGGCCTGTATCGGCATGGCGGGCGGGGTACGCGTCCCGGTCACGCTGCGCCCCCGCGACGGCGCGTACCACCTGGACCTGGACGAGCTGCGGGACGCGGTCACCGACAACACCCGGCTGATCCTGCTCAACACCCCGCACAACCCGACCGGCACCGTCCTCACCCGCGCCGAACTGGCCGCGATCGCCGAACTCGCCGTCGAACGCGACCTGCTGGTGGTCACGGACGAGGTCTACGAACACCTGGTCTTCGACGGCGAACACGTCCCGATCGCCACCTTCCCGGGCATGCGCGAGCGGACGGTCACCATCAGCTCGGCCGGCAAGACGTTCTCGTTCACCGGCTGGAAGGTCGGCTGGGTGACGAGCACCCCGGAGCTGGTGACGACCGTACGAGCCGCGAAGCAGTTCCTGACGTACGTCTCGGCGGGCCCGTTCCAGTACGCCGTGGCCGAGGCCCTGCGGCTGCCCGACAGCTACTTCGACGACCTGCGCACCGACCTCCGCGCCAAACGCGACCTGCTGTCGGCGGGGCTGACGGCGGCCGGCTTCGACGTCTACCGCCCGGCCGGCACGTACTTCGTCACGACCGACATCCGCCCCCTCGGCGAATCGGACGGCTTCGCCTTCTGCCGCGCCCTCCCGGACCGCTGCGGCGTGGTCGCCGTCCCCAACGCGGTCTTCTACGACCACCGCGACCAGGGCGCCCCCTTCGTCCGCTTCGCCTTCTGCAAACGCACCGACGTCCTGACGGAGGCGGCGACCCGCCTCAAGACGCTCGCGTCCTGAGGCGGCGCACAGGCTGAGGCGGCGCACAGGCTGAGGCGGGGCACGGGCTGAGCCGGCCGCGGGCTGAGCGGAACCGGGCGGAAAAAACCCGGCCGGGGCGCGATCGAAGCGATCGGCGCCCCGGCCGGGCCGTGGTTCCTGGTGGGTCAGACGTCTTCGGGCTTCTCGTCGCCCGGTTCCAGGCCGAACTGCTCCACGAGCCACTTGTCGAACTCGATGGAGGCGCGGACCCAGCTGACCGTGGAGGACACGAAGTGCTCCAGGCTCACGCCCGTGCCGATCAGCATCTGGGCCTCGCCGATGAGGCGGACGGTGGGCGGGCCGTCGCCCTCCTCGTGGACGTGGCTGTAGACCTTGGGCCACAGGGTGCGGCGGTTCCAGTCGTCGATCGCGTCGAGGATCTTGGCCTTGTCGCCCATGGGGTGCGGCCGGTCGTAGAACGTCCGCACGGAGAAGACCTGCTGGTCGTCCTCGCCGCGGAACATGAAGTACGTACGGAATTCCTCCCACGGCGCCGCGAGGTCGCCCTCGTCGTCGACTACGTACTTCAGCTCCATCTGTTCGAGGAGCTGCTTGACCAGATCCTGGTCGGGGACGACGGGGCCCGCCGGTCCTGCAGCCTGCGGTTGGGGCTGGCCCCCGAAATTCGGAATCGAGGACGGGTCGATGCTCACCGAGAATTCCCTTCGTACGGTTCCTGCCATCCTCCCCCATCGCGGGCGGGGAGTGGCAAGCCCGGTCGGCGCCGCTCGGCTGTGGGCCGGGGCAGGGACAGTCTCCCGTCGCCTGCCCAGGCCCACCCGGAGCATGCGGCCCGTGTCGGACCGTGTCGGTCCGCGCTCGCCGCCGCCGCCGTCAGAGCGTCTTCGGAGGCCCCTCGACCGGGGCGTCCGGCGATGCCACCGCCGTTGTCGGGCCGACGATCAGGCCGTCGTCGAAGCGGTCCACCCGGACCGTGTCGCCGTCCTTGATCTCGCCCGCCAGGATCTCCTTCGCCAGCTGGTCGCCGATCGCCGTCTGGATCAGCCGGCGCAGCGGCCGCGCGCCGTACGCCGGGTCCATGCCCTCCACGGCCAGCCAGGACAGCGCGTCCGGGGTGACGTCCAGGGTGAGCCTGCGTTCGGCCAGGCGCTTGGCGAGCCGGTCGATCTGGAGCCTGGCGATCTCGGCCAGCTCGTCCTTGGCCAGCGCGGAGAAGACCACCAGGTCGTCCAGGCGGTTCAGGAACTCCGGCTTGAAGGACGACCGGACCAGTTCGAGCACCTGCTGCTTCTTCGTCTCCTCCGACGGCAGCGGATCGACCAGGTACTGGCTGCCGAGGTTCGACGTCAGGACCAGGATCGTGTTGCGGAAGTCGACCGTGCGGCCCTGTCCGTCGGTGAGCCGGCCGTCGTCCAGCACCTGGAGCAGGACGTCGAAGACCTCGGGGTGGGCCTTCTCGACCTCGTCCAGCAGGACGACGGAGTACGGGCGGCGCCGGACGGCCTCGGTGAGCTGGCCGCCCTCCTCGTACCCGACGTAGCCGGGAGGCGCCCCGACGAGCCGGGCCACCGAGTGCTTCTCGCCGTACTCGCTCATGTCGATACGGACCATGGCCCGCTCGTCGTCGAAGAGGAAGTCGGCGAGAGCCTTGGCCAGTTCGGTCTTGCCGACACCGGTCGGGCCGAGGAAGAGGAACGAGCCGGTGGGGCGGTCCGGGTCGGCGATGCCGGCGCGGGTGCGGCGTACGGCGTCGGAGACGGCCTGTACGGCCTCGGTCTGGCCGATCAGCCGCTTGCCCAGCTCCTGCTCCATCCGCAGCAGCTTCTGCGTCTCGCCCTCCAACAGCCGGCCGGCCGGGATCCCGGTCCAGGCGCCGACCACGTCAGCGATGTCGTCCGGGCCGACCTCCTCCTTGACCATGGTGTCCAGAGCAGCTTCCTGCTCCGCCTCCGCCGCCTCCTCCAACTCGCGCTCCAGGCCGGGGATCTCCCCGTACAGCAGCTTGGAAGCGGTGTCGAAGTCGCCGTCGCGCTGGGCGCGTTCGGCCTGGCCGCGCAGGTCGTCGAGCTGTTCCTTCAGCTCACCGACCCGGTTGAGGCCTTCCTTCTCCTTCTCCCAGCGGGCGTTGAGGCCGCGCAGCTCCTCCTCGCGGTCGGCGAGGTCGCGGCGCAGCTTCTCCAGCCGCTGCTTGGAGGCGGGGTCCGACTCGTTCTTGAGGGCCAGCTCCTCCATCCGCAGCCGGTCGACGGAGCGCTGCAGCTCGTCGATCTCCAGCGGGGACGAGTCGATCTCCATCCGCAGCCGGGACGCCGCCTCGTCGACCAGGTCGATGGCCTTGTCGGGCAGGAAGCGCGAGGTGATGTACCGGTCGGACAGCGCGGCGGCCGCGACCAGCGAGGCGTCCGCGATCTGCACCTTGTGGTGGGCCTCGTAGCGGCCCTTGAGCCCGCGCAGGATGGCGATGGTGTCCTCGACGCTCGGCTCGGCGACCAGCACCTGCTGGAAGCGCCGCTCCAGCGCCGCGTCCTTCTCGATCCGCTCGCGGTACTCGTCCAGCGTGGTCGCGCCGACCATCCGCAGCTCGCCACGGGCCAGCATCGGCTTGAGCATGTTCCCCGCGTCCATGGCGGAGTCACCGCCCGCGCCCGCGCCGACGACGGTGTGCAGCTCGTCGATGAAGGTGATGACCTGCCCGTCGCTCTCCTTGATCTCGGAGAGGACGGTCTTCAGCCGCTCCTCGAACTCGCCCCGGTACTTGGCGCCGGCGACCATCGCGCCGAGGTCGAGCGAGACCAGCCGCTTGTTCTTCAGCGACTCCGGCACGTCGCCCTTCACGATGCGCTGCGCCAGCCCCTCGACGACGGCCGTCTTGCCGACGCCGGGCTCGCCGATCAGCACCGGGTTGTTCTTCGTACGGCGTGACAGCACCTGCACCACGCGCCGGATCTCGTGGTCCCGGCCGATGACCGGGTCGAGCTTGCCCTCGCGGGCGGCGGCGGTGAAATCGGTGCCGAACTTCTCCAGAGCCTTGTACTGACCCTCCGGGTCGGGTGTGCTCACCCGGCGCCCTCCCCTTGCCTTCTCGAACGCGTCCAGCAGTTTCCTGGCCGAGGCACCCTGCTGATCCAGCAGTTCCCCGGCGCGGCCGCCCTTGGCGGCGATCCCGATGAGCAGATGCTCGGTGGAGAGATATTCGTCCCCCAGCTCCTTCGCGCGCCGCGCGGCGTCCGCGACGACAGCCAGCGTCTCGCGGTCGGGCTGCGGGGGCGCGACGGTGGAGCCGGTCACGCTGGGCTGTCCGGCCAGCAGCCGTTCCGCCCCTGACCGTACAGCGGCCAGGTCGGCATCGACCGCCGCCAGCAGGTCGATGATGTTCTCGTTGTCCTGCCCTTCGAGCAGGGCGAGCAGCAGATGTGCTGGGGTCAGATCGGGGTGTCCGGCCGCTACGGCGCGGCTGGTGGCCGCATTGATCGCGTCCCGGCTCCTGTTGGTCAGCTCGGCGTCCACGTGCGCTCTCTCCTCCTTGCGCGGATCTCCACTGGGTCTGACAGTGTCAGCGTGCGCAAAGTTGAGTCTATTCCACTCAAGCCTGAAACGGCGGCCTTCCCCGCCTACGATTTGCCGCATGTCCGACGACCAGCGCGAACCCAGCCGCGAGCAGCGCCGCGAACACAGCCCGGAGTTCCTCGCCTTCTGGCGCGAGCGCCATGTCTGCACCCTGACGACCGCCCGCCCCGACGGCACCCCGCACCTGGTCCCGGTGGGCGTCACGTACGACCACGGGACGGGGATCGCGCGCGTCATCGCGAACAAGCACAGCAAGAAGGTCCGCAACGTACTGGCGGCCCAGTCGGCGGCCGGCGGCGCGCGGGTCGCCGTGTGCCAGGCCGAGGGACGCCGCTGGTCGACGCTTGAGGGGCGCGCGACGGTACGCGCGGAGGCCGAGGCCGTCGCCGAGGCGGAGGGCCGTTACGCGGCCCGCTACGGGCGCACGCCCTCGCCCAACCCGGACCGGGTGGTCATCGAGATCGCCGTCGACCGGACGCTGGGCCGCGGCTGAAACCGGCCACCGAGCGGGAGCCGGGCCGCGCGTCGGACCGGGCCCTGAACGCGGACAGCACAACGGCGCCATCGTGTTTCAGGTCCACGATGGCGCCGTTGTGTGGGGGAAGCGCCTGAACGATCTTGAACGACGGGGGAATCGTTCAGGCACTGCGGGGGGTGGCCGTGTTGGTTTGTGGCTCGACCAGCTGGTGGTCACGCTGGTCGAGGTTGACGAAGATCATGTCGTACCTGATGACACACCGCACCGGTTGCGGCGCGCCCCGCGGCCTTCTCAGGAGGCGGTAGGCACGTACCTCTTCGTCCTCTTCGCGTACGACGACGATCGGTTCGCCGAAGAGGGTGACCGTCACCGATTCGCCGCGGTGTGAGATCGCGGTGACGAGATCGATGAAGTGCCATCCGGAGCGATAGGCGGTAGCCATCTCGCGCCGGAGGACCCGGTCATCCGACGGGACGTTCATGCGACTACGTCTGCCGGGGTGGTGTCCCACCCCATGTCGGGCGGGGTGACAGGCGCGACATCGGCGGGGGTGGTGTCCCAGCCCATGTCCGGCGGCGTCACGGGCTCGGCGCCGACAGCGCGGCGACCCCATCCCATGTCCGCCACGCCCAGTGTCGAGACCGTTCCGGACACGTGCGTCTGCTCCGCCGCGACCCGGACACCGGCCGGAGCGCTGCCCCAGCCCATGTCGAGCGCGCTCAGTCCGCCCAGTGCCACCGGGGCGGCAAAGGCGACGACCAGCGCCGAACGAAGCAATCTCCTGCCCATAACGGCTACGTCCTCACTAAGTAGTTCCTCTCCCCGTCCGTCACGACAATGACTCATTGGTAGACCCCAACGCCACAGGAGCGATGCATCATGTTCCTGCAGGTACAGCAACCTGAGGGGTGGAGAATTGAGTACGACTTACTCAAATGAGACACATCGGCACGCTCTTACGGAACTGTGTGCCGAGGGGACACGGATCTACACCCAGGCTCTGCGCTCCGGACGTATCGGTAGGCACGAGGTCGAATCGGCTCCTTGCCTGATCGATTTCGCCCTGTTGCACCCGGATCCCGACGACCCCGACTGGCTGCGTCCGGTCGCTCCCGCCACCGCACTGGCGCAGCGGCTGCACCCCATCGAACGGGAGATACAGGAGCGCCGCCGGCAGACCGTCGACCTCGCTGACTCCTTCGAGCAGTTCATCGTCCTCAGCGCGCAGGCACCGCCCAACATCCACGCCATCACGGTGCTCGAAGGGTCCAACCGCATCAACAACGCGCTCGATGTGGCCGCCGCCGAGAGCAGGACGGAAGTGCTGACCATCCAGCCGGGCGGCGGGCGCAGCGAGAACGTCCTCAGCCAGGCGATAGCGCGGCAGAAGCCGCTGGTCGACCGGGGCATCAGCATGCGCACGCTGTACCAGCACACGGTGCGCTACACCCAGTCCACCTTCGCCTACGTCGAGCACATGGCCGGTACGAAGGTGGAGATACGCACGCTCGAACAGCTCGTGGAGCGGCTGATCATCTGCGACGACACCGTGGCCTTCATCCCGGCCCGCAACGACAACACGGTCGCGCTCGAACTGCGCCACCCCGGTCTGGTGTCGTATCTCACCAAGGTCTTCGAGCACCTGTGGCAGCGCGCCACCCCACTGCTCGAACCCATCGCGTCCGCCCCCGACCCCGAGGGCATCACCGACGTCCAGCGGTCCATCGCCAAGCTGCTCATCGAGGGCCTGGTCGACGAGACGATCGCCCGGCGGCTCGGCATGAACGTCCGCACCTGCCGTGCGCACATCGCGAAGCTCGCGGCCTCGCTCGGCAGCGGCAGCCGCGCACAACTCGGTTTCCTGATAGCGCAGTCGGGGATCCTTGACGAGAAGAACTGAGGGCGGTGCCGGCGGGTGCCACCGGGGGCTGACCCGTTTCACGGGGAGCTACGCTTCACGACCGGCGACCCGACGGCAAGACGGCGGACGCTTCGCACGTCAGAAGTTCCGGTTTTGGAAGGTGGGGACGACGGCGGATGGCGCGAGAGGCCGAACCCGCGCGAGACAGCCTGCTGCCGCTCGCGGCACGGGAGTTGTACGCGCGCCTGGCGGCCGGTGAGGACGTACCGCCCGACGCCGAGGGCCTGGCGAGCCTGCACCGCCGCGGACTCGCCCGTACGGACCCGGCGAGCGGCCACGTCAGCGTGCTCGACCTGGACGACGTGGAGCAGCGGCTGCGCGGATCCGTCCGGGACGCCCTGACCCACTCCGTCGGGCTCGTCGCCGAACTGCACACCGCCGTGGACGACTTGCGCGCACGCCATGCCGCGGCCCGCCCGGGTGCCGCTCCTTCGCCCGGCGCACTCTTCGTGGAGGGCAAGGACGCCGTCAACCGGTCCATAGCCGCCGCCTGCGACAGCGCGCGGGAGGAAATGCTCTGCGCCCAGCCGGGGCCGCGTACGCGCCGTTCCCTGGCTCTGGCCGAGGGCCGGGACACCGAGCTGCTGGAGCGCGGCGTGTCGGTCCGCACGCTCTACCGCGCGAGCAACAAGACCAACCCCGCCGTGCATGAGCGGGTGAGGACGATGCGGCCGAAGGGCGGCCAGTTCCGCACGCTGGCCAGCCCGTTCCTGCTGATGATCATCTTCGACCGCCGACTGGCCTTCCTGGTGGACCGGCTGGAGGGCCGCCCGGCCGCCGACGGCGCCTGGCAGGTGCGCGACCCGGCCGTCTGCGCCTTCCTCGCCGATGTCTTCGAGCAGCAGTGGGTACGGGCCGACGAGTGGCTGACGCCGGCGCCGTCCGGCGCCCCCGTGGTCAGCACGCAGCTCCAGCGCGCCATCCTGCGCGAGCTGTGCGCGGGACACGACCAGCAGCAGATCGCCAAGACCCTGGGCTACAGCGCCCGTACGGTCAACGCCCATCTGACGGACCTGCGCGGGCGGTTGGGCTTCCGCACCGTCTACCAGCTCACCCACTGGTGGGCGACGTGCGAGGAACGCGAACTGGACTGAGCCCCGCCAGGTGGTGGCGGGGCCCGGTCCAGCAGCTCGGTGCGTATCCGCAAGCGCGGCTCAGTCGGTGGGCCGCTTCGGGCGCCACACCACCAGCGCCGACGCCGACTGGACGTCCTGGTACGGCACGAGGTCACGGCGGTACGACGCGTGCACCTGCGCCTCACGCTGCTGCATCGCGGCGGCGGCGCCGTCCACGGCGGCGGCCAGCTCGGCGACCCTGGCCTGCAGCGCGGCGACCTGGTTCTCCAGCTCGATGATGCGCTTGATGCCGGCGAGGTTGATGCCCTCGTCCTGCGACAGCTGCTGCACCTGGCGGAGCAGCTCGATGTCGCGGGCCGAGTAACGCCGGCCCCGGCCCGCCGTGCGGTCAGGGGAGACCAGGCCGAGCCGGTCGTACTGCCTGAGTGTCTGCGGGTGCAGACCGGAGAGCTGGGCCGCCACCGAGATGACGTACACCGGCGTCTCCTCGGTCAGTTCGTAGGCCCTCGTGAACGCCGAGGGCCGGCTGCGCCGACCGTCCCTGTCCATGACGTCATGCTCCCTTCGCGGCCTGGAACAACTCCGCCCGCGGGTCCTCGTCTCCGGTCGCCTTCCGATAGGCCTCGAGCGCGTCGCGTGCCTGCGTCCCGAGATCCTTGGGGACGACCACCTCGACGGTGACCAGCAGGTCGCCGCGCGTGCCGTCCTTACGTACCGCACCCTTGCCACGGGCGCGCATGGTCCGGCCGTTGGGGGTGCCGGCCGGGAGCTTCAGGGTCACGGCGGGACCGCCCAGGGTCGGCACCTTCACCTCGCCGCCGAGCGCCGCCTCCGAGAAGGTGACGGGCACGGTGACGGTGAGGTTGTCGCCCTTGCGGCCGAACACCGGGTGGGCGTGCACATGCACGACCACGTACAGATCGCCGGCCGGGCCGCCCCGCTCGCCGGGAGTGCCCTTGCCGCGCAGCCTGATCCGCTGCCCGTCACTGACGCCCGCCGGGATACGGACCTGGATGGACCGCGACGACTTGGCGCGCCCGCTGCCCTTGCAGACCTCGCAGGGGTCCTGGGCGATGAGCCCGCGGCCCTTGCAGTCCACGCACGGGTCGGTCAGCGAGAATCCGCCGCCGGTGCCGCGCGAGACCTGGCCGGTGCCGACACAGGTCGGGCAGACCCTGGGTGTGCCGTTCTTGTCGCCGGTGCCCGAACACGCCTTGCAGGGCGCCTGGCTGGACATCCGCAGCGGGACCGTGGACCCGTCGACCGCCTCGGTGAAGCTGAGCGTCACCTCGGACTCGATGTCCTGGCCGCGGCGCGGCTGCGTACGCGTGCCCGCGCCGCCCCTGTTGAACAGACCGCCGAACACGTCCCCGAGGCCGCCGCCGAAACCGCCGGCGCCGCCGGGCTGCTGTCCGCCACCGCCCTGGGGGCCGCCTCCGAAGAGGTCCCCCAGGTCGAAGTTGAACGAACCGCCGCCCGCGCCGGGGCCCGGCCGGAAGCCGCCGTTGCCGAACAGGGCGCGCGCCTCGTCGTACTCCTTGCGGCGCTTCGCGTCGCCCAGTACGTCGTTGGCCTCGGAGATCTCCTTGAAGCGGTCCTCGGCCTTGGCGTCGCCCTTGTTGGCGTCCGGGTGGAACTCGCGGGCGAGCTTCCGGTACGCCTTCTTGATCTCGGCCTCTGTGGCGTCCTTGGGGACGCCGAGAACCTTGTAGTAGTCCTTCTCCACGAAGTCCTTCGTGCTCATTCCCGACGTCCCTCCTCTCCGCCTGTCACTGCTGTCACTGCCGCGTCAGCCCTCGTCCGGGCCACCGCTCTCCTTGCTGTCGACGTCACCGGCCGGGTTGCCCTGCTCGTCGGCCGCCTTGGCCTGCGCCCCCGGCTGGGGCTCCGCCACCGCGACCCGCGCGGGCCTGATGGTCCGCTCGCCGAACCGGTACCCAGGCTGCAGGATCGCGACGCACGTCGTCTCCGTGACATCCGGCGCATACGAGTGCATCAGTGCCTCGTGGATCGTCGGGTCGAAGGGCTCGCCCTCCTTGCCGAACGTCTGCAGTCCGAGCTTGGCCGCCACGTTCTCCAGCGACTCACCGACGGACTTGAAGCCGCCGACGAGCTCGTCATGGTCACGTGCCCGGCCGATGTCGTCGAGTACGGGGAGGAGTTCGGTCAGCAGATTCGCGATGGCGATCTCCTTGACCTGGATCCGGTCCCGCTCCACCCGACGGCGGTAGTTCTGGTACTCCGCCTGGAGCCGCTGGAGGTCCGCCGTGCGCTCACCGAGCGCCATCCGGGCCTGATCCAGCTGAGCTGTCAGAGCGATCTGCTGTGCTGCGTCCCCGGCCGGGGCCGCCGGGCCCGGCTCCTTGTCGGAGTCCGGCTCGGCGGCGTGCGGCGTGGCGTCATCCGAGGAGGCGCCGGAGGGGACGTCGGGCTTCTCGTCGAAGCCCGGAGTCTCCTCGGTCACGCCGCCCCACCCTTCGTGTCACGCTCGTCGTCGACGATCTCGGCGTCGACCACGTCGTCGTCCTGCTTGGCCTGCTGCTCGGTGCCGCCGTCGGCCGGGGCCTCCGTGGCGCCGTCCGCCTGCGCGTTGGCGTACATGGCCTGGCCGAGCTTCTGCGAGACGGCGGCGACCTTCTCGGTCGACGTACGGATCTCGGCGGTGTCCTCGCCCTTGAGCTTTTCCTTCAGCTCGGCGATGGACTCCTCGACCTCGGTCTTCACGTCACCGGGGACCTTGTCCTCGTTGTCCTTGAGGAACTTCTCCGTCTGGTAGACGAGCTGCTCGGCCTGGTTGCGCGTCTCGGCGGACTCGCGGCGCTTGTGGTCCTCGTCCGCGTACTGCTCCGCCTCCTGGCGCATCCGGTCGACCTCGTCCTTCGGCAGCGAGGAGCCGCCGGTGACGGTCATCTTCTGCTCCTTGCCGGTGCCGAGGTCCTTCGCGCCGACGTGCATGATGCCGTTGGCGTCGATGTCGAAGGTGACCTCGATCTGCGGCACGCCGCGCGGGGCCGGCGGCAGCCCGGTCAGCTCGAACATCCCGAGCTTCTTGTTGTACGCCGCGATCTCGCGCTCGCCCTGGTAGACCTGGATCTGCACCGACGGCTGGTTGTCCTCGGCCGTCGTGAAGATCTCGGAGCGCTTCGTCGGGATCGTGGTGTTGCGCTCGATGAGCTTGGTCATGATGCCGCCCTTGGTCTCGATACCCAGGGACAGCGGGGTCACGTCGAGGAGCAGGACGTCCTTGACCTCACCCTTGAGCACACCGGCCTGGAGCGCGGCACCGATGGCCACGACCTCGTCCGGGTTGACGCCCTTGTTGGCGTCACGGCCGCCGGTGAGCTCCTTGACGAGCTCGGCCACGGCCGGCATACGGGTCGAACCGCCGACCAGGACCACGTGGTCGATCTCGGACAGCTGGATGCCGGCGTCCTTGATGACGTTGTGGAACGGGGTCTTGCAGCGGTCCAGCAGGTCGGAGGTGAGCTGCTGGAACTGCGAGCGGGTGACCTTCTCGTCGAGGTGCAGGGGACCCTCGGCGGACGCCGTGATGTACGGCAGGTTGATCGTGGTCTCCGTCGAGGACGACAGCTCGATCTTCGCCTTCTCCGCGGCCTCGCGGAGACGCTGGAGAGCCATCTTGTCCTTGGACAGGTCCACGCCGTGTCCGTTGGCGAACTGCTTCACCAGGTAGTCGACGACGCGCTGGTCCCAGTCGTCACCACCGAGGTGGTTGTCACCGTTGGTGGCCTTCACCTCGACGACGCCGTCACCGATCTCCAGCAGCGACACGTCGAAGGTGCCGCCACCGAGGTCGAAGACCAGGATCGTCTGGTCGTCCTTGTCCAGGCCGTAGGCCAGGGCGGCCGCCGTCGGCTCGTTGACAATACGCAGGACGTTCAGGCCCGCGATCTCACCGGCCTCCTTCGTCGCCTGGCGCTCGGAGTCGTTGAAGTACGCCGGGACGGTGATCACCGCGTCGGTGACCTTCTCCCCCAGGTACGACTCCGCGTCCCGCTTCAGCTTCTGCAGCACGAATGCCGAGATCTGCTGCGGGTTGAAGTCCTTGCCGTCGAGGTTGATCTTCCAGTCGGTGCCCATGTGGCGCTTGACCGACCGGATGGTCCTGTCGACGTTCGTGACTGCCTGGCGCTTGGCGACCTCGCCGACGAGCACCTCGCCGTTCTTGGCGAAGGCGACGACGGACGGCGTGGTCCTGGCGCCCTCGGCGTTGGTGATGACGGTGGGCTCGCCGCCTTCGAGAACGCTGACGACGGAGTTAGTCGTGCCCAGGTCGATGCCGACCGCACGTGCCATTTCGATTCCTCCAGCTGACTTGAGTGGAACAGGCTCAAGGATGCATGACAGATCCATGAGAGTCAAAGGACATGAGCCAAGGTGGCTCAACTATTGTGCCGCCACCCCGCGCCGCAGGAGCTGACCTGGCCTGACACGGCCCCGGAATGGCCGCTAACCCGGGCCGAGCCGTATCGCCGTGCGATCGTTCTATGACAAGTCCGACGAATGGAACAGAACGGGCAGGTGCGCCTTATGGCTCGATTCAGGATGGATCGTTACGACAAACGAACGCCGACCCCCAAAGGGTTCCTGCCGACCCCCCACCGATTCCCGGCGAACCCCGAACGATTCCCGGCGTCCCTCGAACGATTCCCGGTCACGCCCGAGCGGCTTCTGGCGAACCGTTTCCTGGCGGACCCCAAGCGGCTCCTGGATCTGACGCTCGGCTCCGTCCTGCTGGCGGTCTCCGCCCCCGCACTCGCCGTCGCCGCCCTCGCCGTCGCGGCGACCCGGCCGCCCGGCGGCATCCTCGCGAGCGACTACCGCACCGGCCGCGACGGCCACCCGTTCATCGTCCGCTCGCTGCGCACCCGGCGGTTCCGGCTCGACCTGCTCTCCCGGCTGCCCCATGTCGTACGCGGCCAGATGTCGCTCGTAGGCCCGGCGCCGCTGGTCGTCGGCTCGCCGGGCGCAGCGCCGCGCTGGCGGCAGAGCGTACGGCCGGGGCTGACCGGCCTCGCCCAGGTACGGCGGCACTCGGCGCTGCCCTGGGACGAGGCGCCGCTGCTCGACCAGCACTACGTCGAGCACCACTGGATCGGTCTTGACCTGCTGATCCTGGCCCGCTCCGTACCGGCGCTCCAGCTGGCCCGACCCGCCCGCGCCGAGGCGCGTCACGCGGCCGAACTCCGATGTGCTCAAATGAGCACCCAGGCCGCACTGAGCGACACAGATCACCGGTTGCGCCGCTACATCGCGGTGAGATAAGTGGGTACGCTCAGGACGGACTGATTAAGTTACCGCTTAGTAGCGTGCGGGATTTCCCACCTCGCAGGCCCGAGGAGCCCAAATGCAACTCGCCGCGATCATCGTGTCGCTGGTACTCGCCGTCGTCGGCGTCGCGCTGTTCGCCCGAGCCATCGCGCAGATCTACCGGTTCACCCAGCTCGGCCAGCCCGTACCGGCAGGCACCAGGACGGACGAACCCGGCCGGCGCACCCTGACCGTGGCCAAGGAGTTCCTCGGCCACACCCGGATGAACAAGTGGGGCGTCGTCGGCGTCGCGCACTGGTTCGTGGCGGTCGGCTTCTTCACCCTCGTACTGACCCTGGTCAATGCCTTCGGCCAGCTCTTCCAGGCCGACTGGCTGCTGCCGGTCATCGGCGACTGGACACCGTACGAGGTGTTCGTCGAACTCATCGGCATCCTCACCACGCTCGGCATCCTGACGCTCATCGTCATCCGCCAGCTCTCGCTGCCCGGCCGCGCGGGCCGCAAGTCCCGCTTCGCCGGCTCCAACTTCGGCCAGGCGTACTTCGTCGAGGCCGTGATCCTCGTCATCGGCCTGTGCATCCTGACGCTGCGCGGCCTCGAAGGCGCCCTGCACCACACCGACGGCTACGGCGCCGCGTACCTCGTGTCGTACCCGCTGGTCGCCGCCTTCAGGGGACTCAGCCTGAGCACCCTGCAGAACCTGGTCTACGTGGTCGCGCTGATCAAACTCGCGACCTCCTTCATCTGGATGATCACCGTCGCGCTCAAGACCGACATGGGCGTCGCCTGGCACCGCTTCCTGGCCTTCCCGAACATCTGGTTCAAGCGCGACGCGCAGGGCGGTACGGCGCTGGGCCCGCTGCTCCCGATGGTCTCGGCGGGCAAGGAGATCAACTTCGAGGACCCGGGCGAGGACGACGTGTTCGGCGTCTCGCAGATCGAGCACTTCTCCTGGAAGGGCATCCTCGACTTCTCCACCTGCACCGAATGTGGCCGCTGCCAGTCGCAGTGCCCCGCGTGGAACACCGGCAAGCCGCTCTCCCCCAAGCTGCTGATCATGTCGCTGCGCGACCACGCGCACGCCAAGGCCCCGTACCTGCTGGCCGGCGGCGGCAAGACCATGGAGGGCGAGGAGAAGGCGTCGGCCGAGCAGCTGGCCGGCGTACCGGCGGCGGCGCTCGCCGAGGCCGAACGGCCGCTGATCGGGACGCTCGAAGAGGGCGGCGTCATCGACCCCGACGTGCTGTGGTCCTGCACCACCTGCGGCGCGTGCGTGGAGCAGTGCCCCGTCGACATCGAGCACATCGACCACATCGTCGACATGCGCCGCTACCAGGTGATGATCGAGAGCGCCTTCCCGAGCGAGGCGGGCACGATGCTCAAGAACCTGGAGAAGAAGGGCAACCCCTGGGGGCTGCAGAAGAAGCAGCGCCTGGAGTGGACGAAGGAGGTCGACTTCGAGGTGCCCGTCGTCGGCCAGGACATCGAGGACCTGTCGGAGGTCGACTACCTGTACTGGGTCGGCTGCGCGGGCTCGCTGGAGGACCGGGCGAAGAAGACCACGAAGGCCTTCGCCGAGCTGCTGCACATCGCGGGCGTCAAGTTCGCGATCATGGGCGGCGACGAGAAGTGCACGGGCGACTCGGCCCGGCGCCTGGGCAACGAGCCGCTGTTCCAGCAGCTCGGCCAGGAGAACGTGGCGATGCTGAACATGGCGTTCGGCGAGGAGCTGGACGACGAGGGCCGCTCCACGGCCGAGTCGAAGAAGCCCAGGTCGGCGAAGAAGATCATCGCGACCTGCCCGCACTGCTTCAACACGATCGCCAACGAGTACCCGCAGCTGGGCGGCGAGTACGAGGTCATCCACCACACGCAGCTGCTCCAGCACCTGGTGGACGAGGCGAAGCTGGTGCCGGTGACCCCGGTCGAAGGGCTCATCACGTACCACGACCCCTGCTACCTGGGCCGGCACAACAAGATCTACACCCCGCCGCGCGAGATCATCGCGAAGGTGCCCGGGCTGCGCAGCGAGGAGATGCACCGCCACAAGGAGCGGGGCTTCTGCTGCGGCGCGGGCGGCGCGCGGATGTGGATGGAGGAGCGGATCGGCAAGCGCATCAACAACGAGCGGGTGGACGAGGCGCTTTCGCTGAACCCGGACATCGTGTCGACGGCGTGCCCGTTCTGCCTGGTGATGCTGACCGACTCGGTCAACGCCAAGAAGGCCGCACCGGACAGCGGCTCCGCCACGGGCGGCAAGGCCAAGGAATCGCTCCAGGTGGTCGACGTGGCGCAGCTGCTGCTCGACTCGGTGCGGACGCCCGCGGAGCCGGAGACGGAGAAGGTGGCGGAGCCGGAGCCGGCGCAGTAACCGCTTGTCGGTGAGGACGGCCGGGCCTGCGTGGGAAGCGGGCCCGGCCGTTCGTCTGTTGAGAAGCGTGCGACCTTGGCCGCATCATGTGTCACACATGACGACACATGACGACGCATGACGGTGTATGACCACCGATGACGTGGACGAGGCGGGGATTGATCGTGGGGCGGGGACTGATCGCGCGCGGACGCCTGGCGGCCGGTGCGACGGTCGTGGCGGCGGCGCTGCTGCTGACGTCGTGCGGCGGGTCGGGGGGCGGGGACGGCGGCTCAGGTGCCGAAGGACCGTCCGGCGCCAAGAACGGCGACACGGCCCCGCAGTCCGGCAAGGACGCACCGCCGGCGCGCCCCGTACCGCGCGGTGACGGCAGCCGCCTCCCGGACGACTTCAACGGCGACGGCCACCGGGACCTCGTGCTGAACGACCTGGTCAAGCCCGCCGACGACAGCCTCGGCGACGACGCGGGCATCGGCGTCGTCTACGGCACGGCAGCGCCCCGCACCCTCGACCCCGCCGTACGCCAGACCCTCGGCCCGCGCGCCAACGGCGCACGCGTCGACGGGAGCCTGCCCGCAGCCTTCGACGCGGAGGCTGCCTGCGACCTCGACCACGACGGCTTCGGGGACCTCGTCATCACGACGGACCCGCCGTACGACGGCCAGGGCGCGCCGCCCGTCCCGCTCCAGCTGCTGTTCGGCGGCCCGGAGGGGCTGAGCGGCAAGGCGGTCGTGCTCAAGATCCCGGCGAAGGCCCGCTTCGGCAACGAGTGGCCCGACCACCCGGTGTGCGGCGACTTCGACGGTGACGGCAAGGAAGACCTCGCCGTCACCGCAAGCCGCGGCCAGGTCAGTTACCTGCGCGGCCCGTTCACGCGTACCGGCGCCCCGCGCGGCGCCGCGGCACCCGTCCCGGGCGGCGGCCCCGTACTCGAAGCACCGGCCCCTGCGGCGGACGTCAACGACGACGGGTACGACGACCTCGTACACGCCACGCGCGCGACGGCGACGGGCGCGGCGGGCCGTGGGGAGCTGCTGCTGGGCGGCCCCGAAGGACCGGACCGGCCGGGCGGCGCGTACCGCTTCAAGGCCGTACGGCTGCCGGCGGCGCCGGCCTTGCCGCAGGGCAAGGGCGAGCCGTTGACGCAGCTGCTGCGGGCGGCGGACTTCGACGGCGACAAGAAGCAGGACCTGGTGACGCGGACGCACAGGGGCGAGACGACGGATCTGATCGCGGTGTACGTGTCGGGGGCGGGGACGGACCATCCGGTGCTGACATTCAGCACGAAGATCTTCAGCCCCTGACACCGGCGGGCCAGGAGGACCCGAGGAACCCCCGCACGCCCACGCCCCACCCCGCACCCACCCCACATCCCACCCGCACCCACCCCCACACCTCACCCCCACACCCTCTCCACACCCCCCCCAACAGCCCCCCAGGGTCCCCCTAGGGGATGTCACAGGTCGGCCGCAAAGGTACGTGCGTTCGCCGTCCCCGCCCGCTGCCCCGGCCAGGAGCGGGTACGTTCGATTGCGTGGCTGGATTCAGGAACGGACGCGGCCGGGACAACCGCACGTCGCAGCAACACCCGCAACGGCAGCAACAGCAGCAGCCGTACGGGCGGCAGGCGCCGCCTCAGTACGGCCAGCAGCAGTGGCAGCCGGGCGGGCCGCAGGGCGGACCGCCGCCGGGGCAGGGGGGCTACAACGGTGAGCCGGAGTACTTCGGCGACCCGTACCAGCAGCCCCAGCACCCGCAGCATCCCCAGCACCCGCAGCAGGTCGGCGGCGGCGTCGACCCGTACGCCAACAACCCTGGTCACACACAGGCGTTCAGTATCGGTGACGACCCGTACGGTGACGGCGCGACGTACCGCGCCGGCGCGGCCGCCGCGCCGTCGGGCCCGCGGCTGGGCTGGCGGGACCTGCTGAGCGGCATCGTGATGCGGCCCCGTATGACGTTCCTCCAGATGCGCGACTACCCGGTCTGGGGCCCCGCGCTGACGGTGACGTTTCTCTACGGACTGCTCGCGCTCTTCGGCTTCGACACGGCCCGCGAGGACGCCATAAGCGCGACGCTGTCGACGGCGATCCCGTACGTCCTGACGACCGGCGTGGCATTCGTGGTGGGCAGCCTGATCCTGGGCGTGGTGACCCACACGCTCGCCCGCCAGCTCGGCGGCGACGGCGCGTGGCAGCCGACGGTGGGCCTGTCCATGCTGATCATGTCGATCACCGACGCCCCCCGCCTGATCTTCGGCGTCTTCCTGGGCGGCGAGAACAGCCTGGTCCAGGTGCTGGGCTGGCTGACCTGGATCGCCGCGGGCGCGCTGTTCACGGCGATGGTGAGCAAGTCGCACGACCTGCCGTGGCCGAAGGCGCTGGGCGCGTCGGCGATCGAGCTGATCGCGCTGCTGTCCCTGATCAAGCTGGGCACCCTGTAGAACCGCCCGCTCAGGCGTCGAGCACCTGTCCGGTACGCCGCACGACAGGCTGCTCGACGCTCCACGGGAAGTTGATCCACTCGTCGGTGCGCTTCCACACGTACTCGCACTTCACCGACGACTGCGGCTTCTCGTATATGACGGCGCTGCGCACCTCGGCGACATGCGCCCGGCAGAAGTCGTGCACCAGCTTGAGCGTCTTGCCGGTGTCGGCGACGTCGTCGGCGATGAGGACCTTCTTGTTCGAGAAGTCGACGACGTTGGGCACGGGCGCGAGCATCACGGGCATCGCGAGGGTGGTTCCGACGCCGGTGTAGAACTCCACGTTGACCAGGTGGATGTTCTTGCAGTCCAGCGCGTACGCGAGCCCGCCGGCCACGAACACCCCACCGCGGGCGATGCTCAGCACGACATCCGGCTCGTACCCGTCGTCGGCGACACTCTGCGCGAGTTCCCGCACCGCGCGGCCGAACTTCTCGTACGACAGATTCTCCCGCTGCTGACTCATACGACCATCACACCTGAGTCCGGTGAAAATTCAAATAGGACCGCGAGGCCGTGGGCCCCCGCTGCCCCTGGTACCGCGAGCCGTACCGCTCGGAACCGTAAGGGAACTCCGCCGGCGAACTCAGCCGGAACAGACACAGCTGCCCGATCTTCATCCCCGGCCAGAGCTTGATGGGCAGGGTGGCCATGTTCGACAGCTCAAGGGTGACGTGCCCGGAGAACCCGGGGTCGATGAACCCGGCGGTCGAGTGCGTCACCAGCCCCAGCCGCCCGAGCGAGGACTTCCCCTCCAGCCGGGAGGCGATGTCGTCGGGCAGCGAGATGACCTCGTACGTGGACGCGAGCACGAACTCCCCGGGATGCAGGATGAACGCGTCGTCCCCCTCGGGCTCCACCAGCCGCGTCAGATCGGCCTGCTCGACGGCAGGATCGATGTGCGGATACAGGTGATTCTCGAACACTCGGAAGAACCGGTCGAGCCGCACATCGATACTCGACGGCTGCACCATCGAGGCGTCGTACGGATCGAGGCGTACGCGTCCGGAGTCGAGCTCGGCCCGGATGTCCTTGTCGGAGAGAAGCACGCCCCGAGGATACGGGGGACACGCGGACCACCCCAATCCGGGCAGCCCGCGCACCCACACCACCAGCCTCAGCGCCGCCCTTCAGCGCCGCCGAGCCTTACCCGTGGAGGGCCTCAGCCTTGCCGGACCTCGACGGGCACGGCATGCCGCAACCGAGCACAACGCGGACACCGGATCAGCCGCCCGGGCCCGATCCGCCCGGCCTCCAGCTGCTGCATCGGGAACGACGTAGTACTGAACACATGCCCATCGGCACAGCGGACGACGGTGCGCTCCATCAAATCCATCGGTTCCCTTCCCCAAGCAAACGCGGACGAACGCCACATTAGGGGATGAAGGGAACACCACACCCCCCGGCACTCCGACACCCAACCTACGCCCCAACTCCCGCCCCCACCGCCCCCGTCCACCCCCCGAACAACACGCACCCCCCGGCCCGGTCTGCACCGGTGGCCGAGGGGTGAGGTAGAGTGTGGGACGACGCGACGCCCCATCAGGCTGTCCGCGCGGGTGTAGTTTAATGGTAGAACATGAGCTTCCCAAGCTCAGAGCGCGAGTTCGATTCTCGTCACCCGCTCCACGACGAAGGCCCAGGTCAAAGACCCGGGCCTTTCTTGTTGTCTAGACCATTCTGGCGCCGCGTGCCATTCGCGTGCCATAAGGGACGGATTACCGCGCCGAATTGAGGCGCGCAAGCCCTCCCGCGACGAATTCACGTCGGGGCGTCCCGCATCGCGAGACGCATTCCGAGTGACCTGCGCCACACGACGACCGGCTCGTGCATGCGTGCGGACGTGAAGCGCCGGACCAGCGGAGCACTGGTCCGGCGCTCAGCACGACGTCACGCCTCCCGCGAGACGAGCCCGTCGATATCACGCGGGCGCGGAACGAGCGGATGGACGGTGGCACCCTCGCCGACGCTTTCCACCGCCCTCACTCGCTGACGGCGTACATCCGTGTCGATATCCGCTGCGAGCTTGCGCTGGTGCTCCTTGTTGGAGTGTTGGTAGATCAGCTGCGCCCTTTCGGAGGACTGGCCCGCGCGGACCATGAGGTCCTTCAACTTGGCGCCGGTGTCAGCCGCCAGGGTGTTGCCGGTGTGCCGCAGGTCGTAGAAGCGGAATTCTCCCGGCAGGCCGACGGTGTCGCGCGCCTTGCGCCACTTGCGGCCGAAGGTGGTGCCGCGCAGCGCCGCCCCCTTCTCGCCGATGAACACCAGCCCGTCCGGGCCGGGCTGGGCGAACCAGTCCAGGTGCTGCCGCACGTCAACGTGCACGAAGGCCGGCAGCACGATCTCCCGCCTCCCCGCGCGGGACTTGGGGTCACCGACGACGCGGCGACCGGTGTTCAATTCGGGCGCGGCACGGCGTACCCACACCAATCCGGCATCCAGGTCGATGTCACCTCGTCGCAGCTCGGCCAGTTCCTCGGGGCGCATCGAGGCGAAGGCGCCGAGCAGCACCAGCAGGCGCCAGCGCAGTCCGATCACGTCGGCCAGGGCGAAGACCTGAGCGACCGTGGCAACCGGGCGCTCGTCCGCCTCCTCACGTCCGGCGCCGCGGATCCGGCACGGGTTCTTGCGGATCATGTCGTCCTCGACGGCCGTCTCCATGATGGCCTTGAGCAGCCGGTACGACTTGGCGACCGTCGTCGCCCCCGTGGCCCTCCGCCGCTCCGCGCGCCAGGTCCTGACCTTGGAGGGGCTGATCACGTTCACGTACAACTGGCCGAACGTGGGCTCCAGGTGCAGCCGGAGCAGCCTGCGGTACAACTCGTCCGTGGTGGGCGCGACACCGCGTTCGTCGATCCACCGCGTGGCGTACTCGACGAACAGCACCTCGCCGGCGGTGGGATCCATCCAGTCGCCGCGCGTCTGGTCGGCCTGGACCTGCGCGAGGAAGACCTCGGCCTCGCGCTTCGTCTCGTACGTCTCCGGCGCCGCGCGCAGAACACCGTCCGACCCGGGGTAGCGCGCCTGGTACCGCCCGGAGGGCAACTTGCGGACCGCCCCGAAGCTCCGGCGTGGCGCCCTCCTCTGTACGCGCGCCATCAAGCCGCCCTCCCGAACGTGGAGCGGCTCCTGGCCATGGGTTCGACCGTGCGCTCTTCAATGAACGCGGTCAGCACGGCCTCGGGGATGCGGACGGGTTTGCCGAGCTTCACGTAGCGGATGCGGCGCTCGGAGATGAGGCGCCGGATGAAGCGGACTCCGGTGCCGAGGCGTTCGGCGGCCTCTTCCACGGTGAGGAGGCGGTCAGCGGTGTGTGTCACCTCCTTCGCCGGGGGAGCGGTCTGCGCGGAGGCATGGGGTATCGCCGGCCGGGGCAAGGCGGGTTCCTCTCTTCGCAGGCGTGTGGCACGGCAATGCCGGCCTGCGGGGTTGATCGTTCGGGATGGCGGTTGTGTACGAGCGTCCGCCCCTGTGGTTTGCGGGCCAGAGGCGGAGGTGGGGTCAGGCGTCGCTGCTGGGGCCGTTCTCGTCGGCCGGATGGTCCCCCGCCGCTGGTCCGTACGTCTCCAGCAGGTGGCTGCTGGCTGCTTGGGCCATGGCGTTGGAGACCATCACGTCGGCCTCTTCGCGGATGTCGGGATGTTCGACGAGGTAGGCGTCGAGGCCGTCCCGGGCCTTCGTAAAGGCGGCGTTGGCGCGCTGCGTCTCGCGGAAGGCGTCGGCCACGGCGTCGATGAGTTCCATGGCACGGGCCTTGGCGGCGAGCTGGGGCGGCCCGACCAGGTTGCGCAGGTCGACTCCGAAGACCTCGGCGAAGCCGATCGCCTCGTCCACGTTGATGCGGCGCTTGCGGTTCTCGATGCGCCAAACTGCGGACGGGTTCATGTCGAAGCCGGCCTCGTTCAGGCGGTCGGACAGAGAGTTGGTGCTCCAGCCGCGGGCTTCGCGTTCTAGCTTGATCCGTACGGCGACGTTCTCCTCGCCGCTGATCAGGACGCCTTGCTTGGGTTCCTCGTCCACCGCGACTACCCCCTTCCGTTCGTAGCGAGTCTCTGCCGTTCGCAGGGACAGTGAAAGCGTAGCACGCGTCCTGCGGTACGCAAGAGACTTCTGCGATCGGCAATCGTGTGGCATGCTGGTACTCCCACCAGCACCGCGCCCAAGGCGCCCGACCCCCGATGACGCGAAAAGCCCCCCGACAGAGCCGGGGGGCCAAGCGCAAACCTCTCAACCGCCATCCCTAGCGATCAACCCGCGTGGCCGGGATTGCCGTCCCATATGGCCCGCGAGCAGAGGAGCTAACGCGAGTATGCCCGATCCACAGCCGAAGGCGCCATCCCTCCCTGCCGCACCCCCCGTGTGGCCGACCGTCGCCATACCCGGGCAACCAGCCGCTTCCACACCACCGTCTGCGCCCGCAGAGCCGCCCGCCGACGAGCCTGGTCGCGCCCCGGCCTCCGAGGGCGAGCAGGTGCTGGCCGACCTGCGCGAGCAGGTCCGCCGGTACGTCGTACTGCCGAGCGAGGAAGCATTCACGGCGGTGACCCTTTGGGTCGCGGCCACCCACCTCCAGACCGCGTGGCAACACGCGCCGAGGCTGGCCGTTGTGGGGCCGGCCAAGCGGTGCGGCAAGTCGCGGCTGCTGGACGTGATCACCGAGAGCGTCCACAATCCGCTGATCACGGTCAACGCCTCGGCCGCCGCGGTGTTCCGGTCGATCACCGACACCCCGCCCACTTTGCTGGTCGACGAGGCGGACACTCTCTTCGGGTCCGCCAAAGTCGCGGAGAAGAACGAGGAGATGCGCGGCCTGCTCAACGCCGGGCACCAGCGCAACCGACCCACCCTCCGGGTCAGCGGCCCCAACCACGAGGTCGCGAAGTTCCCCACCTTCGCCATGGCGGCCCTCGCGGGCATCGGCGACCTGCCCGACACGATCATGGACCGGTCGATCGTCATCCGCATGCGCCGCCGGGGGCCGGGCGAGAAGGTGGCGGAGTTCCGTACCTTCCGCGACACCCCGCCACTCCACGCGCTGCGCGACCGGCTCGTCGCCTGGCTGGCGCCGCTCCACACCGACGCGATGGAACTGACACCGGCCATGCCGGTCGAGGACCGCGCCGCCGACACCTGGCAGCCACTGGTCTGTGTCGCTGACCTCGCCGGCGGTCCGTGGCCCGACCTCGCCCGTGCCGCCTGCCAGGTCATGGCCAAGCACGAGGCCGCGCAGGACCAGGACCGGAGCAGCCTGAGCATCCGCCTCCTGGCCGACATCCGCCGCGCCTTCGCCACCGAGGGCAACCCGCCGATGCTCCGGACCAGCCGCCTCCTCGACATCCTCAACAAGGACGAGGAGACTCCCTGGCCGGAGTACACGGACAGGGGCCTGAGCGCTCGGGGCCTTCAGATCCTGCTCCAGGAGTACGGCATCAACTCCGCCCCGCGCCGCTTCCACGGGAACGTCCAGGCCCGGGGCTTCACCCGCTTGCAGTTCGCCGACTCCTGGGCGCGGTACTGCCCCGAGCCCGCACCGGAAGCCACAGCCGGGGCCTGACCCGGCACGACCCGTCGCGACCCGTCTCCGCGCAGGTCAGCGCCGTGACGAGTCGCGGTTCCGTGACGAGTCGACGCGGGTTCACCGCCCCCACCCGTACCTGCTCTGACCAGGCACGGGACGAGTCGCGACGGGTCTCTCCGACCCCACAGCCCCATCAGCACAACAGCCACACCCCGCACCCTGGAGAACCTCCCTTGCCTTCCCCCACCGCCGCGGCGGCGTCCTCCGCTGCCCCGCCGCCGCTGGCCGCCGCGATCCGCGCGGGCGTGGCGCTGCTGGCCGTCGCGGCCTTCGCGCTCTCCTACGACGCCCTGCGCCAGATGGCCGCCGCCAGCCACATCCACCGCGCGCTCACCTACGCCTTCCCGCTCGTCATCGACGGGTTCATCGCCATCGGGATCGGCGCCCTGCTCGTCCTGCGGACAGGACCTCTGTCCGCCCGCCTCTACGTCTCCGCGCTGGTGGGCGTGGCAACGGCCACGAGCATCTGGGCCAACGTCCTGCACGCCATCCGCCTCAACCAGCAAGATCCCAACGGCCCACTCGCCCTCGACGACGTGACCGTGGGGGTCATCTCCGCCATCGCGCCGCTCGCCCTGGCCGGAGCCGTCCACTTCTACCTCCTTGTGGCCCGAGGCCCTGTCGCCCCCGACGGCCACAACACCGGCAACCGCCACAACTCGGCCCAGCAGCAAGCTCCGAACGATTCCGGGTCGGCCACCGCAGCCGCCGGTGATCCGCAAAAGCCGCCTACTGAGGAGGCAGCGGGAGCCACGCCGTCGCCCGGGAAGCCACAAGGCAACGGACCGAGCGTTCCCCTGGAGCAGGCCCTGGCCATCGGCCGTACCGCTCCCCTCGGACGAGCCGGCCGAGTCTCGCGCCGCAACATCGAAAAAGCGATACGGGACGAGGAGTTCGGCATCTCCCGCAGCCGCCTGGACCAGGTCAAGGACCTGCTGCAGGCCGAACGCGACGAGGCCACGCCCAAAACCGGCTGAGCCCGCAGCCGTCCGCACCCACCAGCCCGGCCCGCCTCCTCCGTACCGCAACGGCAGAGGCGGGCCCCTCACCGACACTCGCAGGAGCCCACGTACATGCGCGGCCTCGACAACAGCCCCACGACCCCGCAGCAACAGGCGCTCCAGACCCCGGCAAAAGGCGGAGCAAGGTATCCCGTTGGACCGTCCAGGGGCCGGTCCAACGGGGAATCCTCCGCCCCGGGGGTGGCGGAGGAACTCGGGCACCGGGGGGCGTCCGAGCAGGAACACCCCGGCGACACCGGTGTCGCCGCTGTTCCGCCGCCGCGTGCCGCCGAAGCCGCCGCACTCCACCGTGTCGCGCGCCGCCGCCGACGCGAAGAATCCCAGCGCAAGGAACGCGTCGACGTCCGCTACAGCACCGACGAGAAGGCCGAGATCATGGCCAAGGCCCGGTCGCTGAACATCGCGGGCGCCCACTACGTCGGTGCCGTCGTCATGGCCCACATCGACGGAGACCTGGCCCTGCCCGGCCAACGCACCGCGCTCGACGACTACATCGACGAACTCACGGCCCTGCGTGCCGAGGTCGCCAAGGTGGGCCACAACATCAACCAGATCGCCAAGAAACTCAACTCAGGCGACCGCCCACACCCTGGGGACACCACGCTCCTCGCAGAGGCAGACCGCACCTTCGACACGGTCGGCGCCGCCGTCCGCCACATCGCGGCAGCCACCAACCAGGCCATGGCCAACAAGGGCTCCCGATGATCGCGAAGATCAGCAGCGGCAGCAGCACCGCCGGCCTCATCCGCTACCTCTACGGCCCCGGCCGCGCCAACGAACACACCGATCCCCACCTCGTCGCCTCCTGGGACGGCTACGCCCCCGACCCCGGCCGCGCCGACGACATAGCGGCGGCCAGGCAGCAGCTCGTCGAGGACCTCGACCTACGCGTCAAGCAAGCTGCCCGACTGGGCCGCGCCCCGAAGCAACACATGTGGCACTGCTCCCTCCGCGCGGCACCCGGCGACCGCATCCTGGACGACGCAGAGTGGGCGGACATCGCCCGCCGCGTTGTCGCGGCCACCGGCGTCGCACCGGCGGACGACCCAGACGGCTGCCGCTGGATCGCCGTACGCCATGCGCCCGATCACATCCACATCGCCGCCACGAAGGTCCGAGGCGACTTGCGCCCCGCGCGTCACTGGAACGACTACCTCACCGCCGACCGCGAACTCGTGTCCATCGAGAAGGAATACGGGCTGCAGCAGGTCATCCGCGGCGACCGCACGGCCGCCAAACGGCCTCACCGCGCCGAACAGGAGATGGCCCTGCGAAACGGGCAGGCCAAGGCTGCCCGCGAGCGCCTGCGCACCATGGTCCGCACAGCGGCGGCTGCCGCCACCGACACCGACGAGTTCCTGGTTCTACTCACCCGCACCAAGGGGGTGCTCATCGAGGTCTTGCACTTCCCGTCGGGAGAACCACGCGGCTACAAGGTCGCCTTGGAGAACGACCGGAATGCCAAAGCCGAGCCGGTGTGGTTCTCCGGTTCCACCCTGGCGCCGGACCTCTCCCTCCCGAAGATTCAGAGCCGTCTCGCCGCAGTGGAGGTTCCAGCATCCGCCGTCGAGGAGCGTCTCGGTCCGCACGCATGGCATCAAGCCACCGCAGCCACCGAGCGCATCCCCCACCACCTCGACCAGCCGGACGCCGAGGCCGCCCAGGCCCACCTGGCCGCCTTCGGCGAAGCGCTCGACGCCGTAGCTCTCACCGCGCCGCCGTCCATTCGTACCGAACTTCGCTCGGCAGCCTCAGCGTTCGAGCGGGCGACCCGTTCGCGCGTTCGCGCCGAGCACCACCACGCTCGTGCACTACGCGGCGCGGTCAAGGCGATGCTCCGCGAGCCGGCACCGAAGGACGGAGCCGCCTTGGCGATGTTTCTCGACGCCGCGCTCCTCGTCGTCATCGCCGCCGCACGCTGGCACGACCGACGACAGCATGAGCAACAGGTCGCCGCAGCCCACAAGAGCCTGCTTCACCTCCAGGCCGCCTACGACCACTCGGCAGCCACGCCTCTACTGGGCCTCGGCCAACGCCCGCCCCAGAATCTTGCGGACCAATACGCCCGGCTCATCCGCCAGGCTGCCCCTGCCCATGCCGACCAGGTCCTCGCCGATCCTGCCGCGCAGGCACTCATCACCGCGATGGCCGATGCAGAGGCTACGGGCCACGACCCCAAACGCCTGTTGCAGCAGGCAGCGGACGAGCGCGCTCTCGACGACGCCCGGTCTCCGGCCAGGACCCTGGCCTGGCGTGTGCATCGACTCTCGCAGAGGCCCGCTCCCAGTCAGCGAGCTCTGGCGGCACAAGCTCGCAGCACCGTTCTGCGCTCCATTCCTCCGCCGACCCCCGTGACAGCGGCCCCGCACACCGCTCCCACGTCGCGCTCTTGGCGGAGGTGACCGCCCTCGACATGAGGAGATCAGATCCTCTCTGACCGGAGCTGGGAGAGGACATGCGCAACCGGCAAGTCGTACTGGCCCTTGTCCTTCTCCCAGAGGGTGAGCACGCTAGCGGTGGCCTCCGCCAAGTCCGTGGGCAGGTCAGCCGCACGAAGCGCATCGGCGACCTCCTCCATCTCGGGTGCCCACCGCCAGGCCCGAGCTGCCACGCTCGGCAGGTACTCCGGATCGGAGAGAATCGCGGAGACCATGACCTCCGCTTCGGCCGTCAGCTGCTCGCCGACCCCATGGGCGTCGGCGAGCGCGTGCGCGACGCCGGCGAGCGTACGAGCGGCCTTCTGGTAACCGGCGAAGGCCATCTTCAGAGCGGAAGCGGAACCGACCATGTCACCGACCCGGCACACATGCAGGGCCGTGTCCGTGAACAACGACGCGACCAGGTCAACGGCGGAGCCGGACCCTGCGACATAGAACCGCGCCGTACGCCCCTCCCCCGGCGGCTGACCGAAGACGGCACCGTCGACGACTGCGGAGCCGGGGCGGATTCCCTCGGCGATCCGCTGTACGCGCTGAGGGCTGATGGCGTTGCTATCGACGTACACCCCGTCGAAAGCGTGCGCAGCTACGGCCGCGGCCACGTCCTCTGCTGCCTGCGGTGGGCAGACCGAGAGAATAACCGCGCTACGGGACAGAGCTTCCGCAAGCGAGTCACAGGCTGTGGCGTGGGCGTCCCTCGCACGGCGCCGCGTCTCCGCGCTGCGCTCCTTCGGCACCCACAGCACCTCGTGGCCGCCGTCGACCAGCTCGGCGCTGACCGCCGCGCCCATGGCACCAGGGTGCAAGACGGTCACGACAGTCACTGGGCCTCCGGCGGAATGTGATGAGTGGGTCTCATGATCCCCTGCCGTAGTGCAGCACAGCGGAGGACTCGGCGCCTGCTTCGGACGAGCGACCGGTCGCCGGTACGGCAAGAGTTCTCTCTCACGCGGAGGCCGCGTCATGGGTACCGTGCAGAAGACGAACTCTGTACGGACAGACCGGCGGTCGCGCCGGAACGTCCGGCGGCCGGGAGGTGTCCAGATGCTGGAGGAAGCCGAGGAGATCGGCAAGCGCGCTCGCAGGGCGAGGCTGCGGCTGGGCATGCCGCAGGCCGACCTGGCAACGGCCCTGGGGAAGTCGCAGGGCTGGGTGTCGAAGATGGAACGTGGCCTGATCGAGCTGGACCGGGTCGGGCTCCTCAACCAGGTGGCCGCCGAGCTGCACGTCCATCCGAACGACCTGATCGGGCGCCCGTACAGCAACTCCCCCGACGACAACCAGTGGCAGGTCGCCGCCTCATCGATTCTGCGCGAACTGCGCCGCTACGACCTCGTCCCCGTCTTCAATGGGACTCCGCGACCCTCATCGCAGCTGTGGCGTGAGGTGACCCGGCTGCACCGCCTGCGGGACACCGCTTCCAACGTGGCGATTCTTCGGGTTCTCCCCGACCTGTTCCGCGAGGCGCGTGCCCTGGCCGAGGAGTCGGAGGGGCACGAGCGGGAGGAGGCGTACGCCGTCTACGCCGTGTGCTGCAAGTTCGCGCACACCGCCGCCCACGCCCTCGGGCATCCCGAACTGGTCGCCATGGCGTGCGAGCGGGCCGCGTGGTCGGCCAGGCTGTCGGGGGACCCCGTGTTGCCCGCCGTCGCCGACTGGATGCGGGTCTGGGACATGTGGGCGACAGCGGACTGGACCGACGCCCTGACGCTCTCGGACAAGGCGATCACCTCGGTGGAGCAGGAGTACGACCGTGGCGAACCCCTGGCCGTAAGAGCCTGGGGCACACTGCAACTGCGAGCTGCGGTCTCCGCCGCCCGAGCCGGCCGCGCCTCGGAGGCCGAGGACCGGATCGGTCACGCGAAAGCTGCTGCCGAACGCATGGACGCGTACGTCGGAGCGCCGGTGTACGACCGGCATTCGCTGACCTTCTCCGCCGGGAACGTGCAGATCCACGCCATCAGCGTGGCTCTGGAAATGGGCAAGCAGGGCAAGGCCCTTGAGATAAACCGCCGCACCAGCCCAGACCTGGTCGGGTCACTGCCCAACTCCCGCCAGGGGCACCACCACATGGATGTCGCGCGCGCCTGGCTGTGGGACGGAAACCGCATAAAGGCCCTGGCCGAGTTGGAGGCTGCCGAGCGGATCGCGCCCCAGCTCGTACGGAACCACCCCATCGCCCGTTCGACGCTGCGCAGCATCGTCTACGCGGAACGAGCAGTGACGCGAGAGAAGTTGCGGCGCATGTCCGACCGCTTCCACCTGGACGGATAGGGGTCGTATTCCTCCGGCTCATATTCGAGGGTCGTCGTGTCCCTAACTTCAGAGCATGACGCGACAAGCCTTTCCCCACCTCCCGTCGCAGGGAGTCGAGTTAGGTACGGCATCCCCCTTCGTTCCACGGCTCGGCGACCTCGCCACCGACAGCGCCCGCCAGGGTCGTGTCGGGGTCGTGGTCGCCCTCCCCGGTGAGGGCTCCGCCACGACCTACCACTTGCGCCCGCCCGGAGGCGGAACGCAGTGGTCCGCGCCCGCCGACGGGACGACGCTCAGGCCCGTGCCGGCGAAGGCCACGCACGCCACGCTGCTGGCCGGCCGGGACGCGGTCTACGACCGGAGGGCCCGACAGGGGTCGGTCCCCGTCGAGTTCCACTTCGACGACGGCTCGACCCTCGACGGCGCACTCATCCTCACCACGGCGGAGCTGGAGCGACTGTACGCGCAGACCAGCCGCCTCCTGGATGCGCACGAACGCGCTCTCGGCGGCACCCCGTGACCGGGGCTCGACACCGGCACGCACGAAGCGCCGCATTCATCCCCCCACGGCCCGACGGCGGGGACCGGCTCGCGCTCGTGTTCCTGGCCGTCGTCGGCCTGGTCGGTCCGGCCTGGGCACTGCACGAGCAGGCCACTCCGCTTCTCGACGGCGCCGGCCACCGACCCTCTGCCGTCGCAGCGGTCGAGAGCCCGCCTTCCGACCGCTGATGCCGCACCGGCTCCAGAGCGATCCGTCTGCCGCTCGGCCGCACCCCGTCAGCCATCTGGAACATCCACGCGTGATTTTTCAGGGAGGAATCGTGGACATCCCGTACATCGTCATCGACCAGCTCGTCCCCGAGCAACAGCGAGTCTGGAACACATACTTCGGTGACGCCGACCGCCCCCGCTACATCGAAGAGGGCATCTGGCGCCGCACTCAGGAGAAGGACACCGCCGGCCAGTCCGGCTGGGCGACCTCCGACGACGCCCGGCGGCGGATCATTCACTACCGCTACCGGTACGGCCTGGTGCCCACCACAGCGGCACCGGCCATCGGCTTGACCGACCTGTACCTCTACCACTCCACGTCCGCCCCGGCCGACGAGATCGACGCCCACCATGACGCGCTCATGGACTCGCTCGCCGCTGGCGGTTGGAGAGAAGCACCTGGCGGCTTCTTATGGACCCGCCGGGACCTGAAGTGCCGCATCACCGAACACGACGTCCACCCTCAGGACGCAGCTGTCGGCCGCACGCTGCCCCGTGGCTACCAGAGTCTGGACGTGCAGATCGCATCAGTGGCCTATGCCCCTCCACCCGCGGTCAGGCAACTCCCGTGGAACGTGCTGTCCGCCGGCATTCGGCGCAAAGACCGCCCAGGCACGCCGACGCGCATCCCGGACCTGTCCGTGCTGACGAACCTGCGACCATTTCAGGTGGAGATCGGCTGCGGTACGTCGGTGGAGGCGGGCATCCCGCCCCTGCACCGGCTCCACGAGATCTACCGGGTCACCGACCGCCAGGGGCACGAACCGCGCGAGCACCGCTTCACGCTCTCGCCGACGGCCGACACGCTCCTCCACGAGGTACTGACCGAGCCGGAGGAGAAGGCGGCGGAGTTCGTTGAGATGTTCCGCGCATGCTTCCTCGCCAAGCCCACCGCTGCCATGTTGGCGCTCAAAGAGCTGAAGGACGCCGGCCACCTCGTGGGGCCGGTCATCACCAACAACTTCGATGTCTTGGCCGCCCGTGCCGGGCTCGAAGAGTGCTTCATGCGCCGGTACGACCAGGCCGTGCCCGATGTCGAATGGGTCGATGGCGCCAAGACCCTCCTCGTCGTTGGTCTGCATGCCGACCGACGCAAGGTGCAGGCTCGCGCCCGCGAGCGGGGCATGCAGGTCGTCTACCTCGACCCGGAGGGCTTCTGGCACGACGGCGAGTTCATGCCGTACCCGCTGGAAGGGCCCCAGGACGGTGACCTGGTGTGCCGGGCCACCGCCGGCGAAGCGCTGCCCGCCTTCGTCAACCTGCTGAAGCAGCAAGCTGGTTGATCCACCTGCACGAAGAGGGCCGCGTCGGGTGTTGGCGCTAGCGTGACGCACCCGACCGACCCGGATTCCCCGGGCGGGCGAGAGGCAAGGAAAGGAGCGTCGACCCCATCATGCGCGTATCCGTCATCGGCTGTGGTCACCTGGGCATCCCCCACGCCGCTGCCATGGCCGAGATCGGCCACGAGGTCATCGGCGTGGACCTGGACCAGGCGAAGATCGACCGCCTCAACGCCGGCAAGTGCCCGATCTACGAGGAGGGCCTCCCGGAACTCCTCGCCACCCACACCGCGTCCGGGCGGCTGCGGTTCACGACCAGCCTCGCCGAGGCGGGCGAGTTCGCCGACGTCCACTTCCTGGCCGTGGGCACGCCGATCGACGCCGACGGGCGGAGTTACGACACCGGGCAGGTCTTCGGCGCCGCTCGTGCGCTGGCCCCGCACCTGACCCGCCCGACGGTGATCATCGGCAAGTCAACGGTCACCGTCGGCACCTCCCGCGACCTCGGCGCACTTCTCTCGCGCCTCTCTCCAGCCGGCGAGGACGTGGAGGTCGTCTGGAACCCGGAGTTCCTCCGCGAGGGTCACGCCATCGACGACACCCTGCGACCCGACCGGATCGTGGT
The DNA here is from genome assembly GCF_036084755.1 of Streptomyces sp. NBC_00370. Taxonomy (NCBI): domain Bacteria; kingdom Bacillati; phylum Actinomycetota; class Actinomycetes; order Kitasatosporales; family Streptomycetaceae; genus Streptomyces; species Streptomyces sp. NBC_00370. Next base: position 4,050,138 of record NZ_CP107968.1, read on the forward strand.
CGGCGTCCCTTCGGCCCGCGCGGAAGACGTCGTACGCCAGGTGTACGCACCGCTCCTCGCCGACGGCATCCCGCTCTTCGTCACCGACCCGGCCACCGCTGAGCTGATCAAGGGCGCCGCGAACGCGTACCTCGGCATGAAGATCTCATTCATCAACGGCGTCGCCGACATGTGCGCCGCGGCGGGTGCCGACGTCCAGCAACTCACCGAGGCCATCGGCGTCGACCCGCGCATCGGCCGCGGCGGCCTGAATGCCGGCCCCGGCTACGGCGGCGGCTGCCTCCCCAAGGACGTCCGCGCCTTCACCGCTTCCGCCCGCACCTTGGGCGCCACCGAGGCCGCGACCCTGCTGCGCGCAGCGGAAGAGGTCAACGAATCACGCCCCACCGCCGTGCTGAAGCTCATCGAGCAGACCCTCGGCCGCCCGGTGGACGGCGTACGCGTAACCGTCTGGGGCGCCTCCTTCAAGGCCGGCACCAACGACGTCCGCGAATCCCCAGCCCTGGCGATCGCCGCGCTGATGCACCAGCGCGGCGCGACGGTCACCGTCCACGACCCGCACGCCGTATCCGCCGCGCTGCGCCGTAACCCCGAACTCGACTACGCCGACACCCTCGACGCCTCCGCTCAGGACGCCGAACTCATCGTCCTGGCCACCGAGTGGCCCCACTTCCGCGAGGCCGACCCCAAAGCCCTCGCCCCACTGGTCGCGGCCCCGGTCCTCGTCGACCTCCGCAACCTCATCGACGCCGACGCCTGGCGCATGGCCGGATGGACCGTACGCCAGCTCGGACGCCCCGCACAGGAATAACCGAACCCATCGATCGGAGGTCCGACGTGGACACCCTGTGGGACAACATCGAGAAGCTCTCCGCCGTCTGCCGAGCGGCCGGCGCTCACCTCCCCGACGAGGAGCTCAAAGCCCTCCAGGTCGGCAAGGTCGCCGAGGAAGCCGGCGAGGCCATGCACGCCCTCCACGGCCTGAAGGGCCTCACCACCTGCGGCGACGACCACACCTGGTCCGAGGTCCAGAACGACCTGGTCGGCGCCGTCATCGCCGCCCTCCTGGCGATGCACTACATCGACCCCACGGGCGTCCGCACCACCTTCGACGAGATCCTCCACCGCCGGACGCGAAGGGGCAGGGAAGCCAACGCTGCGGCCTGATGGCCTCCTGGGCGCACCGCAAACTGCCGACCCAAGGCTCGGGGCGGCGGTACATAGGCGCCAAGTGCCAGTAGCAGCAGAAGGGCCCGGAGCATCCGTCCGGGCCCTTCTTTTTTCGAGTGGGCCACCCCACGTGAGGCTGCCTAACCCGTGCCGTGCGGCGCGCGGATGGTCGCTGCGCCCCCGAGAAATCAGCCCCTGGCGTTCCACAACGCGGCACTCGCACCGGCTACCCAGCCGCGCATGTAGGGCGGTCGGCTCCACGACTTCAGCCCCCTCCCATCGGGTATGACCGGGCAGGAAACTGGCCAAGCCCACTCCGCCGACTTAGCCGCTGTTCAACCGATCTGCCAGTTCGTCCAGGCGATTCAGACAACGGCGAAGACTCGGCGAATTATGTGCAGCGATCCGTGGGCGCCAGCGAGTCTGGCCAAATTCCCTGATGTCGGACACGTACGTAGGGCCGACACTAGTTCCACTTCTGGGACGCGGAACGAGTCCCTCACGAATATCTCGCTTCCGTGACCTCCTTGCCAGATTAACGAGTTCTTGCTTCGGATCAGCAAGAGCATCTGGATCGAAAGGAATCTTTGCTCGCGACACACCCAGGAAATCAGCAATGGCCTCGCTGTCGGCAAGCAACCAGGACTCAAGTTCTGCCACAGCGACCCGAAATATCATTAATTCGGAGGGTCGCGGCATCCATTTCTGGACTTTGTCAACCACGCACAGGTCGACAGAGTCCAGATCTAGCAAAACAAACCAGGGCGAGAACTTTGCTGCATTATTGTACGCTGGAAGTTTTTTGATGATCTCGGCGCACCCACTACGCCCCTGGAACATTCCGACAGAGAAGCCGCATTCATTCAGAATGGATTTTACAGCCCCTTCATCAGACATGCCTTCCACGACAGCAGTAATTGAGATCATGCTCACCCCACGAAAAAGCTGAGCTGACCAGCTTCATCGGGAGCTGTGAGCCCTTTCAAGATATCCCCTAGCGGAACACCGGCATCCCGCATCGCTTGGAGTTCACCATGTTCCGCGAGTGAAGAAACTGCCGTTCCTTCAGATTCAGGAAGAAGCGCCAATACTTCATCTGAACCAATGCCCGGGTCATTCAGGATTTCAGGTGAGTGAGAACTCACCAAAATCTGCCGACTTGACTTCCTCTGAACCCGGGCAAACATCTGCGGAATATAGCGCACCACCTCAGGATGCAAGGATAGTTCAGGCTCCTCCAGTAGAAGCGGGCCCTTGGACTCCGCCACCGCCCACAGAAGCCCCAGAAGCCTGAGAGTGCCATCCGAGAAGTGGTCTTCCGTCTGCCACGCCCCCTGAGGCCGCCAATGCTGGTACTTTCCTCGCAAATGCGGAACCCCTCGAACGTCAGCCGTTAGCTCAAGCTCTTTTAGCTGCGGGACTGCAACTCGCAAGGAATCGACAATCTTGCGCAAACGCGCATCCCGCGTCGGCTTAGGAGTGCGCGCAATCTGCTCCAGAAAGTCTCCTCCAAACGGATCATTCCTCTTACCTACAGATCGATCAGGGTCCCGAACCAATTGCGGCACGATATGCAAATAGTGGAGACTCGAAAAGAATTCAGAAACCATTCTGAATTCTCGATTGACATTAACTTGCTCAAGATGCGTCTGCTTCAGTCTCTCCGAATCCTTAAGATCACCAACATCTGGGCGCCGTAGCACGTCATTACCTCGATATTGAACATTCTCCGCCTCAATGATCGGGCGCCTATTATTGTCCTGCTTGAACTTAAGTTCATACATCCATTCGTTGGGGGATGCGGCATTTCCGAGCGTCACTCGAAGCGAAATTGAAGGATACCTTCGAGCAGCGAATGACCTGATCATACTGACACCCCCGCGACGAGTAACTGCAGCTTCAAAACCACCTCCCACAGAAACAATTTCCGAAAGAAATCGAAAACAATCCAGAAAATTAGATTTGCCTGCAGCGTTAGGGCCAACCAGAAACATTCGCTGCTGGAGATCGACCGAAAAGCTCGTAAAGTTTCTCCAATTCGTAACTTGTAGACTAGTGAAACGCAAGCTCTTGCGATCCAACGGCTCTAGGATTGACTCTTCTTCGCTCTCGCCCACAGAATCCTCCTATTTTTATGACTCCGTCCACCCATAGCCTATCGCCCTCTACTTATGGCGTCGAGACGTTCAGGGTGAACGACCTTGATGACTCGCGGCATCCTTCCCACATTTTTCTACCGAAGGCCGTCGCTCGCCATAGCCGCGCACAAACCTGTCCGCCCCGAATGAGCGAACGGCACCCATAGGCGCTGGAACCGAGGCGCAAAGCTCGGCACGATCCTGATGGCGCCGAAGACCAACTGCTCGGCGGGATGCCCCACACCCGGTCAGCGGCATCGACCCCTGCCCTGGCCACCCCAGCACTCCCCATGGCCTGGGCCCGCTGCACCGCTAGCTCCGTGCCCCATCCGTGCCCAGCAGAGCGGACAACAGCGGTCAGGTGCAGCTTCCAGAGGCCATGGCGCTCCATGATTTCTCACGGGAAAGTGCATGTCAGAGCCCTATCAGCTGCCCTAGGACCGTTGATTCCCAAGCTCAGAGCGCGAGTTCGCTTCTCGTCACCCGCTCCACGACGAAGGCCCAGGTCAAAGACCCGGGCCTTGTTTGTTGTCTAGGCCGTTCCCTGCCTGACAAGCCTGGCGGTCGAACTAGCCGGCTACGGTCGCCCGGTCAGAGACCGGACGTTCTCCAGCAAGGCGTGCAGCAAGAACGGTGGCTCCGTCGCGACCGTTCGGGTCGTCTCCAGGTACGTTGCCGCATTCTTCCCGTCGACTCCCTCGCCGGCACGAACGAGTTCCTGCCTGCGCTCCTCCCAGGTAGGCCAGTACTGGTCGAGGTGGGTCTCCAGGGTGTCCTCGAATACGGTGTAGCGGCCGGTCGTGTCGTCGGCGGGCTGGGGACTGGGCGTCGCACCGAGGTACTGCAGAAGATTCGCGTTCTTGCTCCGGTTCTTCCTTCCCTGGCGCTCGAACTCCTGCTCCTTCTCCTGCCGCTGCTGCTGCGGGATGAGATGTTGCACCGAGGCCCGCTTGCGCTCCTCCATGCCGGCGTCGCCGTCGAACACGACGTAGCAGGACACACCCAGGGCACTGAAGAGTGCGTCGGAGATCATGAGGTTGTCCTTCCCGTGAACCTCGATGACGCTGATGCCCTCCGCTCCGAGGTTAATCCCCGACCGGTCAGCGCAACCGGTGATCACTCCCGCGTCCCCGCGCCCCTCGACCAAGACCACGGCATGGGCGAAGAAGCCCTCCGCCAGCGCGCCGCTCAGCGTGCCCTCGGTCCTGCTCCTGATCACCTTCTTGTCGACGAGCCCGTCCAAGACTCTGCACAGGTCCCCTTCCGTGGCCTGTACCACTTCGGTGACGGGATGCTCCTCACCGGCAGCGCGGCGCAGGCGCCGAATCTGGTGGTACCCCTTTGGATCGATGAAGACCGGGTTGTGAGTGGCGTACATGACCTGAGTGCACCCCTGCGATGAGGTGGCGACCAGTTCGCGGAGCACCTTCGCGAAGGTCCGCGCCTGAGGAGGGTGCTGGAAGAGCTCGGGCTCCTCGATAGCTAGGCACAACGTCCGAATTCCGTCGGCCGAACGTCTTCGGTCCGCCAAGTACTTCAGCGCGGCAATGATCAAGGCGCGCTGGAAGCCGTGCCCTTGCCGGTGCACCGAGGTTTGAGCAGCACCGTCCCGGATGCTCACCCGGAAGGTCGTTCGGGCGGGCTTCGGAGCCTGCACCGTGGGGGTCACGACCACCTCACGGCCGGTGGTGAACTTGGCGACCTCCGCCGAGAGCGCGGCAGACACCTCGTCCAGCAGAGGGCCGTACACCTTGCTGTGCACTTCCTGCCGGGCCAGATGAGCGTTCTCCTCGATCTCGCCGAGCTGCTCGTTTGCCTGTGAGCGGTCCACAGCGTGGTCGAGGATACGGCCGAGCGCAGTCGCCTTCTGATCGTCGGCCTCCTCGTACGCCCGCAGGTCGGCGGAGACGAACACGAAGTCGATCAGCTGGGCGAGGCGGCTCTGCCCGGCGAAGCCGAAGAAGTGAGTGTCCTCGACCTCTGCCTCGGTGAGACGGTCACGGTTGGCCAACTCCCACGTAAGCATCGCCTCCAGGACCTTGTCCTTGGTCCCGGCGGCCGACAGCCCCAGGCTTGTGTCGCTCTCCCTCAACTGGTCATACGCGCGACGCAGTTCCATGGCCTTCTCGCACTTGCGTACCTCCTCGAACGGCCCGTATGCGAGCGCCTTGCCTGTGATCTTGTCCTCACCGTTGTGCCAGGTGCGCCAGATACTCACGCTCGCGGCGCCGTCAGGCGCGTACCGTCCGAGAGTCTGGCGGTCGTGGTCGGTGAGTCCGTCGAACTCCACCTCCACGGAGATGCGCCCATCCTCAGCTGCCGAGTGGATGTCGTCGTCGCTGAGGGCTACACCCTTCTCGCCGTTGAAGAACCAGTCGAGCGCACGCAGCACCGTGGACTTGCCGACTCCCGTCGGCCCGATGAAGGAGGTGATGTCTTCGAAGGTCACGTCCACCTTGTGCAGACAGCAGAAGTTCTCGATGCGCACGCGCTTGATCTTCACGGTCGTCCTGGCGTTTGGTGCGGACGGGGACTTTGAGTCTCCGTGTGACGTTTGTGGACGCTAGCACCGCCTCTGACACTCAATCAGCCAATTTACTCAGATGAGTGGTTCTTCGGATTGGGACGCCGTCGTCGATGTACGGTCGCGGTAACTTCGTGTGACCCGCCTGTGCCCCGACAGGCTTCGGAAGGATAGGGCTGCAGTCGCACGGCATCCGCCCGTCGCGGAGCGTCGGTCCTCATGGCGTTGCTCGCCCTCCGAGCGACCCTACGGCCCGCGCTGGCCGCGGCCGTGCCATAACGTGCCAGTAGCGCCGGTACACAGCGGTCGACTCGGGCACCGATACGGCGCTCGGATCCGCGTTCTATCTTCCTGTTCCGCAGATCAGATGGCATGTTGATGCCGGAGCACCGGGTGATTCCCAAGCTCAGAGCGCGAGTTCGATTCTCGTCACCCGCTCTTTTGTAAAGCCTCAGGTCAGATGCCTGAGGCTTTGTCGTTATCTGACCCCCTGTAGGGCTGCGTGCCCTCCGCGTGCCCCATCTCGCACGAGGCCCTGCTCGGAGGGCACGTGGCGCACCACCTCGCACCGAAGTGCCTGCCGAGAGGATCGCCACCCGTCTTGGGAATCGCCCCATACGCAGCCGACCGCGTGGCTAGCGTGTGGCCTCATGACCGAAGCCGCACTCTCCAGGACGGACCTCCTGACGCATCTGAACCGCCTGGAGCTACGTTTCGAATCATCCGCTTCCGTGGTCGCATCCGATGCCCATGACGATCCCGCAACACTCGAATGGCACTGCCGCGCCGTTCTGCCCCTGTGGGAGCCGGACGACGACAAAGCCGAGGCCGATAACGCGCGGCTCCTGGCCCCTGGCGTATCGCTGGCCCAATTGTCCCGGGGTGAGCGGCAAGAGTTGACGATCTTCACAATGTCCGGCCTGACGCTGGACCTGTGGCGCATCGGAAACGTCTACGAGTCGCTGGACTCGCGCGACGCCGACTACGAGCACTTCGCACCGATCTTCGACAAGTCAGGGGATCTCGGCCTGCACTCCGATCTGGAGGAGTGCCTGGTGAGTGGTGACCAGGTCGTCATCATCGACCGGGCACGAATCGCACCGGCGTGGCGTGGGCTGGGCGGCGTCGGCCGACTGCTGATCGGCCGTCTGCTCCGCTGGGTCGCAGGCCATGCGGCGCTCGTGGCGACACATCCGTACCCGATCGACATCCCGGTCGGTGAACGGGACGGCGACGCGCGAGAGGCGCGAGAGAAGGCCGTGGTCCAGGGCATATGGCAGTCCTTGGGATTCGCGCCCTTCTGCAAGGACGTGTGGGTGATGCAGCCGTATCTGAGCGCCCATGGCGATGCAGTCGAGCGTCTGGAGGCCGCGCTCGCCCGGCACCTCTGACCCCCGCCTGCACGACAACGCCAGAAGACAGGACAAACAGGTACCGCAATGCGCGAGTTCACCAACCACAAGGCGCGATACACGCTTAGCGTTCTTCGCCGCTTCCATCTGGAGACCCTGGATTTCTCCGGAACGCACCCTGGGGCAACGCTGGACGACTTCGAGCGCCACTTGCGGCAGCGAGTAGACGACCTGGAAGCCGAGCTGGAAGCGGGCGAAAGCGCGGCTCAGACTGCCGTCGTCACCAAGCCTCTGTCGGGGCCCCTCGCAGACCCCGAGCGCCAGCGGACGTTCCGCCGACTGCAGGACTCGGAGCTATCTGCAATGGGGCCCGACAGGCAAGCCTGGCGGCAGGAGCGCGAAGCGGTGCTGGCTCAGATCAAAGAGCGGGGGCTGGCGGAGGCTCTCGACTGGGAGTGCCGCGACTGCAGCGCCCCTATTGGGGTCTCCTGTCGTACGAGCGGCGGCAGGTCCAAGAAGCAGCCTCACTTCCTCCGGGCCACCGACGCCGAAGCGCCTTACAACCACGCGTACGGGCTACGTTGAGGGGCGGGTCAGAAGCGGGAACGACAAACGGCGTCCCCGCCGGATCGTAGGAGCGAAAGCCCTGCAACAGAGCTGTCTACCCGCGAACAGACTTGCGCCAATGACCAATTGGGACTGACAGCCGCTGGAGGAGAGCGACCCGCCCCCTCCAGTGTCCCGTCAAACAAGCCTCAGCACTGGGCGACTATCTGGCATCCCTAGCAGCTCACGCACTCTCGCCGGCTTCCACGCAAGTTCCGCAGCAAGCGAACGTATCGTCACCCGGCTACGGCAGGAGGACCCCGAACTGGCCGAACGGGTCGTCGAGGGCTCCCTGACCCTGGCACGCGAGGTTCCGCAGACGCTGATAGGCCCGGTACTGCTTGCGCTGAATACCGTGCACACGGTCCCCGAGCCCGAGGAGTGCCTCGTTCACCGCGCTCACCAGAACCGCCGTCGACGTGCCCTGGGCATCCTCCGCCGCGCGAGCACCGCCCGGCCGCAAGGGCACAGACCATCGGCGCGGAATCGTGCCCCCCGCTGGGTGACATCCAGCACCGACCGGATTAGCCGATCAGGCAGCCGCCTCGCCTACACGGCGGTCCACAGTGAAACTGCACCTGCACCCCTTAGCCAGTCTCCAGACCGGACGAGGCGCTCTCTCGTCACGCCCGGCGTGCCGCCCCATCAGGCCACACGACGTCTACACCCAGCCCCGCCGCTCGCGCCTCCTCGACGGTGTCAGCGGTGCCCCCGCCTTTGCCCGACGGCGGAGTTCCGTCCCACACCGCGACAAGCCGGTCCGCACGCGTCAGCAGTTCGCTGTTCGCCGCCTCGTACGCCGCCCGATTCGCTGTCTCATGAGGCAACGTCACCACGTCCGCGGCAGTCTCAACGAGGTGGTCGAAGACCGCCGCATGGTCGGGCTTCACTTTCTTCGCCCGGTAGTCCCGGGAGGGGATCACGACGACAAGCCGGCCACCGATCGCAATGACTTCCTCCGCGAACAACGCGTCGGCCCCGGCGGCGATGCACGACACCCCGGTCAAATCCCCGCGGTAAGACTCCAGTAGGTGACGTAGTGCGGACCGTACGAACGGCACGCTCTCCTCGGTCAGGTCCATGTGTCCGGTCACGGCCAGCGTCGTCACGCCGCTCTCCTCAGCTCGACAGCAGGTCGCGGATACTATCGCGCGCCTCGCGCACTGGCCGCGACGCCTGGTGGCCCACGGTGTACGGGTAAAGCTGCCCGAGCTGCGTACGGACCCGGCCGGACTGGGTGAGCCTCGCGGCGGCGACCGCGCGGTGGGTCTCCTCCGCGCCGCCGCCGACGTCCCCGACGAGGAAACGGCACTCGGCGAGGCCGATCCGGTCGAGCGCATGAGAGCGGCCTGCTTCCGGGCCACGCGAAGAGAGCGCCGTACGGATTTCATCGGCCGCCCGTTCCGCGTGCTGCCGGGGATCCTGACGCGCGAGATCGAGCAGTCGGCCGCCGGTGACTCCCGCCAGCTCGGCCTCACCGAAGTAGGCGATCCAGTATGGCTCTTCTTCACTGGAGGACGCGTCGGCGAGGGCTTCGGCCGCCTTCGCGGTGGCCCGTTGGAATCCGGCGGTGCGGCCCTGTGCGGCGTACGCCCACGCCTCGCGCGTGTGGAGCATGGCCCGCACGCGAGGCCCGATCACGTCCCGGGCACCTTCCTGAGCAAGCTGGATGAGCTGAAGCGCGTCGTCCGGGCGATCACGGTAGAGCATCTGACGGGCCATGCCGGCAAGGACGTTGGCACCGAACACCGGGTCGGCACCAGCGTGCGCCGATCGCAGAGCCAGGCGGTAGTACTCCTGCGCCCGTCGGTGGAGACCGCTGTCCCATGCCATGGTCGCCGCGGTTCCGGCGAGCTGCGCCATGATCCGGTAGAGGCGCGTCTCCACCTCGGGTGCCTGGTGCTCGTCGAGCGCGCCGGCCACCTCAGAAAGCTGCCCGAGGACCGCCTTGCGGCGGAGCCCGCCGCCGTACCGATGGTCCCATTGCCGGAACGCGCGTGCGGTGGTCTCCAGTTCGTCTGTCTCGCGAAGTCCGAGTCGGCCACGCCGGGCCGGTGCGGCCAGTACGGCAGCCGGCTGGAGCCAGCCCTCCAGGGATTCGAGCAGCGCGCCGCCGGTTACAGCCGCTCCGGCAAGGGCGCGCGTGATTGCGCGACGGTCCATCACGAGATCGCTCCTCGTCAGGTCTGCTGCCAGGTCGATTGTGGCATCCGGCCTCCACGGGACCTCGCTGGCTGCCGATCGTGCGCCCGGCGACTCTGGCGGGAGCTGGGTCTGCTGCTGGTGCTCCCAGGGGCGCGGTGCGAGCCCGAGCATGTGCCCTGGGATGCGTAGTCCGTCGGCGATCCGCCGCACCACGTCGAAGCTGGTGACGCGCTGGCTGCCGCTGGCGATCGTGGACACCTTGCCGGGGGTGAGTTGGCAGGCGGACGCGATGCGGTTCTGGGAAAGACCGCCCCACTTCTTGATCAAGGTGAAGACGGCCGCGAAGTCGTGCTCCGCGAGGGCTGCTCGTACGTCTGCTCTGTCGAGAACGTCGGGGGCGAGCGGGCCAGGTGTCGTGGCGTCCATGTGAGCCGGCCTCCAGGGTGATCCTACGCACGCGAGCGCGTCTTGCTGGGGCGTCAACGAGTGTATTACCGCCTCGGTAACCCCCGCCGGTCATCCCGCAGTTGCGCGTTCCGGTCGAACCTGATTGCACAACGCACAAACCGACGAGCCGGGGAGCACGCCATGGACGAGACCACTTATCCTGCGATGCAGAGCACGGTCCCGCTCGACATCTCCACGATGACCGCCGCTGCAGCCGCCCTGCTCAACGACGGCGCCGAGGCTCCCTCCGGCGAGGCACTGAGCTCGCTCACGCTCCAACTTCGCGGGCACCTCAACCTGCTCATCCCGGAGTTGGCACAGCGGTGTGACGTAGCTGGGCCACGAAACGTGGCGTGTGCCCAAGCGGGAATCGGCGAAGCCCGGCGGCGTCTGGCGGCCGGCCCCTGCTCGCTCGGACCTGTACGGCACGCCACGCTTCTCGCCCGCTCAGTCGATGAGCTGTGCCGCCACTTTCAGCGCCTGGCGATACCCGGATGAAGATCATGACTTCCTGGATCAGCGCCGAGGTCTGCACGGTGCCGGGCAGTGGCGGTAGTAGACCAACAGCACAACGCCTTGCCCCGCACGGCCGACAGCGGAACTGGGCGACCGCTGCGGCAGGCGACGGCGACGCCAGAAAAACGCGACCCGTGTCCCGGTGAGGGCTCGGCCCTGGACGAACTCGGAGGGAATTCCTATGCGTCGGACGCCTCTGACACACCGCGCTACCGCCCTCTTCTCCCGGTGTTTACCGGCCCGCCTCGACACGATCCCCGCGGGTAGCGACACGGCGACTTGGAGAGGGCCGATGAGGAGTGCGCACAGTGCGATGTCGTTCGATGCCGATCCGAGGCGCGTGAAGGCCGCGCGTCGGATGACGGCAGCTGTGCTCGGAAGGGCCGGCGTCAGGGACCGGGACGTGGTCGGGACGGTGCAGCTGCTGGTCAGCGAGATCGTCACCAACGCCATCGTCCACGGCAACGTCAACTCCATCTTTTTTCAAATTACTTGTGACACCTCCGGTGACGTTCTGATCGAGGTCGATGACCACTCGTCCGGCGCTCCGGAGGTACGGGAGGCGGGTCCGGACGACGAGGGCGGACGCGGCATGCAGCTCGTCACCTATCTCGCCAGCGACTGGGGCCGTAAAGGCACCTGCACGTGGTGCACATACGCCGTCAGGCGCTGCTGATGCGCTCCTCCCCTACTGGCCTCGCCGAGATCAGCCGACCCGTACTACCGCCGGCCGGGCAGTGGTCGCCAACCGTCGATGCTGAGGGCCTGGCTCGTATCGCCTGCCTGCTTCGTGATGTGAAGCCGTTGGAGGAGATCGTGGACGACGTCGGTGACGTCCTGGGCGACCAGAACCCCCGCGAGAGCGAGTTCGGAGAGATCGCCGAGCGCTTGCGCGCCGATCTCATGCAGCTCGTCGCCATCGCCAACCCCGCTGGCGACGGGGACGCCCAGGTGCGCGGTCTTCTTCGGCGTGCACACACACTGCACCCCGAGATCCTGCCGGGTGGCTACCGCCAGGCCCTCGGCCACCTTCGACGAATGGCTGGGGTCGTCAACGACCTGCTGGAACGGCTCGCGGAGACCAAGAGCGTCAAGGAAATCGCATGACAACCTCCCGCTTCCAGCAGCCCCCATGCCGCGAGTCCTCCCCCCTCCACAGCCCACGCAGAAACCTCCAACCCCGTTGTAACCAATGCCGGTTACCCACCACACCACACACCCAGGAGCAGATGGATGAGCAGGTTCAAGCGCAACGTCGGTACCGCCGGCATCGGACGGCGTGTCCGTCCGCAAGAACAAGTCATCGGCCGCAGCAACACCCAATGCGAACGGCAACCGCGCAGAACGCCGAGCCGCCGCCAAGAAAGACAAGACGGACAAGACGGACAAGAAGAAGTAGCTCAGCACACCCGCCGAACCCGCTCTCGCTCCCCTCACAACCGGGGGCACCGACAACCAACGACACAGGAGTCCCGTTGTCACGCCGCGCCCCATCCCACGTGGTCGCCGTCCGAGCCAAGGTCGTGGCATCACGGACGAATTCGGCCGCCCGCTCCAAGGACGCCGAACCGACCGCCGTCCTTGGCCACGAATGCAACGTCAACGCCGAATGGCAGCGCTTCTGATGTCCCAACTCTTAGCGTTCGTGGGTCACCGTGCCGGCATGGGCCAGACGTTCTGCCGTGTGCTCCAGCTCGACGCTGTGCGAGCCCTTGACCAGGACGATGTCCCCGGGCTGGATCAGGTCGCTAGCCAGGGTCAGGGCGTGGTCGCGGTCGCGGGCGGCCACCACCTCCAACTGCGGGTTCTCCTGCTGGGCGGCGTCGGCCATCGTCCGCGCGTCGTCGTCGCCGACCGCGATGAGTACGTGGATGCCTGCCGCGGCGGCGAGACGGCCGACGTGGCGGTGTTCGTCGCTTCCGTCGGCGCCGAGTTCCTTCATCTCTCCCAGGACCGCGATGGTCCGGCGCCCGTCCGCCATGGACTTCAGGGTGCTGAATGCCGCCTTCATCGAGTCGGGGTTCGCGTTGAACGCGTCGTTGATGACTCGCACTCCGTCGGGCCTGTCGGTGACCTCCATGCGCCCCGACGCCACCAGGACCGCGCGGGAGAGCGCCGCCGCCGTCTTCTCCACGCCGGCGCCCAGCCCGATCGCGACGGCGGCGGCAGCAAGTGCGTTCGCCACGTGGTGCTCGCCGTAAAGGGACAGGTCGACCCGCGCCTTGGCGCCGGTGGCCGTCAGGGTGAACGAGGCCCGGCCCGAGGTGTCGAGGGCGACGTCCACGGCCCTCACATCGGCCTCGTTCTCGATACCGAAGGTGAGCACCCTGGCGCGGGTACGCGACGCCATGGCGGCGACCAGCGGATCGTCGGCATTGAGGACAGCCAGTCCGTCCGCCGGAAGTGCTTCGACGAGTTCGCCCTTGGCCTTCGCGATCTGCTCACGGCCGCCGAACTCGCCGACGTGGGCGGTCCCCACGTTGAGGACCAGGCCGACCGTGGGCGGGGCGATGCGTGTCAGGTGGGTGATGTGGCCGATGCCACGGGCACCCATCTCCAGCACGATGTAGCGAACGCCGCGGCTCAGGTGCGTCACCGTCAGCGGCATACCGATCTCACCGTTGAACGACTTCGCCGTCGCGATCGTCTCACCGAGTTCGGGGAGTACCTGGGCGATCAGGTCCTTCGTGCTGGTCTTGCCCGCCGAGCCGGTCAGCCCGATCACGGTCGCTTCCGGCACGGCGCCCAGCACGGCGCGGGCCAGTGCCGCGAGCGCGTCCAGCACGTCATCGACGACCACGGCCGGGACACCGACGGGACGGGTGGCGAGGACCGCCACCGCACCGGCTTTCACCGCATTCACCGCGAAGGCGTGCCCGTCTGCCTGCTCACCAGGCAGCGCGGCGAACAGTCCACCGGGCTCGACCGTGCGTGAGTCGACGACCGCGGGCGCCGTCATCAGCACGGAGGAATCCGGTACGTCACACAGACGGCCGCCGACGGCGGTCGCGACGGCTTCGAGCGAAAAAGGGATCACGTAACGAACTCCGCATCAGCAGGACTTGCCCGGCACGGCAGACAGCCGCTCGGCTCAGTCCTCCGACCGTAGCGCCTTCACCGGCCGGCACATCCGAGACCGGCCAGACCACCCCGAAACAGGAGCACTAACTGATGACGAAGCAGTCTCTCGAACCCGCCGCCCGAATCGCCGTCGTGTCCGGCGGGAGGTCCACCGAACGGGAGCGGTCTCTGTTGTCCGGCCGCGCCGCCCAGGAATCCCTCGCCCGACAGGGCTACAGCACCACGCTGCTCGACGCCGCCGACACCACCTTCACCGACCAGATCCGCAGCGCCGACGTCGCGTTCCTGGCCATCGCCGGACAGTACGCCGAGGATGGCAAGCTCCAGGGCTTACTGGAATCTCTCAACATCCCCTACACCGGCTCGGGCGTGACGGCGTCCGCCATCGGCATGCACAAGACGCTCGCCAAGACCGTCGCTGCCGCCGCCGGCGTTACGGTCCTGCCGTCCGTGGTTCTCCCGCCCCGCGACCGCGACACGATCACGCAGGCCATCACCGGCATGATCGCCTTCCCGCTGATTCTCAAGCCCCTTTCCGAAGGCGGCAGCATCGGAATGACGGTCTGTCATGACGACGTCGAACTCGCCGCAGCGCTGTCCGGGGTGAGGGCCGACGACGGCTGGTTCGCCGAGCCGTTCACCACGGGCACACCGGTAACCTGCGGCATCCTGGAGGTCGAAGGCACACCCGCGGCGCTGCCGCCGCTGGAGACCCTGCCTGTCGGCGCCGAGTTCTACGACTACGCCACCAAGCGCGACAAGGACAGATACCGCTACCGGTGCCCGGCCGAACTCCCGGCCACCACCCTCGACGCGATCACCGACGCCGCGCTCACCGCGCACAGAGCCCTCGCTTGCACCGGATACTCCCGCTCCGACTTCATCATCACCCCGGGCGGACCGGTCTGGCTGGAGATCAACACCCTGCCCGGCCTCTCCCGCACCGGGAACCTCGCCACCATGGCGGACGCGGCGGGCATCGACTACGACCAACTCGTGCGCACGATCCTCGCCACCGCCACCACCCACGCGGGGTACCGGCCATGACCGAGCTGACCGCTCGCGACGTCGAGGACGCCGCCGCCAACCTCGCCCCGGTCGCCGCCCGCACCCCGGCCCTCTCCGCGCTCTCCCTCGACCAGGCCGCGGGCTGGCCGGTCGTGTGCAAGGCCGAAAGCCTCCAGCGCACCGGCAGCTTCAAGTTCCGCGGCGCCTACCACCACGCCTCATCCCTCCCCAAGGCCGAACGCGCCGGGGGCCTGATCGGTGCCTCCTCCGGGAACCACGCCCAGGCACTCGCCCTCGCCGGCCGGCTCCTCGAAGTGCCGGCCACGGTCGTCATCCCCGCCGACGCCCCGGCCCCGAAAGTCGAAGGCATCCGCGCGCTGGGCGGCAATGTCGTCACCTACCGCCGGGACTCCGAGAACCGCGACGCCCTCGTCTCCGAGATCGCCGCCCGTGACGGCCTGGCCGTCGTCCCGTCGGCGAACTCCCGGCACGTCATGGCCGGAGCCGGGGCCGCCGCGCTGGAACTCCTCACCGACCACCCCGAGATCGAGACACTCGTCGTCCCCGTCGGCGGCGGCGGCCTTGCCGCCGGAACCGCCACCATCGCCAAGCACCTCCACCCCGGCATCAAAGTCATCGGCGTGGAACCGCAGGAGGGGGCCGACACGCTGCTTTCCCTACGCTGCGGCCAGCGCATCGCCCTGCCCGACGTACCCGCCACCATCGCCGACGGCCTCGGGCACAACAGCCCCTCACCGCTGACCTGGGCCGTCAACTCCCGGCTCCTCGACGCCGTCGTGACCGTCACCGACCGCGACATCACCACCGCCATGGCGTTCGCGTTCCGGCACCTGAAAGTCGTAGCCGAACCCAGCGGCGCCTGCGCCCTCGCCGCCGTCCTTGCCGGCCTCGTCCCCCACGAGTCGGGGATGATCGGGGTGGTGATCTCCGGCGGTGGTGTGGACCTGCCCACCTTCCACCGGCTGATCAGCCAGAGCGCCCACCGGAAGGAACCCTCACGTGCCCGATGACCACCCGTTCCCCACGATCACCCAGTACGCCAGCCCGGACCTGATCGCCGCCTTCGCCTACGAAGGCCGCGCACACGACGCGGATCCCCGCTGGCCCGAATCCGGCGCCCCCGACATCAACACCTACGGCCGATGGTGCGGCCACATGTGCGGCATCGCCTGCCTACGCATGGCACTCCTCGCCCGCACCGGCAACGCACCCACCCTCTTCGAACTCCTCGACGGAGCCCGCAAATACGGCGCGTACACCGAAGACCCGGACACCGGAACGATCCACGGCCTGATCTACGCCCCCTTCGTCCAGTACGTACAGGACGTTCACCCTCTGCGCGCAGAGGTACAACCCACCCTGACGGTGCCCGACCTTCTCTCCCTCCTCGACGACGGGCGCCTCGTCATGGCCTCCGTCCACAAGGAGATCCGCCGCCCCGAGAACCCAGCCCCCGGCAAGGGCGGCCACCTCGTCCTCGTCACCGGCCGCCAAGGCGACACGGTGCACTTCCGAAACCCCTCCGGCCACACCGACCAAGCGCGGACCGCGAACCTGCTCGTAACCGAGTTCGCCGAATTCTTCGGCAACCGCGGAGTATCCCTGGCCTAACATCACCAACTGATGCCAGCCACGCGGGCACAGCGTCAGAGAGCAGTCGTGCGGCCAACTGCATGGGACGTTATTACTGGTCGACCGGGCATCCTGGGCGCGAGCCGTGACCCCTGACGACGTAGCTTCGTGGCGCTGCAGCGCGATCCGTCCGTTGGAATTCATCAAGCTTCGCCTCACAAAGAGGGCGCGAACTTACCCGCGAATCACGCCCATGATCTTTGCAGAGCCCGAAACTGCGCCGCATGGGCGGATGGAAAGCCGTCAAGAATGGGTTTGAAATTACTGGCGGAGATGCGTTTTCCTGGTTCGCGGATTATTCGCGCCGGCATGCTTCCTTGGACGTTTTCTGAAGGAAATCGAGGAAGTATTTAGTCTCGCGCTCGTAGAGTCGATCGTTTGTCGCGGTAGGGCGCAGAATTGGAGATCGGACGGTCCCGTCCGATCTCCACGACGACGGTCTTCGATCCGGATAGAGATGTCAGGTCGGTCTCACAACAGCGACCCACTCCTCGGGCCGTCGCCATCCGTGGGCTGTCGCCCGGACTGCCGAGCCACCAAATCTTCCAGGCTCGACTGGGGCTACTTCGGTTGCGGACATCAGTGACGGCCGATCATAACCGTGCATGTTGCATCGAATCCCTCATCGTTGCGGACAGACATGATCAGTGCTGATCTAGCGGTGTGGCCGGCTCACTGGCGGGGGAGCGTATCCCGGCGAGGACCTCGCTACTCCCCAGTCGATCCTCTTCACCGCCGATATCGCAGTGCCGCTTGTCCAAGCACCGCATATCGTCCCTGCCCAGCAGAAAGCAGCACTTCCCATGACCGAGATCTCTACGGCAGAAGTAGTCAGGCCAACCCTGTCTTCCCTCATGGGCGTACGTCCGCGAAGTGCCGCAAACGGGTCACGCGGCTTCGGGGGTGAGCCGGTAGCCGCCCCGTACGAAGTGGGTGGCGCTCGCAGCCAAGCTTCCTCATTGGATTCTTTGCCGCACTTCGAGTTCGAGACGTGCGGGCTCACGGCCGACGCACCACTCAACATCAGTTACGTGCGGGCTACCGGCCGCATCCGTCTCCGGTGGGACCCGCAACACATCAGCCGAGATCAGGCAGACATGCTTCTCGCCTTGTGTGCCGTTGACACGGGACTCGTCCCCGAGGACTCAACCGTTCCCACAACGGAGCCCTACAACCCGCCCACCGAACCGGAACACGCGGCGGCAATTCGGACCGCAGGGGCCGACGGCGCGATTCTCAAGGCGTACCTTTTCGCTGACGAGGACGATGAGGCATCTGATGGACCACGGATCGCGATTTATAGCGAGTGCGGGACCGACGACGAACTCGATCTCGCAGCTACGGATCAATTGATCGCTGATCTGCTGGTTTTCACCGGTGACCTCCGGGCGATGCGAAGCGTACTCGCGGTCGACGCCTTGAAGACTTCACCGCTGCAACAAACAGCACTTCCGGCGAAGCGCGAGTGGACGATCATGACCGAAAATGGGATCAGGGCACAGGGCTATCTCCCCCTGTGGGCCGAAGATGATCCGAGTGAAGAAGGTGTCCCTTTCCGCAAGTTGCGGCTCAAGACGACTGACGTGACGCACACCAAGTACTTCCCCGGTCAGCTGATGACCGTGAATGCCCCTGACGAGGGCCACCGAGAGATCTACGAAGAAGAGGTGTTCCGCCCCCAGATCTCATGCCGGCCTTCCGACGACGATGCAGCAGAACGGATGCCGCACGCCATCGTGACGGTTATCCAGGACCACATCATTGAACACTTGGACCCGCAGGGAGTCACTGACCTAGCAACGAAGTTGAAGGCGCAGGCCCGCAGGCTCGACCAGGTCTCACGTGAACTCGCGGTGGCCCGCGCCGACTGGGCCGCAAAAGTACACACTCGCTAATGACCACGATGTCCACCACAACGGGTGGGAACCACTGCGCAGTGACCGTCGGGCGCACCCGCGCCAAGGAATGACGTTTCGTGAGGAGTGCCCGACCACTTGTGGAGGCGCGTCAAGTCGCTCCATGGCCCATCGGATACGTCCACAGCAAAAGCTCTCACAACGAGTCGTGCGCCCAGGTGAGCTTCCAGAGGGCCGCCATACCGATCCGCCTCACTCAGCAGATTGGCCCGGACGCTGGTGCTTCGTTGCCCTTGTGGTGAGACATTCGGGTCGAGAAGCGTTGAATGCACCGTGATGGTACGGGACATGGGGTGGGCTTCGCCTTCGGGCGGCCGGCCCGTCTCAGATGTCGCCCGCCGGGCCTTTGGTGTTTCTGCGTGCCGAGCGGTTCACGGGCACATTGCGTCTGCGGTTTCCACCGAAGCGCCAGTTCAGGGATGGATTGCGTGCCAGTGCCGTTAGCGTGTCTGCGGCTTGCGTCGTCTCATAGTGGTCCCTACCGAGCGCATCGCGGCGAGCGACGAGCACCTTCCTCATCTCGGCACGAGCCACCGATAAAGAGCCCAGGACCGCCCAGCAGAGGGCCCAGTTGTAGTGAGTGCGGAGGGTGGAAGGGTGCCGTGCGCCCAGGTTGCGTTGCTCCTCCTCGAGGATCTGGCGCCATCCTTGATGGGCTTCCACATGCCGGCCGCGCTGCGCCGCGATGTGTACCCTCTCGTGCCGGGTGGAGAGTAGATCGGTGAGAAGACCCTGTAGGCCCTGTGTCCCGTACTCCTCCTCCACCTCGCTGAGGATCGGCTCGGCCAGATCGACTTCCCCGATTTCCACCAGAATCTGGCCCACCTGGTGGCGAGTCTGTAGTGTTTTGTGATGGTCCTTCCCCAGCAGATCCTGCTCGGCCAGCCAGATGTCCATGAAATCCGTGAAGGCCCTGATTGAGTTTCCCCGCAGGCTTTGGATGGACGCGATGTCATATCGGGTGACCAGGACTGACGGGTGCCAGGTGGGAAGGAAGGAGCGCTGCTGCCGCAGCACCTCCGACAGGACAGTGAGTGCTTGGTCGAGATGGCCGCGATGCCACAGAATGACGCCTAGTTCGTGGCGAATGATGGCCCGGCTGAAGGGCGCGGGCTCCAGTCGATCCGAGGACTCGATGGCTCGACGGGAGTGCTTCTCCGCCTCGTCGAGATGCCCGGACTGACGCAGAATGGTGGCAAGGTGATGATGGGCCTGCATGCCGAAGTATGGGAGGTGCGGCTTGCTGTCCATCTCCGCGCACAGCTCGCGTGCCATTTTCTCTCCCGACTCCAGGGAGCCGCGCTCCGAATGGATCGCGACAGCCAGCGCGCGGGCCGCATGAAACTCAACACTGTCTGCTCCGATGAAACAGTCGGCCAGGCGGCACGCCGCCCCGGCCATGGTGTCGGCCTCATCCAGGCGCGACATGTTCCAGGCCCACTCCGCCGCGTTGAGTTCGACCAGATAACGGATTCGGTCATTGGGGGTGAAGGCGGCCAGTCGCGCACGAAGAGCCATGGCGGACCTGTACGCGATGTCGTACCGGCCGACCATCCTCAAGTAACGACTCAAGTACATATGCGTATCGACAACGGCCTCGAACAATTCTCCAAATAACGGAGGGAGTCGCCCGGCCACCGCCATCATGTGAGCAACGGCGAGGGGCCATTGGGCGGCGCTATCCTGGTCATCGGTGTCTCGCAGAGCTCCGAGGCAGCGGACCGCAGCAGCCCAAGTACGGGCACGATGAGGGGAAAGTTCCAGATGCACCGCGTTCACTTCGGCGACCAGCGGGTGCACAACGACGCACTGGCGTTGGCGCACGTCGCCCATCCAGCGGTAGACCGCGTTGGCCTCCACGGAAAGCCCCTCGGAATTCTCGTCGGCGATGTCGATCAGGCCGACGGTACTGAGAGCGTTCAGCGCACGCTCCACAAGGAGGCTGTCCCAGCCGCCGCTATCCGAACCGTGGGTTCTTCCAAGCACTTTGGGCGACAATAGGGCCACTGGTACAGGCCGGGATGCCCAGCACGACAGGATCCGCATGATCGGCCTGACCTGAGGGATTCCCTGCTGCTCCAGCGCATCCAGGGAAACCTCCCAGGTCTGCATGACCAGACTCCGAGCGTCTTCGATCGTGGACGAATGCGGGGAAGTGGTGGCGGCCCGATCAACCACATTCGGGAAGTCACGGTCGAGCGCCTGGCGGAAGGCCGTGAGATCGCGGATGGGAGAGAGAGGCTGCGCCACGCAGAGTCCGGCGGCCCGCAAGGCGAGAGGCACTCCGCCCAGCCGCTCGGAGAGTTGGCGCGCGGCGCCGCGTTCCGCAGGATCCGGTGCGGTGCTGCCGGATAGGGCGAGAAGCATGTCTGCGCCGGCTTCAGGGTCAAGCGGGCCGAGCCTCATCAGTCGTGCCCCGGGTGGCCACACGTGCCGGTGTGCTTGGCGGGTGGTTACCAGGACCGCCCCGGACGCAGATGGCTCCAGCCAATTGGGCCCCAAGTCCTGCTCGAGCCGCACGGGGTCATCCGCGTTGTCGAAGACCAACAGCCAGGGCCTCTTGCTGGCATGGAGGGCTTCCCAAGCCAGGTCGGCAGTGTTCAGCCCGTCCAGCGGCGCCTCGTCGCCCTCGGCACCCCGTCGGCGGAGCTTCGTTGCGATCTGCCGGAACGCTTCGCTTACCTCAGGCCCGCCGGAGGCGTGAACCCACAGCACCTGCGCTCCGGCTCTCTGCGCGTTGTAGGCAATGGTCAGGGCCAGCGCGGACTTCCCAATGCCGCCTAGACCGCTCAGAACGGTGATGTGGCCCATCAATTCTGCCAAGTCTCCGCCGCCCAGGTCGCGGAAGAGGGTATCTCGCCCGTGCAGTTGCGGCGGCCTGAGATTTACCGGTGGCCGCAGTGATGCTGGAGGGACACTGGGCGATTGGAGGCCACTGAAGTGGACATGCACTGTCCCTGAGTCGAACACGAACTGGTCGCGCCCTGCCTGGATGTTGCTGCCGCCCCCAGTGGACTCCGCGTTCTGCCTGATGTAAATGAGGTCGCCGTTGGGATACCGCATTGCTTACTCCACTTCTCGGGCGCATAGTTTCGCGCGAGCTAGCCTCCTGCACGCGCCCTGCCTGCCCGCCAGTCACAGAGGTCAGCGGCCAACGACGTTGTACTGGTCCCGCCCGGCCTGGAAGTTGTTGCCGTCGTGAGCTTCGGCAGTCATACGGATGCCATTAACTGGCTGTGACTCCCGTGACGTAGCGTCCGCGCCGACCGTGACCAGCGCACGACGCAGGGCCGCGGCGTCCGATTCAACGGACAGTAGCGGCGCGAGGCGTTGCTGCCAGGCGCATGCGAGATCGTGGGCGATCAGAACGTCCGGCGCTCCCCGAGTTAGCGTCGTTCGCGTCGCCTCTAGCTCCGCAGCGATCGCCGTCACCTCGCCAGGGCGCAGACGGGCCCATAGTGCGAGTACAGCGCCTTTGGCGCCATTGAAAGCAGCCGATGCCATAAGGGCCACGACCGTACTTCCCGCCGTCTGAACGAAGACGGACAAATCGTCTTCCATGACTGATCCTGACGTTCGGTCCACACTGATCCGACAACGTATTCTGTTAGTGCGCATCGGATGTTCTGGGCATTGAGCCATTCCGCGCCGTGTCGGCACGGCACCCAATATCACCCCGCCGTGCTACGGCTCGCCGCCGTAGCCGCCAAACTTGTCGCAAGCGAAGAACTCAGCTCACGTTGACAGATCAGAGGGGAGGCCCTGGTGGCGCGGAGAGGCAGGCGCTCGTGGCGCAAAAACAGGCGAGAGCAACCTGATACCGCAACCCCAGCAACTGCCCTCGACCGTCAGCCTCCTCAAGCCCCTTCTCAACCGACATGACCCTCACCCCGCGGACCCAAACAGAACTGCGGATCAGGAGGGCGACCGTGGGGAGCGTTCAGCACACTGTGCCGGATCGGCGACTTGGCCAAGAGCGGCGCTTCGCCGGCGGAGATGGCCATCTGAAATCACTGACTCGTTGACCGGATGGCTCGCTAGAGGTCCCATTTGTGGTCTGTGACATTCTCGCGGCAACTGGCAAGTGACGTTCGTGCAGGTCAGATGGCATTTCCGTCGGGCAAACCGCACCGCTTTGAAGGTCGTGATTATGCGAGCAGCACAGTAGAACCTGCCCTACCTCGTCGAGGCACCCGGCTGAGCTCCGCTCCTGCCTTCGGCCCTCGCCGCGCACCGTCTGCCAACGCGCGCCCATTGCGGTACGTCCGACGCCATGAGACGGGATCCTTAGAGGCCACAGCCAAGGTCAAGACCATGCCTCCGGCAGGGGGCACCCAGATTCCGGGATGGACGGGGCGACATACGCGAGTGCCGGCCCCAGTGCAGCAAGCGACGCGGCCTCCCACCCCAACCACCCTCGTCCCAGGCAGAGCCGAGCAGACGAGTCCCCTGGCGTCCCGGTCGTTCGTATAGTGGCGCGCTCCACCTGAACGCCAGAAACCACGCCCACTCCACGGAGTGTGGCCCGAAGGCGGACGCGATGGCAGCCCAGGTAGTGGTGAGCTTAGGAGGGACTCAGCTCTGAGCCGCCCAGTGGAGGATAAAACTCGTTAAGCTCCCCAGCAATCACTGACAGGATCGGCGGATCTACGCCGACCTTCTGCGCAAGGCTGTGTACGGACTCCCTCAGGTAGGGGTAAATCACAGCCACCCCAATGCGCTGAGTAAATCCAGCTTGGACAGATTCCTCGCTAGGGAGAACTCCGTCAACCGAGAAGTCAGCCACGGCGTCCGCCACGAAACGTGCCTCGTCAGTGCGCAGGTCCAACCGGCAGCGAACCTGTATCTGGCCATCGTCCGCTCTGTACCAGACCCTCATGTTCGGCCCATCGTCGGGTTCCCACTCAGACACCCCGTCGACACCCTTTAGAGCAGCGTGAAGCTCTGAGAACGTGATGCCCAGCAACTCAGCGTTACCGGTTAGCTCAGCAAGCTGTGGGCCGCTCCCTGAGGCATCCGCCTGCTTAGCCGTCACGCGGCCACTCCGGTGGATTCAGTCCATGGCGCCCGCACGTGAGGCTGCGCCGCAGCTCTGTACCTGAGCCGAACGGGCATCTCGGCAGTCTGACGCCAGGTAGGCGAGAGATTAGCTCCAGACGCGTCGATCATCGAGCAGAGTCGCCCACCGACAGCTCTGGCGTAACGCTGCAGAGTCGAGTATCGAGCGTTCCCGCCGACCCGCTCGAAGTCCGAGACGACCGATTGCGTGGTCTCCATGCGGCTGGCCACGTCCTGCTGGGTGAGCCCCCTCCGCCTGCGCAGGACCACCAGCGATTCAACGAGGTCGGCGTAGGCTTCGGCATCGTCAGCAGCAGCGGCGATCGCCGGGTCGTCCGGATCGATACCAAGCAGCTCATCCAACGCAGGTGCCATCACGACCATCTCCCCTCGGCGTGTAGCTACAGTATCGCCCAAACCCGATACCCGTGAACCTGGAATCACTCCTTTGATTGCCTCTTTCGCCAGTCCCTCAGACGCATGACAGCAGTGAGCTTGCGCGTCGGTGGCGTAGCCTGCGACTTCTTCTGGAAGAAGCCGAGCGCCAGAAGGAGGAGTCCATCAGCCTCCTCCGCGTACAGGAGGCGGAAGATCCTACGATCACCGTCAAGCCTGATCTCCAGGATGCCTCCACCCAGGGACTTGACGTCACCCGGCAGGGTACGGTTCGCGCGCACGCGCTCCATGAGAGTGCGCAGCTTCGCCAGCTCAGTCTTGGAGAGCTTGCACTTGTCCATCTCTTTCCGGATCGGGCAGGCCCCCACGTCGGTGGTATACATGCCCCACTCGCGTCCCAAGTCCCACCCCGTCCCAGGCCTGCCGAACTAACAACATTACCGTCAACCATGGTGTATCGCCTGGTGGTTGCGGAATGACCCAGGGATAAAGAGGCACTGGTGATCAAGCATCAGTGAGTACCTAACTGCGTGACAACGCTGTCAAATAGCGGCGGACGACCTGTGCCCCGATGGACGATCGAAGCAGCTCAGAGAGCCCCCAGCTAAAGGCCGATCACGCCCTCAAATTGCTTCAAACGAAAAGATCGACACCCAAAACCGTGTCCGTTCCGTGCCCGTGAGGGCGGTAGCCACCGTGAACGATGGGCATCACGGGAGGTCGGGGATCCCTCGTAATACTTATTGTTGCTGGTAAAGGCACCACATCAATCTGGAAGCGCGCTGATTCTCAAACTCAGAGCTCGAGTTTGATTCTCGTCCACCCGCTCCACAACAAACCCCCAGCTCAGGGACCTGGGGGTTGTTTATTGTCATGTTCAGGTCCCGGACCATCACCACCGTCCGCCTCGCACACGCCCTTCTCGCCCAGGGCGCCGCCGAGGCGGCCACAGCCACCGCGATGAGAGTCCCTGCGGACGCCACCACCCACCACGCTTGGGTCTCCCGGCATGCTCCAAGAGTTCGGGGCCGCGCTCCGAGCCACCGCACCGCGCAGCACCACGGTCCAGACCTGGACTGAGCAGACCACCATTTGGAGAATGGCCGCATGACCCTGGCATCAGGCAGCGAGCTGCGCACGTTCACCGACCTGGACAACGCCCGCGGCGACATCCTCGACGTGTACGCCGAGGTGCGCGCCCCGCTGCTGCATCTGCCCTAACTACACGGTCACGGCGTTCGGTGAGCGCATCGACCGGCCCGCGGCCGAACCAGGGTTCACAGCCGTCCTCGCATATGCGGCCGGCCAGCCGGTCGGCTAGGCGTACAGCAACACCATGGAACACGGCGACCGTTACTGGCAGCGCACCAGCCCGGCGCCGGCGGAGAAGTACACCGAGCGCCCGGCGGTGGCCCTGAAGGAGATCGGTGTCCGGCCGGCCTGGCGCAAGACCGGCACCGCCCGCCGCATCCACGACACCCTCCTCGCCACCCGCGACGAGCCCTACGTGACCCTCATGGTCAACGGGGCAGCCGGCGACGGGAGGTCAACGCGCTCTACAAGTCGTGGAGCTACGAGGACATCGGCCAGAGCCAACCGTCACCAGCCTCACCAGTCCTCACCGTCATGATCCGCACCATCCACTGATCGGACAGGACGCGGGTCCCGACGCCGCCGCTGGATCAGGTGCGCCCCGCTCAAGTACCCGCCACCGCGCCGCCAACGGGCGACAGAGGCTGGCGTTGGGCGTTGTGAGGAGGCAGTGGAGGTACGGCCACGACCTCGCTCTGCGGGTGAAGGAACGACGGGGGGTACAGGGGGCGCTGTCACCGTCACAGTCGCCGTCGCCGTCGCCGCAAGGTCGTTCAGCGTGGCGTTCACTACGGGCCAGCACATGTCGAGGGTGTCGCGGTTCGGACTGTGTCCTGTCCGTTTCTCCGCCAGGGGATGGACGAGATTCCTGTAGTGCCGGACAAGCTCAGAGGCCAGCTTGGCGTCGTGCTCAATCCATTTGTTCTTGAAGGCGAAGTCCACGAAGTCATTCAGCCCCATGCTGCGCAACGGCTTCGGCATGGGGCTGGCGGCGGCACGGACCTGTGCCGCATGCGCGAGCACCCCCTCCAGAAGGCTGCCCAACATGATGATCGCTGAGGTATAGGCACCGTGTTCGTAGCAGGTGCGTGCCTCGTCCAGCCTTAGTTGCACGGCGGTAGCGAGATCCTGGTCGCTCACCACATCCTTAACGGAGACCTTCAGCTCGACACGCGGCAACTGCATTACCTCGTCCTCGAAACCGGCTTCGCAACGGACGAGGGCGGGTGGCCTCCGTCCTTACCGATCCGGCGTCCATCGAGCACGAGTACCTCGTTGAGCCGCTTCAGAGTGGCGCGGTACTCCTGCTGCCGGTTGTAGTACTCAAGTCGGCTCGCCAGGCGCAAGATTGCGCGCTCGGCGTCGTCCGTGCCGTCCTCCTGCCGCTCCTTGAGGAGTTCCCGGGCCCACTTGTGCCTCGGTGTGCCGTCGTACTCCGGAACGTCGTCCCAGCCCGCCCGCTGGAAGAAGGCAGCAATCTCGTACCCCTTCCGGTAGAGCAGCGGGGTCTCGTCCCCGCAGATCAGGTGGGCGATCTCCGTCAGCGTGCTGTCATCGAATGTCTCGTTCACATCAGGCTCCTTCGAGAGAGACGGACGCATCCTCATCGAGCAGGGCGTCGAGTTCATCGGTGTTGGGGTCGGCATCGTCCATGTCAACCGGGGACCAGGTGCTCCCCGATTGGCCCTGAGGCTCCTCCGTGACTCCAGGCCGGATACCCAAGGCGTCAAGGCGCTTCCACAGCGGCGCTAGCGAATCCTGCGGAGACAGGGCGAACTCGCTGCTGCGCACGCGCCAGAACTGCCAGCCGGCTCTGCGCAGTTCCCGCTCTCGCTCGTAGTCGTCACGGATTTGGTCAGGGGCGGAGTGATACGGACTGCCGTCGCACTCCACGGCGAGACGGCCCGTCTCTCCGACGACGACGAGGTCGATGCGCTTGTCGCTGGCTTTCCACTGAGGAACGACGTGGTAGCCGCATTCCTTGATCTTGCGATAGACCCGCTGCTCGAACAGAGAGTCGAACGGCTCGCATTGCTCGTCCTGCGGAACGCTGGAAAGGCCGGGAGAGGTGCCCTGGAGTTCCGGCGGCGCCTGCATATAGGTGAGCAAAGAGTGTCGCAGGTCTCTGCTGCGCAGTTGGTCCGGCGTGACGGAGGTGAACAGCCACATCTGGTCACGAGCCCGGCTGGCAGCCACATTGAACCGCCTTCCGTCGCCCTGACCGGTAAGGGCACGAGTGTTGTCGGCATCGACGACCAGCGAGAGGAGGACGACGTCTCGTTCGTCTCCTGGAACTGTTCGGCTGTGCCGACCCGTATGTTGTGCCGCTCCTGGACCGCGGAATCGATCCGTGTGTCGATGAGATTCTCCAACAGCCTTGTCTGGTGTCCGGAACGGAGAACGATGACTCCAAAACTCCGCTTCGCGTATGCCTCGTCCTCTGCGAGTTCCTGCAATTTGGCGACGATGCGTTCAGCCTCGGGCCTGTTGACCAGAGTCTCCCGCCGTCCTTCGCAGTAGCCCTCATGGACGTGGACGACTTCGAGGGGCCGCAGCCGGTCCGCTCCGTACTGCCGCAGGGGCACGAGTTCGTTGTCGGGGTAGAACTGAGCGGAGGACCACTTGATGATCTCTGGCATACACCGGAAGTGCTCGGTTAGCCGGATCCTCTCGCTGAAGCGCGCGGATAGCAGGTCATAGAGGTTTGACTTTGGACTGAGCCCGTCTCGCTGCCAATCGGTGAGATGGGGCAAAAGTGAGTCGAGGAGTTCGTTGAAGCGCTCATGCTTGCCGCCCGTGTAGAACGGAACACACTGCTTGTCGTCACCTACGACGATGATTCTCGGAGCGAGCCACAGCAGCATCAGACCGTCCAGACCGACCTGGCTCGCCTCGTCCACGATGACTACGTCGAAGGCATCCGGCTCGGGATCGATCATTTTGGCCACTTGCTTTATCGGCATGACCCAAGCAGGCACAGCGTCACGCGCATCACGCATCGCGGAACGGGCGGCCTTGAGGTGCCGTTTGCCGAGTGCCGTCATTCCCTTGCCCGCGTTCGCCGTCGCCGACGCGTAGGCACTCAGCGCCTGTTTCTGGCCGGCCGTCATCCGGTCCAGGCAGTGGTACAGCGCTCTGTCTGCCGCCAGTTGCGTAACCGTGTTCCTCAACTGCGCCTCGACCGCTTCCAACTCCCCTTCCAGTTTTGCTTCCCTGCCGGGTGTCAGCATCTTTTCCTGGTAGGTACGCGCACGCCGCCAAGCCCACGCACCGTCCAAGTCCACGAGGCGGGCGTCCCAAGCTGTCTCGGTCGCGGACTCGGCGAAACGGCGGGCCAGTTCGGGGTGGTCCTCGGACAGTCGGTCCAGGAGTTTGCGGGCCTCCCGGCGATCACCCTCACGATGGAACGCTTCGGTCAGCGACTCGATCGCCGAAAGGTACGCCCGCGGATCACGAGCGGTGATGGCACGGTGAACGTCCGCGAGCTCAGCCACTCCGTGGGCATCGGCTCGCGGCAGCTGGTCGGCGATGGACCGAAGCTTCTCCTCCGCCTCACGTGCACGCAGCAACCGTTCCGCAGCGTTCGCCGAAGCACGGACGGCGTCCCACTGCTGCGCAGTTCTCACCGTGGCCTTGATCCGGGCCTTGAGTAGAACGTCGTGCAGCGTACGTACGGACTCAGTGAATCCGTCCACCGCACGGAGCGTCGGCACCCGGTCCAACAGCTCCGACAGAGCAATCTCCGTGGAGCCCTCGGCCGCAGACGCACCGACACTCTGCCAACGCTCGTTCAGCTGCCGGACGCACTGACGTGCCGCCAAGTAAGCGACCAGTGCGGAGATCTCGTCCGACGTACTGGGCAGCCGCCCATCCACCCGGCAGTCCTGAAGGAGGACTTGGGCTTCCTTCTGTACAGCCTTCGGAGCCAGCTTGCGCAGCTTCCCACCGTCGCGCAGAAACTGTTCGAGGTCCCTCCCAGCGGCGATGAGACGCGACTCTTCGGCCAGCGCCACTTCAGGTACGTCGAGCACGGTGAAGGGGCTGTGCTGAAGCACGCTCTGCACTTCCTCAGCGCGTGCGGCTGACCGGCGCACCCCGTCCCACAAATGGCTCCGCTGGCCGGCCATACCGTCCCGCAGAGCGCTAGTAGTCCATTCGTCTGGCAACCACGCAGCCGGCTCACCTGGCAGTCCCTCGCTCTGAAGTGCGTGTTCCGCCGCGTCCAAAAGTTCAACCAACGTCACGATCAGATCGGACCCCTGGTTCGCGATTTCGATTGCGAGCGTGTCGGACGATGCCTCGGCACAGGCGCGCACCGCCGTGTCCAGGCGTTGACCGCCTCTTCGAACAACACAGGCGCCACAAAATCTGCGGGGTCCGGGCAGCGGGCGGCATGCTCTTCCAGCACTCCGGCCCCATGCCGGGACACCAGGCCGAGCAGGCGCTGGGCCTCGTCCTGGGTAAGGGAGAGTTCTCGCGGTGCTGACGCAGGCAGGGCGGGCATCCAGTCGTACTTCGGTGCACCGGCAGTGACGGCCTCCACGATCTCCGCGAGCCGTCCCTCGTAACCGGGTGCCACATCGAGGTGTTCGTACCACTCCGCCTCACGAACGGTGCGGAGTTCGTCTCGGAGCCGCGCGCGGGTGTCCGACAGCTTCGAACGCAGCACCTCGTGACCCTTGATTCTTACGTCGAGACGCTCTGTCGATTGGGTGGCGCTGAGCTGGGAGAGCGCGCGCACGGACTGTTCAAGGTCGCCGCTGCCGTCCTCGCGCCGACCACCCTGGAGGACGCATAGGCTGCGCAACTCGGCGGGCAGTTGCTGCCGCAGGACCTTCAGCGCCTGGCTCTTCTCGCTCGTGACGAGCACCCGCTTGCCGTCCGCCAGCAAAGCGCACACCAGATTGGCGATGGTGTGAGTCTTTCCCGTGCCAGGCGGTCCCTGAACGACGACACCAGTATCGGTCTGAAGGCGCCGAAGGACCTCCCGCTGGGCTTCGTTCGACAGCAGAGGGAACAGCGGGTCGGAACCAAGAGCGGGCGGCACGTCACGGCCGCCCGCCGTACCCCACCCCCTTCGGTCCTCCGCTTCCAGCTGGAACAACAACTGGGAGAGTCCCAGGGGAGCGACGGCACCCGGCTGCGCAAGCCGGCTCGCGATGCCGTCGTAGAAGTTCACGAGGGCACCCTGGCCACGTTGACGGAGAATGATGGCCGGCGCGAACCCGAGCGTGGGCACCGGCAGCATCGGGTCGGCGGGTGGGCGCTCCCAGTCACGATGAAAAGCCACTGCACGATCAGTACCGAACGCCCTCTCCGACCAGCCACCAAGCACGTCCTGGGAGTCACGGGACAGCGGATGGAATCCATCCGCGTCGACACGGTCCCGCAGCAGGCTCAGCAGCCGTGTGCTGTATCCCTCGTCCGCGCCGAGGAACTCGCTGTCCTCCAGCCGCGCGGGGTCCCCGGGCGTGAGAGCGACAGCGATGGTCATAGTGGCGGAATTCATCGTGACTATCAGCGGCGCCGTCAGAATGTGCCGGGCTATACGCGCCGACGGACGCGCTCCTCCGATGCTCAGAAATCCGACACCCAGTACAGCCTCGTATTCCTCGCCGTCCTGCTGAATCCGGGTCACCATTCGATAAAGCTGCTGATGAAGCTCCCGGTATGGCCGGTCAACGCGCTCCTTTTCCGACCACTTGCGCCACGCGTCGAGCCATCGCGAGTAGGCGCGTAGCACGTCATGCGCTTCCTCCCGGCGAATCTCGGAGACCTCGAACAGGTCTCCGTTCTCGTCCTCCTGCCAGCCCTGCCCCGGACCCGACTCGGCCAGCGGTGGCACCTCGGGCGTCGCGGTGGTGGCGGCCTCGGGATCGACCCAGCCTGCCAGCACCTCGGGCAGGACAGGAGCTGGTCTCGGCGGACGGTGCGGCACCTTGAGCAGCAGCCGATCGCCGTCCGGCTGTCGCCGCAGCCTGTCGTCCGGCAGACCGGAGAGCCAGAGGACCTCCGGATACTTCTGGCAGTCCCGCACCGGCTTGTACGACCCGCGAACAATTTCGCGCATATATTCGATAAGTTGACGTGCGCAGTGGACCGCCTCTGGATTGTTCGCACGCAGGGCAGAGTGAAGAGACACGTATCCTCCAGGCCATGGCTCGACGGAAAGCCTTCCAGGATGTGGGAGAGAAACCGTGTAATCAATAGCGACTGGCCAGTAACGACGCGAACAAGCCGTGTTACACAAAAGTTGGCCGTAACCCGGCCAGCCGTTAGCCTCAAATGCTCAGTGGTTTTTGCGGCTGCCTGAGACGCTTGATTCTTCCCGGTTTGTTCTGGCGCCACCGGCCGGGGTGCGCCGCGCGTCGCTACGGCTAGGGCCGGCGATGGATGGTGGTCTGCGCCTCCTGCTCCGGAGCAAGGTGCGTCTGGCCGCGCCTTCTGCAGTACGGGATGAGCAGGCCGGTGTCCTGATAGAAGTGCTGCGGTACGTCCGACGACGGCAGCAACCGGGCTTCAGCGCCATTCCGCACGTGGTCACGGCGCCTTCAATCGTCGTTACCGCGGCTGATGCGTTCGCGCGCGGGCCATGGTGTCTTTGAGCGTCGCGCCCGACTGGGTCGACAGGGTTTGGCTGGTGTGACAAAGGTCGTAGAAGCAGAAGTTGTCAGGAAGCACCACGACGGTACGGGCTTTGCGCCACTTCCACCCGAAGCTGCTCCGGCGGAACGGTGCGCCTTTCTCGTCAACGACGAGGAGACCGCTCGAGACCCCAAACCGGGTAGGACGCCTACCAAACCCGCTCCGACGATCCACTGAGGTTGAATTCACGGTGTCGTAAGAGCTGACGGTTGGACGGCGGCTCGGGTATTTTTTCACCGAAAGATGCGGTATCCACAAGGGGGCGGGCTGACCTCCGAGCGGCACCAGTGTCGCGAGGAGTTACGGCTTGAGGGGACCGAGAGGTTCGGCCAGGGCGAGGAGAGTTCGGTCGTCGCCAGCGACTTGCGGGGCGGTGTGCGATCGACGCACCGGTGGCAGCGGACGTGGGAGGAGAACGGCCCGCGGGCACTGCGGTCCCAGGGGCCAACGTCCCCGCCGGGACTGGGCGCGACGGCTGGGAGGACCAACGCCGGGCCCTGAACCGTGTGAATACGGTGATCTGCAGGCGCTCGAGAGGCCGGGCCGGGGTGGATCGATCCCCAATGGGTATGCAAGGGAGGATAGTTACTGCCGAATAGCATGATCTTGCCGACCACCCCTGCGGTCGCAGCCGACCAGGCACGGACGGACATCGCTCATCCCCGCAGGCCTGAAGCCGGGCAACTGGAATTCCGAGGCACCAAGGAGTCGGGAGGGCAGGACGTGATCGAAGCGACCTACTACATCGAGTCTCAACTTGATCTTTCCTACGTTGCAGAGCAGATAGCAAAGGAGCAGAGCGCGGGTCATTCGACTTCATGGGAGGGAATCTCCGATGAATCCTACCTGGCGGGAAAATCCGAAGTAGCAGGACTCGAAGAGGTCGAGCCAACGGAAGATCCCCTGCCCCTCGCACTGACGCGCCCGTCCGGCGCACGTGTCGGCGTACGGAAAGCGGCACGCGTCAGGGTCAGATACAGCAACTGGCGCTGCGAGGACGGATTAGTGTCTCTACTCAATACACTGTTGGGAGAACCCCAGCACCTGGGAATCGTTAGCGCCCTTCGTCTCGAGCAAGTGGACTTGCAGAGCCTTCGAGGAGACTCGTTTCCAGGACCTCCCTTCGGCAACTCATGGTTCGCGAAGGGAGCCCCGCCCGCTACTCGGACTCTGCTCTGTGCTCCTATCAAGCCCTCGGCCGGGCTGTTACCCGAAGAGGCCGGCAAGCTCGCCTATCAAGCCGCAGTGGGCGGTGCCACTGTCGTCAAGGACGACGAACTCGCTTTCTCCACTGCTCGGACCAGTAATGTCAGCAGGGCCCGAGTAGTAGCGAGAGAAGTCCGTCGAGCGGAACAGGACACCGGAGAAAGAAAAGTGTACCTCGCCAACGCTATCGCACCCGGCTACAGGTTCAACGAGCGTTGTCGTGACCTTGTTGAGGCGGGAGCCGATGCACTGCTAGTGGCGCCCAGCCTCCAGGGGCAGGACTGCATTACTACGATGCGTCATGACGGCATCGACCTTCCCGTCGTCGCGCACAACGCCTATCAGACGAACGCATCCAGGCTGGTCAGCTTCGGGCTCGCGCTTCCTCTGTGGGTCTCTCTCCAGCGTCTTGCGGGAGCCGATGGGGT
Source organism: Streptomyces sp. NBC_00370 (assembly GCF_036084755.1). Classification (NCBI taxonomy): domain Bacteria; kingdom Bacillati; phylum Actinomycetota; class Actinomycetes; order Kitasatosporales; family Streptomycetaceae; genus Streptomyces; species Streptomyces sp. NBC_00370. Next base: position 4,083,519 of record NZ_CP107968.1, read on the forward strand.
TGTGCTGCCCTCCGGTTACGGCTCGTTCGGCTTCAGCGCCGAGGAGACTCGTTCGATGGTGGAAAGCTGCCACCAGGATCTGGACGGAAAGAAACCGAGTTTGGCCATGCACTCGGGTTCGGTGTCAGTCCAGAACGCCGACAAACTGATGGCGTTGCACGACACAGCTTTGGTTGCGCTGACGTCAGGCACCGGAATATTCGACCACCCTGGCGGGGCAGAGGCCGGAGCTCAGGCACTGCGCGCGGTCATCGATCCGGAGTGGCGGCGGGACCACGGGCGGCCGGAAATCCTGGAGGAATCGATCAGGCTGGCGCGTGAGACAGGTCAGGAATGGGCTTACTTCTCCGATCGAATGAATGTCCAGGATGGTCATCGTGGATGACCGTCCGCCTGGGGTCGTGTTCTTGAGACATGGGGCAACGCAGTGGAATGAAGAGCTGAGATGGCAGGGCGGGGAGGTGGACTTCTCACTGTCGCAATCAGGGAGAGCGGAGGTCGCGGAGCTCAGCCGCCGTCTACGGACCTACGGGCTCGACGAAAGTTATTCGCTAGTGTCGTCGACCATGTTGAGAGCAGTCGAGACCGCCGAAGTACTCAGGCGCTCGGGAGTCGGATCTGGTCCCATCAGACGAATCAAGGAACTCAGAGAAGTACATGTCGGCAAGCTCAGTGGAATGACAGAGGATGAGATCAGGGAGGCTCATCCTGTACTGTTCGCCGATTGGTCATCGGGAAAGGTCCCGTACTACCCGGACGGGGAGTCTATCCATCAGTTGATAGCCCGGTTGACGCCGAGGCTGATAGAGCTTTTGCGGCAGGACAAGCCCTTGATCGTCATATCGCACAAGACGGTCCTCCGCGCCATCCGCCTGATAATCGGCGTACCTGGACCCATTGACGAGGGGCATCTCTCGGGTGTTGCTCTCTGGACATGCCCCGAAAGCAGCGGGACCGCTGTCTGGCGCAACCTGGGCGCACAAGATGCCTCAAGAGGAGGAGGATACTCGGATGGTCGGCTCTGACAGCCCACATCGGTCTGGACCCAGGAGACTCTACACCGCCGGTCGAGCGACACGATATTCATTCGCTTTCGCAATCTTCGGCATCGGTCTGTTCTTGATCAGCACCCCAGCTTGGATGTTCAGAGAACACGGCGAAGAGATTGCGAAGAATGCGGTGGTCGGACTAGCCGGTGCTCTCATAGGTTACGCTGTGGCAAGTCTCATATCCGAACTCCTCAATCCAACCTACGACGCGGTCATGGAAGCCTTTGACTTCCAGGCGGATCCGAACCATGAGACGGGTTTCCGCAATGTAATCCGGGACGAGGTCATGGCAGCAGTGGCCGAGGTGGCCTCCAGCGCGGTCGATTTCGGCCCTCGCGCCAGACTCTTCTCCAAACTCGGGATGAGCGACACCGAAGGGCGCTTGCGTATCCAGTCTATTTCCCTCTCCCAGAAGTGGCAGACCACCCAGATCCTCGAAGAGTTGTTCCGCGGACGGCCTCAGCTTACGGTAAAGATCTTGCTCATACATCCGTATTCTCCGCACGTCCAGTACCGTGAGAACGACATAGGATTTCGCGACGGCACAATTCGTCAGCTCGTCGAGGAGACAATCCTTCCGCTAGCAAGCCTCAAGAGTAACCAGGGAATCCAGGACAGACTCCAGGTACGCGGATACTTTGCGATTCCCTACTACGGGATAATTTCCTGTGACTCTTCCCGTTGCCTGGTGACGCTGTCGCGCGAGGGGCGGGGCGGCGATCAGAACTACGGCATGCTCATCGAAGGGTCGACACAGTCCAGCTCTGCCATGATCACCGACCTGGAACGGGGATTCGATGATCGCTGGTCGGGATCTTTCGATCTTCTCTCTCCATTGCAGCTCACGCTCAGTGTGGGTGAAAGGACTTCCTCGGGTGAGATCGTGGTGCAGGTGCTGGGCGAGACAGACATCGATGAGGAATCGATTGACATCCTGGTCGAGAATGCCGAACTCGTCGAGCGGGCTTCGACGGAGGCAAACAAGATTCAACTGAAGCTTCTCCCCGAAGCGAGCGCCGGCCGACCGGTCAGGGTACAACTGCTCCGCGCTTTCTCGAAAGACCACCACCAGTGGCTCAGAACTCCGGTAGAGATTACCGTCGGAATAACTGTCTAGGATGCCACAGGGGGGAAAATGGAACGCGCAGAGAAGACTCTGATTGTCGGGTCCGATGATGTCGGAGATTTTTTCCTGGATGAGCTACTCGCTCATCATCTGAACGCCCGCACCTCGGTTCTCGATGTGCGGAATACTGTCGATCGAGGGTTGGGATATGCCCGCGTGGCCGCGGCGGTGGCCCAAGTCGTCGCGGAGGGGCGTGGTTGGCGGGGTCTCCTGGTGTGCGGAACAGGTATCGGCGTAAGCATCGCAGCAAATCGTGTTCCGGGAGCGAATGCCGCGATCTGTCACGACCTCTATTCGGTACGACGATCCATTCTTTCGAATAATTGTAAAATTATCTGCTTCGGCAGCCGAGTTATTGCAATCGAACATGCGGTGCTTCTGCTCGACGAATGGCTCGCTACTGAATTTGACCCTAAATCCAGGTCGGCTCTAAAAGTCGCCGAGATAGATTCACCGTAAGGGCGTGGAGAAGCCAAGGTCCGACGGCGACGGGTCCACCTGGTCGGCGCATGTGGACTATTGACGCTTTCAGAACTCACGGTTCGAGTTTCCGCACCAACTCGCCTCACCAGTTGCCCATCGGCAGAGATGTAGGATCCAGGTTCTGCCGCTACTTGAATCACACCGATTTTCTTGCCGCGGATCAGTACGCAAAAGTCCTGCACGTCAGGCAGAGGGGTGAGACGTGCACACGCGTGACGTACGAGCCTCTCGAAGCGTGAGGTTGAACGCCTCTCATCTCTGCCTCTTCACTGCCTCTGCGTTCATCTACGCCAACAATAATGGTGCCGCCACCAGCATTCGCGAACGCGGCAATCGCCTTCCCGAGAGAGCTAGGCTGAACCCGTGCGTTCTTGAGTTCCAGGTCTATTCCTTCAGGTTGAGCCAGTAAGGCCTCGACCTCTGTGGGTGTCATCGTGGATCGAGAGGATAGCGGCTCTATAGTCATTTGGCTCTGGGTCTGAGTAAATCGGAAATCTAGGTCCGCCTGCCACTGTGAGGGGCTGCCGTCCTGAACAGTCGCGGCATAGGACCCTCGCAGCACAGCAACCTGTCCCTGCCCGCGCTAGATGCCGCGTGCCAGCTCCGTGCCAGATCGAGTGGTCAATCACGGTCGAGCGGAATGTGAGGTGGTGCGGGCAAGGGCTGACTGGCTTGGCGCTGCTGTACGGCCGTTGACCAGCTAAACAGCCCTTTGGTCGTCGCCAGGCTTACAAAGCTGCGCCCTGCCTTCCCAAGCTCAGAGCGCGAGTTCGATTCTCGTCACCCGCTCCACAACGAAGCCCCGGGCCGGCGGCCCGGGGCTTCATTGCTGCTCAGTGTGCTGAGCAGTCCCGGTTCCCCTGTAGTGGGTGTGATGGAGTTGTGCGCCGGCCTCTCCGAGCCGCTACCAACCTCGCCGCGCGGTACGGCGGAGAGGTGCGGACAGGTGGGGTGGACGCGGGTGGGGCGGCGATCTCCACCTGTCGTTCCACCCATGGGTCCAGGTGCGTGAGGCCCTGCGCCAGCAGTCTTGAGGGCATGACAACGACCGAGTGGATCACCGACATCGCCCTCGTCCTGATCGTCTTCCGGCAGCTGCGGGAAGGCCGTCTCGATCTCAAGACCTTCCTGATCCCGCTGGGGATCGTGGCCTTCGTGGCCCACACGTACCTGGACAGCGTGCCCACCTCGGGCAACGACCTGTTGCTGATCGGCGCGCTCATGGCCGTCGGCGCTGCTCTCGGCATCGCGGGCGGCGTCTACACCCGCATCCGGGTTGCGGGCGAGCACCTGCTGATCAAGGCCGGCGCGGTCTCCGCGATCCTTTGGGTGCTCGGCATGGGCGCCCGTATGGGCTTCCAGTTCTGGGTCTCGCACGGCGGCGCCGACAACGTCGCGCGGTTCAGCATCGCCCACCACATCACCACCGACCAGGCCTGGGTCGCGGCCTTCGTCCTGATGGCTCTCACCGAGGTCGTCACGCGACTCGCGACGATCTTCATCCGGGGCCGGATGGTGAACGGCCGGCAGGCGCGGACGTCCGCGGCGACGCACTTGGCGCCCTCGCTGGACCGCACGGTCTGACCATGGACTATGGTCGCGCCGTGCCCGAAGTCCAGAGTGTCCCGGAAGGACAGTGGGCCCCTGCGGAGCAGAGTGTGCCCGGTACGGGCTCGGCCTCGTACCGGGCGCCCGGCTCCCTGACCTTCACAGGTCACGATCCTCGTGTGGCCTGGGTCCTGACCCTGTGCGTCATCGGCTCCGCGTTCATCACGGTGCGGCCGATCGGCCTCAGCGGCCGGGGCCTTGTGGTCGCCGTGCTCATCGTCGTCAACTCGCTCGCTCTCCTCGCCCGGCACCTGCCCGAGCACAGCGTCCCGCCCCGCGTCGCCCCAGTCTGGCTGACCCTCGGCATCGTCGCCGCGGCCGCCCTGATCGCCGTCAGCCGCAGCGGATCGAGCTACCTCTTCGCGTTCTTCCTCGTCGGCCACGCCGGATACCGGCTGCAGCCCAAGCCGGCCCTGGTCCTCGCGGCGTTCTGCAGTCTGCTGTGCGGCGGAGTGTTGTACTTCCACGTCGGCCCCGGCCACGATCTGCTGTCCTGGACGGTCGGTCTGGCCGCCGGTACCCCGGTCGTCCTCGGCATCATCAACCGCAGCCGCCGACGCGCTGTCCAGGCGGTGATCGAGGCCGCGGAGTCCGCCGAGCGGGCTGCCCGCGCCGAGGCCCAGGCCGCCGTTCTCACCGAGCGGGGACGGATCGCCCGCGACGTGCACGACGTCCTGGCCCACTCCCTCGCGGGCATCAACATGCAGCTGGAGCTGGCGGACGCCCTGATCGAGACCGGTGACGTGGAGAAGGTCCGCGAGGCGAACCAGAAGGCGCACCGTATGGTCAAGGAGAGTCTGAAGCAGGCCCAGTGGACCGTGCACGCGCTCCGCGAGGATTCCCTGCCGCTGGTGGGCAGCCTGACCGCGATGCTCGACTCGTCCGGCCACCGCGACGCCCTCACCGTCACGGGCACCGCGCGCGACGTGCCGTCCCGGATCACGCAGAACCTGCTGCGGATCGCGCAGGAGTCGCTGACCAACGCCGCCCGGCACGCGCCCGGCTGCGAAGTCCACGTAGAGCTGACGTTCGATGCCGCATCGACAACACTGAGGATCCGCAACAGCGCGGCAACCCGTGCGGCGCGCGCGGGCGTCGGCAGCGGAATGGGGCTGATCGGTATGCGGGAGCGGGTCGCCCTCCTGGGCGGCACGATCACCGCAGGCCCGGTCACCGAAGGACCGGACGAAGGCGGCTGGCAGGTGGAGGCAGTGATCACGGGATGAGTGAACCGACGCAGAACACCCGGCGGCTGCGCGTGATCGTCGCCGACGACCAGGCAGCCGTACGGGAGCCGCTGGCCGCGGTCCTCGGTCTGGCCGAGGACATCGACGTCGTCGCCTCGGCCGCCGACGGCACCGAAGTGCTCGCCGCGGTCGCCGCGAACCCGGTCGACGTGGTCCTGATGGACCTGCGGATGCCGGTGATGGACGGCACCGAGGCGACCCGGCGGCTCACCGAGGAACATCCCGAGGTCGCCGTGGTCATCCTGACCACGTTCGCCGACGACGACTCCATCCTGGCCGCGCTGAGCGCCGGCGCCAGCGGCTACCTCACCAAGAACGCGGGGCGCCAGGACATCACCCGCGCCATCCGCGCCGCCGCCGCTGGGCAGTCCGTCCTCGACCGCGAGGTCCAGGACCGCCTCCTCCAGGCGGTCCGCACCAAGCCCCCGGCCCCCGAACAGCCGCTGCCCGGCGACATCACCCCGCGCGAGCGCGAGGTCCTCACCCTGATCGGCCAGGGCCTGCCGAACCGCGCCATCGCCGAAAAGCTCTTCATCAGCGAGGCCACGGTGAAGACGCACATCAACAACCTCTTCGCCAAGGCGGACATCAAGGACCGCGCCGACGCCGTCCGCCGCGCCATCGGGGCAGGCCTGGCCTGAGTCGTCGCTGCGGCCGCCTCACGCGGCCGTACTCGCTCCGCGTCTCAGTGGATCGGGAGGGGCGTCAGGCTTGTTGAGGGCGTTGACGATGCCGGCGCGGACGCCGCGTGAGCGCGCGCGTCGGAACCGTCCTCCTGGACTCGGACGCACCACCTCGGTGGCCGGTGTGTGGCCTGCTCACAGGTGGGCGTCCAGGAATTCTCCGAGCGCCGCCCTGGACATCGGACCGCTCTCGGCCGCCAGCGGCTCGCCCCGATCGATCAGTACGAAGGAGGGCGCGCCGGTGACGTCGTACCGACGTACGGGGCTGGGGCACCGTGCGATGTCGGCCCGTACGACGATCAGTCGGCCCTGGTAGGCGTCGGCAACCTCGCGCACCAGGGGATCCATTTCCTTGCATGCTGCCGCGGCCTTGGGCCACACCCCGTGGAAGTACGCGAGCACCGGCACGTCCGCCCTCGCCAGGATGAACTCGAACTCGGCGTCCTCCTGGGGGCGTTGGACCCTGTTCGCCATCGGCACTCCTTGACGCTCCACGCGGTGCGAGGCAGTGGGTGCCTCGCGTACCCGACCCTCAGCGGGCCTTGCGCGCTCTGGCGGCCTTGCGGGCCTCCGCCATCGTGCGCGCCTCCACGGCCTTGCGGGATTCCTTCGGCGGGCGGCCCGCGCGGGTGCCAAGACCCCGGAACGGCGCGTTGCCGGTCTTCGCGCTGTCCTGCACCGGCGGGCGCTTCGCGCCGGTGATGCTGGTCAGCCTCTCCTCGCCGGAGCGAACCTGCGCGACCACGGGCCGGATCCCGGCGTCCGACATCATCCGGTTCACGTCCCGGCGCTGGCCGGGCGTGACCAGCGTGACCACGCTGCCGGACTCCCCGGCACGCGCGGTGCGCCCGCCGCGGTGGAGGTAGTCCTTGGGGTCGGAGGGCGGGTCCACGTTGACGACGAGGTCCAGGTTTTCGACGTGGATGCCACGGGCGGCGACGTTGGTGGCCACCAGCACCGTGATCTCGCCGTCCTTGAACTGGGCCAGCGTGTGGGTGCGCTGCGGCTGCGACTTGCCGCTGTGCAGAGCACCCGCCTGTATGCCGCTGTTCCGCAGGTGGCGGGTGAACTGGTCCACACCGTGCTTGGTGTCCAGGAACATCAGCACCCGCCCGTCCCGGGCCGCGATCTCGGTGGCTGTCACGTACTTGTCGGCGGGATGAACGTTCAGTACGTGGTGTTCCATCGTCGCGACGGAGCCTTCCGCCCGGTCGACCGTGGCGAACACCGGCTCACTCAGATATTGCCTGACCAGTTGATCGACGTTGCGGTCGAGCGTGGCGGAGAACAGCATCCGCTGCCCGTCGGGGGGCGTCAGATCCAGCGTCTCCGAGACCTGCGGCAGGAAACCCATGTCGCACATCTGGTCCGCCTCGTCCAGCACCGTGATCCGCACCCGGTCCAGGTGGCAGTCCCGCCGGGCGACGAGGTCGGTGAGCCGTCCCGGCGTCGCCACCACGAGCTCGACACCCGCCCGAAGCGCCGCCACCTGCCGGTTGATCGCCAGCCCGCCGACCACCGTCACCGAGCGGAGCCCCAGCGCCTCAGCGTAGGGAGCCAGCGCCTCGCTCACCTGCTGCGCAAGTTCCCTCGTCGGCACCAGGACCAGCGCGAGAGGGCGCTTCGGTTCGGCGCGGCGGCCCGCCGTACGTGCGAGGAGCGCGAGCCCGAAGGCGAGGGTCTTTCCCGAGCCGGTCCGCGCGCGGCCGAGGATGTCCCGGCCTGCCAGCGCGCTCGGCAGGGTGGCCGCCTGGATCGGGAACGGCTCCCGTACGCCGAGCCCCGCCAGCACGCCCATCAGCTCGACCGGCATGTCCAGCTCCGCGAAGGACCCAGCGGGCGGGAGGCCGGGCGCCACTGTCTCCGGCACCGAGAGCTCGCCCCGCGGGGCCCTCTCCTGGTCGGACCTGCCGGGTCCGGAGCGGCCGGAGGCCGGCTGCTTCGCCTTCATGGGGGTTCCTCGTTTCGACGCCCTGAACGGACCTGGGCCCGCACCTTGTCCGGCACGGGCCCAGGCTCTCTGCAAGCGTGTTCCAAGCTTACCAGCGCGGGCCTCGCGCCAGCCGTCCCGCGGCCCGGCCGGGCACCCGCCCCGGGGATCGTCACGCGCTGAAGGCCGGCAAACCCCTCGCCATCCGAAGTGCCCTTTGCCGAGCGGTACACGGGCTCCTGCCGTACCTGGAAGACATCTGCCAATGACAGCGCCCCCATGGCCAGTACCCGGGAGGAGCACACACGACCATCACCGCGCATACTGCAGTATGCTTCCCGTATGTCCTCAACGACTCGCATCACCGTCACGCTGCCCAGCGACCAGGTGGCTGAGCTCCGCAAGCTCACGGACAACGTTTCCGGCTATGTGGCTGAAGCGGTAGCCCGCCAGATCCGCCACCAGCTGCTGGGTGACGATCTGCGACGCCATGAAGACGAGCACGGGAAGTTCAGCGACGAGGAACTGGCGGAGGCCCGGTCGAAGATCTTCGGTGCCGTTGCCCCCTCCAAGGACGCGGATGCCGCATGAGCGAGCGGATCGAAACTGTTGTCCTGGACTCGGAGGGGCTTTCGGCCTGGATCGTGCAGGACCGCAAGTTCCTCGCGCTGCTACAGGTGTTCCACGAGATGGGTGCCGACCTCGTCATCGGAGCGAACACCATCGTGGAGGTCAGCCACTCGCGCACCGACGTCCCACGCCTCAATTGGACTCTGTCGCGAATCAAGGTGGAACCGGTCACGGAGCAGGCGGCAAAGGACGCTGCGGGGCTCCTCAAGGAAGCCGGGCTGCACGGCCACAAGTACGCCATCGACGCCACCGTGGCCGAAGTGGCACTACGCCAGCCAAGGCCGGTCGCGCTGCTCACGTCCGACAGTGACGACATGACCAAACTCTGCGGCGATCGCGTCCGGATCATCTCGCTCTGACCCATCGGCGCCTCTTCGGCTCTTCGCCTCCCGTCACCCGCCCCACGACAAACCCCGAGGTCAGCAACCTGGGGGCTGTGTGTTGTCCGGTCCTCGCTCGGCGTCCCGCAGCAGGGTCCTCGTCGCCGGGTGCGTGCAACCGTTCGTCGGTCGCTGTGCGTCTTTCGGTTGAAGCCGGCCGGGATCGTCATTCGTTCCCCGGGACTGGTGGCCAGTTTCCCGGCTCGTGTCCTACCGTGCTAGGTCCGGGGACACGGCAAGGCAGCACGGGGGTGTTGGGGTTGGGTACCGGAACGGCACTGGCGGAGCGGATAGCCGACCGGCGGGCGGGAGTTGGCGATCCGCGGGCGTTGGTCGGGGAACTGCGGCGGTCCTTGGTGCTCGTGCCGTTGGACGGGGGCGGGTTGTGGACAGCCACGTTCGGCGGGGTGCGCTGGATTTACGGCTTCACGGATGACGAGGCGTTGGCGCGGTTCGCGCGTGCGCGGGATTCCGGGGACGGGCTGTTGACCGGCCGGGAGTGGGAGTTCGCCGAGTTGCGCGGGGCGCGGCTGCTGGACGAGATCGTGCCGGCGATGGGCGTGCCCGCCGGGGTGGCTCTCAATGTCGCCGACCCGGACGGCTCGATGCTGTTCCCGCCGGTGATGGGCATCGTGCCGGACGCGGTCGCCGTAGACGCAGGCGCCGTGGACACGGGCGAGCGGGACGCCGGCGAGCGGGACGGGGGACGGGGCTGATGGGTGCGGACGGGCTTGAAGACCTGAAGTTCGACAAGGAGAGCGTCCAACTTGTCACCGACGGCCTGCGCGCCGCGGTCGACGAGCTGCGGGACGTGGGTACCGGTACGGGCGCGGTGATGGGCAAGGGCTTCTCCGGCCTGGCGATGACCGGGATGGAGGCCGGACACCACGGCCTGTCGGTCGACTTCGAGGACTTCTGCGAGCGCTGGGAGTGGGGCGTACGGGCGTTGGTCCAGAACGCCAACACCATCGCCTCGACACTCGGGCTGTCCGCGGGCCTGGTGTGGGAGGAAGACCAGTACCTGCAGGGCACGTTCAAGGTCGCCGTGAACTCGGCCGTCGGTAATCCGCACGCCTCCGAGGACGACGTGATCAAGCAGGACTGGGGCGATGTGTTCACGCCCGACTACCTGAGTCCGGACTACAGCGCCAAGTCGTTCGACAAGGCACAGGACGACATGGCGCAGACCTGGAAGGACACCGGGCGCGCGCTGGTGACCGAGGGTTCGGGGGGCCGGCAGTCGCACATCCTCAACGAGGCCCTCGGCATCGACCAGGGCGACTTCGACCAGGCGGTCGACGACACGTTCGGCCCGTCGCCGGAGGAGCGGGCCCGGCAGCAGTCGCAAGGCAACGGATAACGGGCAACGGATAGCGCGACAACGGGTATTCGGACCACGGGGGCGAACAAGTCATGGGTATCGGGGATTTCGTCAGTGACCTCACCCCCGACGTCGTCGAGGACGCCGTCGAGGACGGGGTGGAGTGGGCCGGCAACCGCGTCGAGGACGTCGGGAACTGGACCGCGGACCGGCTCGACGACGTCGGCTGGGAGTCCGGCGCCGACTGGGTGCGGGAGAAGTCCCGCTCGGTGGCGAACCGGATGGGCGCCGAGGTCGACGAGATGGACCTCGGACAGACCGACGACAAGACCAAACTCATCTACGGCAGCCCGTCGAAGATCCGCGAGACCGCCTCCCATCTGCACGATTTCCAGACCGCGTTCGACAAGGTCGGCGGGGGCCTGAAGGGCCTCGACTCGTCCGCCGTGAAGGGCGAGGCCGCGGACGCCTTCCGCGAGACGGTGGCGGTCGAGCCGCCGAAGTGGTTCAAGGGCGCCGACGCCTTCGCGAAGGCCGGCAGCGCCCTGGAGGCCTTCGCCGAAACCGTCACCTGGGCACAGGACCAGGCACAGACGGCGATCGACAAGTGGAAGGCCGGCACGAAGGCGTCCGAGGACGCGGCCGACGCGCACAAGGCGAAGGTCGACACCTTCAACAAGGCGGTCAGCCAGTACAACGCCAAACCCGCCGACAAACGCGACCCCTCCGAACTCCCGCCGCGTCCAGGCGCGTTCACCGATCCCGGCACCGCACAGATGCAAGAGGCGCAGGAGATCCTGACCGAGGCCAGGCGGCAGCGCAACTCGGCCGCCGAGACCGCCCGTACCGCCGTCCAAGCCGCCCGCGACACCGCGCCGCCGAAACCCAAATGGGCCGAACAGGCCGTCCAGGGCGTCAGCGAACTCGACATCATGCGGGACCACTTCACCGGCGGCATCATCAAGGGCACCGCAGGACTGCTCACGTTCGCCCGCAGCCTCAACCCGACCGACCCGTACAACATCACCCACCCCGCCGAGTACGCGACGTCGCTCAACAGCACCGCAGCCGGACTCCTCCAGGTCGCCAACGACCCCTGGGGCGCGGGCAAACAGATGCTCACCGACTTCGCGAAGGACCCCTCGGAAGGACTCGGCCGGCTCGTCCCCGACCTCGTCCTCACCGCAGCCACCGGCGGAGCCGGCGCCGGGGTCAAGGGAGTCCGCGCGGCGAAGGAAGCCGCCGACCTGGCCGCCGACGCCAACCGCGCCCGCAAACTCATCGACGACGCCCCGGACGGCACCCACACCCGCCCCGACGCCGAACGCCCCACCGACGGCACCGACCCCGTCGACCTGGCCTCAGGCCACATGTTCCTCCCCCAGACCGACCTCGAGATCGCCGGCATCCTGCCTCTCGTCTTCACCCGCCGCACCGAGTCCGGCTGCGCGACCGGCCGCTTCCTGGGGCCCGCCTGGTCCTCCACCGTCGACGAACGCCTGGAGATCGACGCGGTCGGCGTCGTCCACGTCACCGCCGACGGTCTGCTCGTCCCGCATCCGCATCCGGCACCCGGTGTGCCCAGCCGGCCGCACGCGGGCCGCTCCCGCACACTCCTTTCCCGGGACGCGGACGGCGACTACACGGTCACCGACCCGGACACCGGTGTGAGCCGCCACTTCACCGGCCCTTCCGGCGCGGAACCGGGCGGCGACGGTACGGCCTGGCTGTCCGAAACAGCCGATCGCAACGGCCACACCATCACCGTCGACCGCGCCGAGAACGGTCTGCCGCTGGCCCTCGTCCACTCGGCGGGCCACGGAGTGAGGCTGTCGACCACCGACGGCCGGGTCACCGCCCTGTTCCTGGCCGGCGCAGAGCTGCCGGTGCTGAGTTACGGCTACGAGGACGGCAACCTCACCACCGTCACCAGACCGTCCGGCGCCGTCACCACGTTCCTCTACGACGAACGCCGCCGTGTCATCGCCTGGATCGACTCCAACGGGCGCCGCTACGACTACGTCTACGACGACCGCGACCGCGTCGTCGCCGAGGGCGGCGAGGCCGGGCACGTCCAGATCACCCTGGCCTACACCGAACCGGACGCCGCGACCGGCCACCGCACGACGGTCCTGACCACCGCCGACGGGCGGGCCACCCGCCACCTGATCGGCCCCGGCTCCCACGTCCAGGCCACCACCGACGCGCACGGCCACACCACCCGGTTCCGCTACGGTCCGAGCGGCGACCTGCTGTCCCGCACGGATCCGCTGGGGGCCACCACCGCCTTCACGTACGACGAAGACGGCCGGCTGCTCACGGCCACCCGGCCGGACGGCAGCGAACTGCGCGTCGCCCGCGGCCCGTTCGGTCTGCCGGTGGAGATGGTGGGGCCGGACGGCGCGCGCACGGCGTACGCGTACGACGAGCTCGGCAACCGCACGGCAGTCACCGACCCGGCCGGCTTCACCACCAGTTGCACCTACGACCGCGCCGGTCGTCTCACCTCGGTCACCGACGCGCTCGGCGCCACGACACACGTGAGGTGCGACGCGGCGGGGCTGCCGGTGGAAGTGACAGGACCGGCCGGTGGCACCACCCGCACCGAGCGGGACGCCCGCGGCCGGCCGGTCCGCGTCGTCGACCCGACGGGAGAGGCCACCCGTCTGGAGTGGAACGACGACGGATGGCTCGCCCGGCGCACGGATCCCGGCGGTGCCACAGAGTCGTGGGCCTACGACGGAGAGGGCAACTGCGTTGCCCACACGGACGCGTCCGGCAGCCTCACCCGCTTCGAGTACACCCACTTCGACCTGCCGCTGGCCCGGACCGGAGCGGACGGCTCGCGCTACGCGTTCGAGCACGACGACGACCTCCGCCTCACCCGCGTCACCGGCCCGCAGGGGCTGACCTGGAGCTACACGTACGACGCCGTCGGCAACATCGTCTCCGAGACCGACTTCGACGGGCGCACCCTCACCTACCGTACGGACGCGGCGGGCCGGCTCGCCGCACGGACCGACGCGCTCGGCGGCACGATCTCGTTCGTCCGTGACCAGCTCGGCCAGGTGATCCGCAAGGACGTCGAGGGTCGGGTGACCGCGTACGCCTACGACAGGGCCGGACGCCTGCTGGAGGCAGTCGGACCGGACGGCGAACTCCGGTACCAGTACGACCGCCGCGGACAGGTCAAAACCGAACTCGTGGACGGCCGTCCCCTCGTCCACGCCTACGACGCCCTGGGACGCCGGAAGCACCGCACCACACCGACCGGCCATGTCACCTCCTACGCCTACGGCGCCGACGGACAACCCCAGCGGCTCACCACCGGCGGTCGGCACATCAACTTCACCCACGACGTCGCGGGCCGCGAACTCGCCCGCGCCTTCGGCGACTCGGTCACCGTGACGTCCGCCTGGGACGAGGCGGGACGGCTGTCGGAGCAGCACATCAGCGCCGGAGCGCGAGCCGTCAACAGCCGCGCCTACACCTATCGCGCCGACGGTCTCCTGAGCTCCGTGGCCGACCGGCTGTCGGGGACCCGCACCTTCGATCTCGACAGGACCGGCCGGGTCACCGCCGTCCACGCCCACGGCTGGACGGAGCGGTACGCCTACGACGACGCCGGCAACCAGACTTCGGCCTCCTGGCCGGCAGGCCACCCCGGCAGCGAAGCCACCGGATCACGCGCCTACAGCGGCACTGCCATCACCCGGGCCGGGGGTGTCCGCTTCGAACACGACGCCCTGGGCCGGGTCACCCTGCGGCAGAAGACCCGCCTCTCGCACAAGCCTGACACCTGGCGCTACGCGTGGGACACGGAGAACCGCCTCATATCCGTCACCACCCCCGACGGAACACGTTGGAGGTACCGCTACGACGCCCTGGGCCGCCGCAGCGCGAAGCAGCGCCTGGCCGCCGGCAGTGAACGCGTGGTGGAGGAAGTCCGCTTCACCTGGGACGGCCTCACCCTGTGCGAACAGACCAGCGACCGGCCGGACGCCCCGGGCACCGTCGTCCTCACCTGGGACCACCGGGACGTCGTCCCGCTGGCCCAGACCGAACGCATCCTCGCCGCCGACGCCCACCAGGAGGAGATCGACCGGCGGTTCTTCGCCATCGCCACCGACCTCGTCGGGACCCCCACCGAACTGATCGACGAGTCCGGCGACATCGCGTGGCGCAGCCGCAGCACCCTCTGGGGCACCACGGCCTGGGCGCGTGACAGCCGTACGTACACCCCCCTCCGCTTCCCCGGCCAGTACTACGACCCCGAAACCGGCCTCCACTACAACTGCTTCCGCCACTACGACCCGGAGACCGGCCGCTACACCTCCCCCGACCCCCTGGGCCTCGCTCCGTCGCCGAATCCCCTGGGGTACGTGGACAACCCGTACACGGGGTGCGACCCGCTGGGCCTCATGCCCAAGTACACAAAGGAGGAAAAGGCCCAGAAGGCCAGGCAAGACGCCCGGCAAGCCATGGATGACGTCATCGAAAGGGCGCGCGAAGGGAACATCAAGAAGGCCGGCAACTACCACGCGCACGACCATGGCTTCACCGAGGACATGGTCATGAACATCCTCAAGGAGCCGGACGCGGTGTACCACTCGACGGGAGGCAGTGGGAACCTGATCTTCCGTAAGGGGGAGGATGTCGTGGTGGTCCGCGCCGACCGTGTCGGGGCGGGCAACGTCATCACGGCATACGGTCCGTCCGGTATCAAGGGTCCTTCCGGGGCGCAGGCGCTGGGCGGCCTGCCGACCGACCCCGGTTCGCCGATCACGCACACAGACGTGGTGGAGGGCAGGATTCCAGCCAAGAACGGTTTCATGCCTCCCGCAGAGCAGATCAGATGAAGTGGCATCCACCATGAGAATCACCATCGGCGACGACTGGACCGCGACGGTGACGGGCGATCCCCTGCACCTCACCCCGCGTTTCGACTTCCGGGACTTCCGTGTGCGCGTCGCGGAGTACACGAACGTCGAGGAACGCGGCCGGTTCCTTCTCGACACCTTCGGCAGCGAGCCTTGGCTGTGGGACACGCCTGACGAGCTCCGGTTCGAGAAGGAAGGCCGGGCACTGGTAGGGGCCGAGTTCCAGATCGCCGGCGAGGCCGCCGACCCCGAGGACTCCGCCCGCCTTCCCACCACACCCTCCGTCCACCCGGGCGGCCTTCGCGCGGACGAGGCCCGGGACTTCCGCCTGGAGGTGACCACGGAGCTCTGCCGCGCCCCCGGGGACTCCGTGCTGACCTGTCTGCGCGACCTCGACGTCCTGGACGAACCGCTGGACGCCCGCATCGGCATCGCCCCCGACATGGCACTGATCGTCCAGCACGGCACCGTCGTCGGCTGGAGCCTGACCGACCCCGTCCGATATCTGACCACTGGATTCGCCGCCCCGGATCCGGCTCCCCCCGCGCAGACCACACGGCTCCTGTTCACGGCATGCATGGACGTGATCACCACGCCGCTGCTCGACGCGGTGAGACGCCGGGACCCGGCAGGACTGGCCAGACTCCGGCAGCTCGACCACGGCCTGCGGAGTCAGCGCGAGGACCGCCACAGAGCCGACGCCCTGCTCGCGCTCATCGGCGAACTGGTCGACGACTACGGGAACGGGTGACGGCGGCAGCGCGGAATGCCACGACCACTGCCTGCACGCTTCAGCGTCACCGCGCCCGCCCCCCTGACACATCCGTAGATCACTTCACATCACTTCACATCACTTCGGGAGAATCCATGACCGTGAGCAAGAACATCAACAACCCCGTGGGCATGGGCGGCGGCCAGCGCAAGCGGCTGTCCCGTGCCGAACGGCAGAACAATGGTCCGCACCGCAACCTCGACCGCCAGGGTGCCGCCGACCGGAAGGCGGAGCTGGTGCGCAAGATGCGCGAGAAATCAGGCGCGACCGAGGACGCCGGGCAGACGGACGACGACACCGCACAGAGCTGACGCGCCGCCGCGGCAGGGCGGCAGCGCCCGCTCCATTCCCTTCAGGTGCAGAACGTCCAGCCCATGGCTGTACGCCGACCGGGCGGCCGCGCCGTGCAACCGCAGTTCGTACGACGGCGCGGAGCGCACACCCTCCGTCGCCACCAGCGTGTCGAGCACCTGCGTGGTGATGCGGTCGAGTTCCGGCCTGACCTCCTTGTCGAGGTCCGGCCGCCGGGTGGGCCGCTGTTCGGGATGCGCGTCCCAGTGCGCGTACAGCCCGCGCTGCACCAGCTTGTTCGCCTCGATCTGGTCCTCGAAGACGGTGACCACCACGTCAGGCTCCAGCCGGAGCCCGACGGCACGGGTGGCGACGTCGTCGAGGACCTGCTGCTCCCGCGCGGGGTCGTCGATCGGGCGGTCGGTGCCGTACTTGGCGGCGGCCACCTTGTCGGCGACCAGCAGTCGCTCGGCGAACAGGTCGGTCAGCGTGACCAGCGGGGTGAGTCCGAAAGCGGCAGATGGCGCGGGCCCCGCAGGCCGCGGCTGGGCGACGGCGGGCATGGCTGCGGCACCGGAGAGCAGCAGCGTGGCGCACGCGGCGACCAACGCCGATCTTGTACGTCGGGTTCGCACAGGACGTGTCCTTTCGTTGTGTGAGGTGGCTTTCACACAAGACGTTGTCCCGGTGGAGGAGAGGAATCACATGGCAGCGGCCTCCGGTGCGGGGAAGCCGGCCTGGCGGAACACCCTCGAAGCGTGTGGACTGCTGGTCCTCGGAAGAGAAGCCCCGTGTCCTGTGCCTGATGTCCTGACCGCCATCCGCGCCGTTACGGGGGTGGAGGTCAGGCCGACGGTGACGGTCCTGGAGTCACATCCTGACGTGGTGGCCGGGTTCGCCGGACTTTCTGGCGCTGTCGGCGGACGGTCGCCAGCTGTGCGCGGTCACGTCCGAGGAGGACGAGTACTGGATCGTCACGCGCGTCCTCGCCTGGGGGGCGGTTGGCCGCCAGTGTCGGCCCCTGCGCGGGCAGGTGGAAACGGGCCTGCGCTACGCCAGGTCGTCGGCGTCCTGCGTGGCGGGCGCGAATGCCTCCGTGCCCTGCTCCGCTGCCGCCGGGTCCATCCACATGACCTGCCAGCCGTGGCCGTCGAGGTCGAAGAAGCTGCGGGAGTACATGAAGCCGTAGTCCTCGGCGTCGTCGGCCTGGGTGCCGCCCGCCGCGAGTGCGGCGGCGCTGACCGTGTCGACCTCTTCGCGGGATGCGGCGCTGAAGGCGTACAGCGCCAGCGTGTGCGTGGTGGGATCGGCTGTCGGCAGCTTCGCGAACTCGGCGAACTTCTCGCGGGTGAGCAGCATGACGAAAGCCTGCTCGCCGACCAGCATGCACGCGCCGCTCTCGTCGGTGAAGTTCGGGTTGAAGCTGAATCCGAGCTTGGAGAAGAACGTCTTGCTGCGGTCGAGGTCTGCTACGGGCATGTTCACGAACAGCATGCGGCCGGGGTGTGCGGAAGTGGTCATGGTCGGTCTCCGGTCATTGGCTCGACGGCTCGATGGCGTACGTGCTGGTAGACCGACCCGGTCGGCGGAACTCATCGGTGGATCTTCGCCGGCCGGATGTCTCGGTTACGGCCGGTGCGCGGTCAGTTGGTGCCGGGGGCTGACTTGTGGAGCAGGTGGGTCAGTAGCAGGGCGGTGCCTGCGGTTGCTGCTCCCGCCGCTCCTGCCGCCAGGAAGCCGCGTGAGGAGCGCCAGGACAGGACCGACCAGCGGGACTGGGCGGAGAGTACCGAGCCTGTGCTCAGCCATGAGCCCGCGGAGATAAGGGACAGGGAGGAGCCGATCGAGCCGAGCGAGAGGGCGCTTCCGATCGAGCCGATCGACAGGGCCGAGCCGATCGATCCCACGGACAGCACCGATCCCACCGAGCCGATCGACAGCACCGAGTCCTGGGACCACAACGAAAGCACCGAGCCGGCGGAGCCGGGGCGGGCCGAGCGTGCGGGGAGCTTTGTCATGGGGGCCATCTTGCCCGCTCGTTCCCGCTACGCGCGGCGTGCCGTGACGATCCAGGCGCGTGAGTCGAAGTGGACGCCGTCGCCGGTGTCGTGGGCGGCGAGGGTCGTGTGGAGTCGGGTGCGGGCCTGGTCGGCTGTCGTGGTGTCGAGGTCGGCGAGGAGGTCTTGGAACTTCAGCAGGCGGAGCACGCTGTCGAGGGCGGTGGCGGTGTCCGGGCCGTAGTAGACCGGTTCGTGCACGTCGGTGAAGGTGACGTCCGTGAAGCCCGCCGTCGTCAGGATGTCCTCCGTCAGCCTTGGGTCGGCCAGCGAGAACGCGTTCGGAGCGGAAGAGGGAGCTGAGGCGGGAGGGGCTGGTGCCGCGGTGAGACTTTCGCGGATCGCCGACGCCCATTCGTTGCGGTCGCGGCCTTGCCAGACCAGCAGCACCAGCCGCCCCGACGGGCGCAGCGCCCGTCCGATGTTGGTGAACGCGGCGACCGGGTCCGCGAAGAACATCGTGCCGAACCGGCTGACGCAGACGTCGAAGTACGTCGGTTCGAAGCCGTACACCTGCGCGTCCGCCTGGTGGTACGTCGCGTTGGACAGCCCCTGTTCGGCGGCCAGTTGACGGGCCCGCTCCAGCATCGGCGCGGAGATGTCGACGCCCAGCGCGCTCCCGGCGACCGCGGCGCGGGCGGCGTCGCGGGTGGTCTGGCCCGTGCCACAGCCGATGTCGAGTACGCGGTCGTGGCGGCCGACGCGGGCAACCGCGCGGAAGTGTTCGTTGTAACGGCGCAACTCCGCGTCGTAGTCGAACAGTTGGGGCTTGGCGCCGCGCTCCCCTGACGTCCCGGTCATCAGATCTCCCTCCGTACGAAACACCGCGGCCCCTCCGGGCGAACGTCACGCGTTCGCCCGGAGGGGCCGGTTCGGCTGTTTCGATATTACGTCGTGGTCAGTGGATCAGGGGCCTCCTCGGCTCCAGCCACGGCGGCGTCGGAACCGGCGAGCCGGGTCCGGCGCCGCCGCCTGTGCCGGACGGGACGGACAGGCCAGGCAGGCCCGCCAGGCCCGGTCCCGCGATGGCCGCGTGACCGTCGCCGTGGTTGTCGCGGTCCGTCAGCTGGAATCCGACCGTGTAGGTCCGCGTGACCGAGCCGTTGGCCGAGGTCACCTTGATCGTGCGGGTGGTGAGACGGGACGCGCTCGACGAGAGCACCGAACTGCCGTCGGTGACCTTCACCCGCGCACCGGCCTGGGCCGGGGCGGCCGAGACGGCCGGGATCCGCGCGTTCTTCGGCCAGTCGACCACGTACGTCGACACGTTCGGGTCGAAGCCGTCGATCGCCGCGCCCCCGACCGTGATCGCCTTCGCGTCGGCGACACTCGCCGCCGTGGCGTCCGGGAAGTTCTTCACCGTGACCGACCCGTCGGCGTTGACGACCACATGCGCCGTCATCGCCGCCGCCAGGTTGATCCGCTCCCAGCTCGCCCCGCCGTCCGCCGTGAGGTCGAGCGGGTACCCGGAGTCCGTCGCCGTCTGCTCCAGGATCTGGGTGCGCTGCTCGGCGGTGAGGTCCGGGAACGCGGTGATCAGCAGGGCCGCCGCGTCGGACGGCGCCTTGACGGCCTGCCCCGACTTCCCCACCTGGGAGAAGCCGTAGGTCAGGCGCCGCGTGTACAGGTCGACCTGCTGCGTCCCGTTCAGGCCGCCGTACGAGTCGCCCGCGCAGGCCGCGAGCGTGTCGCCGTACCCCTCTTTCGCGCACTGCGCGAGCAGCACGTTCTCCATCTCGGTGTGGGCCTGGGTCAGCAGCTCCGCGAACTCGGGGTCGGCCCACCGGTGCGCGACGGTGGCCTGTCCCGCGATACGGCCGCCCATGACGTCGAGCGGGTAGTGGAAGCCGAGGACGATGCGGTTGTCCCCGTACTCCGACGTGCGCGCGAGGATCGACGGCGCCAGCTCCGGCAGGAGCGTGGCGAGGACGGTTCCGGCCTCGTAGCCGCCGTAGGTGTGGCCGCTGGGGTACGAGCCGCTGGTGGCGAGGCCGCTGTACGAGCCGTCCTGCGACTCGTAGATGTCGCCGCCGTCACCGACGAACCCGAGCCGCACGTACGGGCGCTGGTAGCCGTAGTGGTCCTTGGCCGCGTCGACCTTGTCGAGGTTCTTCGTGACCCGGCCGAACAGGGCGTTGGTCTTGGGCAGTTGGCCGCCGCTCAGGGCGTCCTGGTAGATCTTGCCGAGCTGGGAGCCGAGGCCGTCGGCCATCGTGACGGTGGCGCTGTTGGTCGCGTCGACCTCGGCCCTGTCCACCTCCTTCTGTGTCGCCGCGTTGTTGATGCGGACCGCGATCTGGTCGTTCTCCGCGCTCAGTTCGGTGCCGTTGGGCACCTTGGTGTTGGCGCCGAGGGTGCCGGTGCCGAGGTCGTCGAAACCGTTGAGCAGGCTGTTGAAGTAGTCGGTGCCGTCGCCGGCTCCCGGCCAGGTGTCCGACGCGTAGGTCGCGTTCAGCGTGTCGTCCGGGAAGGGCGACGGTTCGTACGTCGGGTCGGAGGAGGACGCGGACCCGGACCCGGAAGCAGCCGCCGAGGCCGGGGCCGAAGCCGCGGCGTCGTCCGACGTTCCCGCCAATGTCACCGCGGTCACCGTGGCCGTCTGCGCCTTGGCCTTGCCCGTGGTCGTCAGCAGCGCCGTGTCAGCCGTGGCCGGCACATGCGCGGTGGTCCCGTCGCCGAGGGCCACCGTGTAGCCGACGATCGGGAATCCGCCGTCGCCCGCCGGCCGCCAGGTCACGCGGACCTGCTTGCCGTCGGTGAGCACGCCCTGCACCTTCGGCTTCTGCGGCTTGCCGCCGCCGGTCACCACGGGCGCCGTAGCGGCGCTCGGGCGCGAGGCGCCGACCTTGTTCACCGCCTGGACGCGTGCCGTGTAGGACCGGCCCGCGCGCAGCGAAGTGAACGTCGTGCTGCGGCTGTTCGGGTCGTGTATCTCGACCTGGTGGCCGTCGCTGAGGCTGATCCGGTACCCGGTGAGGGCCGAGCCTCCGGTGTCGGCAGGCGCCGACCAGGCGACCGTCACACTGGAGCCGGACGATGTCGCCGACACCGCGTCGGGCGCGGCCGGCACCGACGTGGGCTTCGACTTCAGTGCGGACATCGCGTGGTCGAGGGCGGTGTACCGGGCGGTGAGGGCCTTGTCCGTAGCCGCGTCGTCCGCGACCGTGGTCTTCGCCTCCCCCAGTGCCTTGCTGAACGCCTTCCACGACGCGTCCGTGTAGCGGTCGTTGACGAGGGCCGAGGCGGTCGTGACCAGGTCCTCAAGCCGCAGCCTGGGCAACGGGACCAACTGGGTCGCGGCCAGGGTGAGCCGGCGCGTCTGGGTGTCGACTTCGAGCTGCGTCGCGTCGTCGGCGCCGAAGAGGGCGCGTGCCGAGGCGAGTTCGCGCAGGTACACACCGAAGTCGACCGTGTCGTAGCGCTCAGCGTCGGCGGAGACTCCCTCGTACTGGTCGATCGCCTTCCGCAGCGCGGACTTGTCCGTGACGGCGGGCGTCTCGACGTGGTCGAAGGTGATACGGCCCAGATTCGCGACGTACGGGTGGGCGGCGTCCGGGTTCGTCGTCAGCCGCAGGTGGACGGCGTGCTTGCCGGTGATCGCCGTGGGCAGGGTCAGGCTCGTCGTCCCTCCTGACGACCACGCGCTGCCCGTGACCGGGAGCGGTACGGTCGCGTACGGGGTGCCGGGGGCGGCCGGGTCGAAGGAGTCCAGGTAGAGCTGGACGGCCGAACCGGTGCCGCAGCGCGCGGAGTTGTTGGCGTAGGTGATCGTGACGGTGTTCTTGGCCGAGCTGCCGAAGTCGATGTCCCCGTAGTCGAGCCAGGCTCCGTCGTACGTGCCGCCGAGGTCGGTGGTGGAACCCGACCCCGTCCAGCTGACCGGCTCGCTCTTGAGCCCGCCGCCGCTGTGGGAGCGGAACGCGGTGGCGTCGAAGCCCACGGGGGCGGCGGCGTCCTGCGTCAGGGTCAGCGAGTAGACGTTGGCCACGTAGGGCTGGGCGTCCGTCTGCGTGCTGGAGACGAAGACCGCGTACACGTCCTGAACGCCGGTGAAGACGGCCGGGTCGAGCCGCACACTCGTCGTGCCGACGGTGCCCCAGCCCGAAGCCGTGTAGTCGAGCGGGATGTCGACGGTCTTCGGGCCGTCCTTGGAGCCGAGGTGCAGCTCGATGTGCGAGTCCGAGGCCGCGCGCGACTGCGGCTTGTCATAGCTGACGGTCACGGTGTCGGCGCCGTCGCCGAGGTCCGTGTCCTTCCACTGCGCCCACGCGCCGTTCGTCACGTTCTCGAAGATGCCGTTCGAGAGGGAGAGCGGGAGCGAACCGCCGCCGGTCGTGGTGGAGTTCACCGCGGTCAGCGTGGCGAGCGTGGTCGTGGGTGACGTGGAGACCTCGTACGGCGAGAACTGGTACCGGTCGAAGTTCGCCACCCACTGCCGGCCCGTCGGGGCGTGGAACACGAACGTCGCGCTCTTCGCCGCCAGCAGGGCGTCCGGGTCGGTGACGGTCGCCTGGACGGTGTTGTAGTACTGCCAGCCGCCGGTTCCGGGGAGCTTGACGGTGGCGACGACGGGACCGTCGGCGGCGCCGGCGTGGATGTCGACGCTGCTCGGCTGGGCGTTCGTCGCCACGGAGTTGGCGTAGCGGACCGAGACGCTTCGCGGGGCGACCCCGCCGAAGTCCAGCTTGTTGTACCGCTCCCAGGCGCCCTCGGTGACGCCGCCGAGGTCGCCGTCCGAGTAGTACGCCTCCTTCACCAGGCTGGGACCCTCCATCTGCGAGGGGTCCTCGGCCTGCAGGACGGCGTAGCCGCCCTCGTCGAGGGTGAGCCCCTCGACGGCGGAGCGCAGCCCGTCGTCGGCGGCCATGATCGTGCCCGTGGCGGACGTGGTGTCGGCCAGGACGGTCCGCGCGCGTTCGAGCGCCGACCTGAACAACGTCCAGGAGCCGTCGGAGTAGTTGTCGCCGCGCACCAGGGACGCCTGGTCGACGAGTGCGCCAAGAGCCTTGCGGTGCACGGCGGCTGCGGAGATCAGGAGCGGGTCGGTCGGCGATATCCCCGTGCCGCGCACCGTCGAGGCCCGCGTGCCGTGGGCGAACGCGGCGTCGCGGAACGTGATGCCGAAGCGCGCGTCCACCGTCGCCGTACCGGTGAGGGACAGCGTCGCCGTACGCGAATCGCTGACGCGGAGGTCGGCCTTGACACCGCCCGGCAGGCCGGTGACGGTCGCCGCCCCTGACTTGGTCAGGCTGGTGCCCTTGCGGGCGGCGAACGTCGCGGGGCCGTTCAGCGTCAGCTTCACGCTGTCGTCGAGCTTGCCGTCCGCCGCGGTGTCGACGGTTCCCGGGCGGGCGGAGACGACCGTGTCGCCCTTGCCCGCTCCCCCGTCGCCGCCACCCGTGTCGCCCGCGTCGGTGTTCAGCGAGTACGCGGGCTCCGTGCGGGCGCCCCACTGCGAGGGCTTGGACCCCATGGTGAAGTCCAGGGTGCCGCCACCGATGATCTGTGCGTAGTCGAGCCACGTGTTGTCGAACCGCTTGCCGTTGAGGGTCGCGCTCTGCACGTAGTAGTTGCTCGGCGATACGCCGTCGGCCTTCACCGTGAACTGGCTGCCGTTGGCGTAGGTGATCGTCGTGGAGTCGAAGAACGGGCTGCCGATCTGGAACTGGCTGGAACCGGCGGTCACCGGGAACAGTCCCAGGGCGGCACCGACGAACATGGTCGACATGGTGCCGGCGTCGTTGTCCATGGTCGGCAGGAAGCCGTTCGGGGCGAGCTTGTAGACCTGGGTCTTGACCGGCGGGGTGAACTCGCCGCCCGAGCTGGGGGCTTCGTTCGTGGAGCCCGTCGCGATGTAGCGGTTCCAGGTCGTGCCGGTGTAGATGGCGCGCACCCACTTCTGCGTCAGGCTCGGCTCGCCGACGTAGTTGAAGAGGTACGGGGCCTGGAGGTCGATCTCGTTCGCGTTGGAGTGCAGCATGGTCGAGCCGTCGTCGACGGCCGAGTCCTCGCCGAACATGTGCTTGACGGCGGCCTTCCCTGCCTTCGGGCCGCCCATGGCCTCGATGAGGCCGCCCATGTCGTACGCGTCGTACCAGTGGTACTGCCACAGCGTGCCCTGGTAGAGGCCGGCCGCCTCGAACTTCTCGTAGTCCGCGCTCTGCCAGTCACCGCCCGTGGCGCGCGGGGTGAGCAGACCGACCTTCGTGCCGTCGGCCGCCGTCCAGGCGCC
The DNA here is from genome assembly GCF_036084755.1 of Streptomyces sp. NBC_00370. Lineage (NCBI taxonomy): Bacteria > Bacillati > Actinomycetota > Actinomycetes > Kitasatosporales > Streptomycetaceae > Streptomyces > Streptomyces sp. NBC_00370. The sequence goes on from NZ_CP107968.1 coordinate 4,108,208, forward strand.
GGACTTCACGAGGTTGTCGATCGCCATGGTCGACTGGTCGCGCAGCTTCTTCGCGTCCGCCTTCTTGCCGAGCGCGTCGGCGACGACGGCCAGCGCCCACTGGTCGTAGCCGCGCTGGACGGTCGTACCGGGATCGCCGCTGACGTAGCCCTGGCGCAGCTGCGCGCCCGTGTAGTACCCGCTGTACGCCAGCAGCGCCGGGTACGCCTCGTCGAGCCGGTCGAAGTTCTTGTACCCCTTCGACAACGCGTCGGCGACGAGCACGGCCGAACGCTCCCACCGCACGGTCGGGACCGAGTGGGTGAGGCTGCCGAGGCTCTTGCCCGAGGCGCGCGCGTCGGCGAACAGCACGACGAGCGACTGGATCATGTCCCGGTAGGTGGCCGGGTCGATGTACGCCTCGACGGAGTACTTGCGGAAGTCGTCCCAGGTGGACCAGCCGTCGTAGTACGTGAAGCCGTTCGCCTTGTGCACCGCTCCGTCGGCGCCGCGGTACGTACCGCTGGTGCTGGTGGCGTTCACCGGCAGCGCGTACATGCGGTACAGGTGGGTGTAGAACTCCTTGGTCAGCGTCGACCCGGGGTCGGACTTCGCCGAGGCGCGCACGGCGACGGCGCCCAGCGCGCTGTTCCAGTCCGCCTTCGTCCGGGCGCGCGCCTGGTCGAAGGTGAGGCCGCCCACCTCGTTGCGCTGGTCGGTCACGGCCTGTTCGGCGCTGATCGGCGACAGGGTGACGCGCAGTTCGATGTCGTTCCCCGCGGACTTGTCGAACCCGAGGACGGCGCCGGTGTCGGACCCGTCCTGCGTGGTCGCCTCGCTCAGCTTGCCGTCGCTGCCCCAGCTCTTGAGGGAGGTCACGGGGGCGTTCGTGGTGGCGTTGTAGTACATCTGGTAGGAGGCGCCGTTGAACGATCCCGCGACGAGCCCGGTGATCGAGGTGGTCCCGTCGGGGAGCGTCGTCGCCTTGAGCGTCGAGCGGGTGCGGCTGGTGTAGTTGTTCGCGAGGTCGAGGACGAGCTCGGGGTCCGACCCTGCGGGGAAGCTGTACCGCTGGAGCGCCGTACGCGTCGTCGCGGTCATCTCGGCCTTGACGGTGCCGGAGTCCTGCTTCACCGCCGAGCCGGTTCCGGAGAGGGCCCCGAGGCCCACCTGGTAGTACCCGGGCGTCGCGGTCTCGTCGTCGTGGCTGAACGGGTGGGCGTACGTCCCGGAGGCGGGCCGGCCGTCGTACTTCACGGACGTGGGGACGACGAGCAGGTCGCCGCCGCCGCCCGAGCCGCCGACGCCGTCGAGGTTCGTCGCGGTGAACCCGGCGATGTGGTCCTCGTTGTAGTCGTACCCGGAGTGGTTGCGGTTCGGCGTGGTCATCGGGTTGACCTTGGCCAGGCTGTGCGGCGCCTGGGCGCCCGGCAGGTCGTTGCCGTCGTCGCCCGCGGTCGAGACGAACGGGTCGACGAGCTTCGTGTAGTCCGTACCGCCGGTGGTGCCGGGGGACTTGCTCGTGGTCGCGGATGTGGCCGTGGCCGCGCCGGGCACGGCGGCGGCCGCGCCGGCGCCGGCGAGCGCGCCGACGCCGAGCGCGCCGCTGAGCAGCACGGCGACGGTGGCGCGCAGTTGCCGGTGCCGTCTTCGGTTGGCGCGCGGAACAACCGCGCGGGGCAAGGGAGTTCGAGATCTGATGGGCACGTAACCTCTCCAGTGTCGTATGGCGTCCGCACAGTCCGCCCCGCAAGGAAGACAACGTTGTCAGACTAAACACCGGAGCGTGCGGAGCAAAGGCGGAAGTGGACGCACGGGATCGCACCCGTGGCGTTCACGACCGTGCGCCATCAGACAGGGAAAAGGAATACGACGGGCAAACAGAATTCGGACGGAAGATGTGTCCGGAACGCCGCGAACACCGTGAACGCCCCGAGAAGTCACCAACCGCGCACACGGCGTTGCCCCGCTTACGTGAGGGTGGGACCGGGGAGGGCGAGGGCCGGGAGAGTCAGGGCCGAGTGGGCCGGGATTCCCTTCGGGGCGGGCATGGCGCTCAGGCTGCGCAGTCGTTTGTTGCGCTGCTCCAGGGCCTGGGCCGTGCTGGGGAAGAGTGCGGCGTCGCCCGTTTTGACCAGGTCCTGGTTCGCGGTCACGAAAGCGCGGGTGGCGTTCTCGTACGCGGCGAAGCCGGTGGTGTGGTCCTGGCCGGCCAGGGATGCGGCGAGCATGTACGCGCCGACGAGGGCGAGGCTGGTGCCCTGGCCGGTGAGGAAGGAAGGCGCGTACGCGGCGTCGCCCAGCAGCGCGACCCTGCCCTGGGACCAGTGGGGCATACGGATCTGGCTGACCGCGTCGAAGAACACGTCGTCCGCCTCACGCATGGCGGCGACCATGCCCGGGACTTCCCACCCCGCGTCGGCGAACACCGTCGCGACCAGGTCCCGTTGGGCCGCCCGGTTCCGGAAGGCGTCGAACGGCGGTCGCGGCCGGGCGAAGTTCAGGAAGGCGTGCACCTCGTCGTCGTCCCCCACGGCGTAGAGCGCCGCCGCCCTGCCCGGGGCGTTCCACAGCACGGTCTCGTGGGAGAGGCCGAAGGTGTTGGGCATGGTGAACACGGCGAAGCAGTAGCCGAGGTAGCGGTGGAACCGCTCTTCGGGGCCGAACAGCGTCTCCCGGGTGCGTGAGTGCGTACCCTCAGCGCCGAACACCATGTCGAACGTACGGCTGCCGCCGCCACGGAAGGTGACGTCCACCCCGTGACCGGTCTGGTCGAGCGTGCCGACGGAGTCGTCGAACAGGAACTCCACGTCGTCACGGACCGCCGCGTACAGCGCCTCGGTCAGGTCCCCGCGCCGCACCTCCAGGTCCCGTCCCGTGACACCGCCGGTGACGGTGTGCGGATGGATCGAGGCCACGGTGTCGCCGTCGCCATCGAGGAAGGTGATCCGGCGCAGATCGATGTGCGCCTCGCGGAGCCGGGGCAGGATCCCCATCCTGTGGACGACCTCAAGTGCGGTGCCGCGCACGTCGATCGGGTAGCCACCGCTGCGCGGTGCGGCCGCTTTTTCGACGACCGTGACGGCGTATCCGTACCGGTTCAGCCAGTACGCGAGCGCGGGGCCCGCGATGCTGGCCCCGGATATCAGGACCGTGCGCCTCTGGGTGGTGCGGGCATGCGTCAACTGCTCGGTGTGGGGCATTCCTTGGCTCCTTCGCGCAGAGTTCGGACGACCAGCAGGGACAGCGCCGTGACGACGCCGGCGATGAGGAAGCCGGTGATGAAGGCGGATTCGGCCGGGACGTCCGACCCTGAGGGGGTCCCGGCGGTGAGGAAGGCGCCGCTGACCTGGGCGCCCGCGGCGAAACCGATCACGCGCGTCACCAGGACCAGGCTGGTGGCGGTGCCGGTGTTGCCGTGGTCCACGGAGGTGGCGGTCCTGACGACCATCGCCGTCACGCACACACCACTGGCCAGGGCGACCAGCGCCTTGCCGACCATGAGGTGCCAGACCTCGCTGTGCAGGAACGCCAGGAAGACCAGGGTGGCCGTCATGACGCCGATGCCGGCGGTGACCACGGCGCGCGTGCCGAAGCGACGCGCGGCTGCCCCGCCGAGCGGCCCGCTGATCGCGGCCATGACGGCGCCGGGCAGCAGATACCGGCCGATGTCGGTGGCGCCGGCGCCGAAGCCGTACGTGTCGGCGGAGACCGCGAAGAGCTGCGGCACGAGATACATCGACACCGAGGTGCCCACGCACACGGCGAACGTGATCACGTACGAGCTCCAGATCGCCGGCTTCGCGAGCAGGCGCAGATCGACCATCGGCGACGCCGCACGCCGCTCGACGGCCGTCCATCCGACGACGAAGGCGGCCAGCACCACGACGAGGGCGCCGAGCACGAGCGGCTGCGCGCCGATCTCGGGGGCCAGCGCGAGGGTGAGCATGAGCGTGACCAGCATCCCGCTCAGCAGAACCAGCCCGGGCCAGTCGATCCCGGCGCCGTCCGACCTGGCCGGCGGATCGTCCGGCATCAGCGCGCGGACGAACAGGGTCGCCACGACGATCGCGCCCGTCGGTATCGCGAACATCCAGTGCCGGGAAAGACCTTCGGCGACGGGCCCGGCGATCAGCGTGCCCAGCATGCCGCCGCCCACGAACAGCCCGCTGACCACGCCGATGGCCACCGCGGACTCGCCCGCCGGGAGGTGCTTACGCACCAGGATGAACGAGAGCGGCATCGCGCCGACCATCGCGCCTTGCAGTACCTGACCGAGCAGCAGCACCGGCAGGTTCGGTGCCAGCGCGGACACCAGACCGCCGACGCTGACCACCGTCATCAGGCGGAGCATGACCAGCTTCCCGCCGTAGCGGTCACCGAGGCTGCCCGCGACGGGCGCGACGAGAGCGCCGGTGATGAGCATCGCGATGCTGATGAGCGCCCCTTGGGCGGGGCTCATCGATAACTCGCGTTGCAGGAGGGGGAGGGTCGGTGTCACCACCGACTCCAAGGTGCCGGTGGCGGCTGCCAGCAGGCCGAGCGACCAGACGGCGGCCTTTCCGATACGGGCCGGGGGAGCGAGTGTTGTGGTCATGGACGTCCTTTCGTCGGTGTGCTGCCCGGCGCGTGTTGTACCGGCGTGCGTTGTCCGGCGTGTGTTGTCCGGCGTGCGTTGTCCGGCGTGCGTCATGACCAGCGGCGCAGTGCCGCTCGGGCGGGCAGGGTGAGTGCCGCCAGCGTCAGACCGCCGGCCGCGGCCACGAGGGATCCGTACAACAGCGGTGGGACGTAGGGCAGTTCACCGGTCGTACCGCGCATCATGGGGATCAGCGTGGCCGCGGCGATCGCCGAGCCGAGGACGACGCCGACCACGGCGACCAACAGACCCTCCCAGCGCAGCATTTGAAGCACCTGGCGCCGGGTGGAGCCGACGAGCCGCAGGGTGCCCAGCTCGCGGCGGCGGTCGAGGACCGTCATCACCAGGGTGTTGACAGCGGCGATGGCGGCGAAGCCGCCGAGGACCGCGGCCATCATGTTGTTGGTCCAGGCGCCGAGCTTCGCGTCGAGACTCTGCTGGGTCGCGTAACCGGACGCGTCGGTGACCTCGCCCAGGGCGGTCAGTGACTTCTCCGAGCCGCCGCTGACCAGCAGAGTGCTGTCGAAGCCCGAGGTGACGTGTCCGGCCAGGGCCGCCCGGTCCATGGTCACCGTGGCCAGGCCGAGGCCTCGGCCGTAGACCGCGACGATCTCCGGGGCGACCTTGGTGCCGTCGGGCAGGTAGAGCGGGAGCTTGTCCCCCACGCCGACGTCGGCCGAGTTCGCCAGGGTCCAGTCGACGGCGATACGGTCCGCGCCGAGCCGGCCGAGGCTGCCTTCGCGTACGTCCAGGTCCTGCACCTTGGCCAGTTCGGCACCGGAGCCGGTGACACCCTGCGTCCCGGCGCCCAGCAGCGACTTGAACTCGCCGGAGCCGACCGGCACCAGCACCTGCGTGTTCAGCAGGCCTACGGCCGCGTCCACGCCCGGCGTACGGGCGGCGCGCTCAGCCGCGTCCACCGGGAGCCCGGCCGGGTCCGTCACCACGTGGTCCGCCGTGATGCCCGCGCGCAACTGCTTGTCCGCGACGTGGTTCTCGCTCGTGTGCATGAAGACGAGCGTCGAGGCGAAGGCCATGGCGAGCACGATCGGTGTGATCGCGGACGCGAGACGGCGGGCGTTGGTACGGGAGTTTGCGGCGGCGAGCTGTCCCGCCGGGCCGGCGCCGCGCAGCGGGAGGCCGAAGAGACCCGCGCACAGCCGTGCCACCAGGGGGCCCAGCAGCGCGACGGCGAGCATGAAGAGCATGACGACGCCGAGCGCGGCGCCTGCCGCGTCGTCCCCCGCCGAATGGGCGGAGACGCCGGTGAGGATCGCGCCGCCGACGAGGGCGGCGATGCCCAGTGCCGTACGGATCACGCCTGGCCGCAGCCGTTCCACCGACGCCTCGGCGAGCGCCTGGCCCGGCTTGATCTTCGCGGGCCTGCGGCCGGCCATCCAGCCGGCGCCGAGCGCGGTGAGCAGCCCGACGGCGACGGCGGCGAGGAGCGGGAGCCCGGACACGTGCACCCGCACGGCCTCCGGGACGGCGCCGCGGTCCTGCAACTGCCCGAACCACCAGTGCGCGAGCCCGATGCCGGGCAGGGAGCCGATGATCCCGGCGAGCGGCGCGACGAGCAGCGCTTCGGAGGCGACCGCGCGGCGGATCTGCCGGGGGGTCGCTCCGACGGCGCGCAACAACGCGAATTCCCGGGCCCGTTGGGACACGGACAGGGCCACGGTCCCGGCCGCGGTGAAGATCGCGACGACGGCGGCGATACCGCCGAAGGAGCCGCCGATGCCGAAGAGCGTCACCTTGGCGTAGCCGAGCCCCGGGTCCTCGATGGCGCCACGGTCGTCGCCGGTGTGCACCTCGGCGGCGGAACCTGCCAGGGCCTTCTTCACCGAGTCGGCGAGGGCGGCGGGGGTGGTGCCGTCCTTGGCCAGCACGGCGATGGCGTCCGCCTTGCCGGGATGGCCGGCGAGCGCGGGGGCCTCGGTGTCGGCGAACCAGGCGAGGGCGGCGCCGCTGTCGGGGGCGGTGTTGCGGGCCGTGTCCGCGGGTCCTGCCTCGGCGATACCCGCGACGCGGAAGTCCCGCTGCCCGGCGGCGGTCTGCAGGGCGACGGTGCCACCGACGGTGGCCTTCGCCGCGCGGGCGGCGGGGGCGTTGAGTACGACCTCGCCTTCGCGGGGCGCGGAGCCGGTGGTCAGCGCGGTACCGGTGAAGGCGTGGGAGCCCCAGCCGTGCGCGGTGAGGGAGCTGTCGCTGTGCGTGGTGTTCCCGGTCCGGACCGGGAAGGTGAAGTCCGCGACGGCGGTGGCCGCGCCCGGAGCGGCGGCGGCCTTCGCCGCGAGCCCGGCGTCCACCCGCGCGGTGTCCGGCAGCGGGACGGCTTCTTCCTCGCGGTCCTCGCCGCTGCCCGTGACGATGTACTCGTACTGGTCGGCGGCTGCGACGACCTGCGCGCCTCCGTACCGCTCCGGCGGCACCGACGCGCGCAGGCCGGTTTCGAGCAGGATGCCGCAGGCCGTGACGATCAGTGCCGACATCATCAGCGCGACGAAGGTCCCGGCGAAGGACGCGGGCTTGAAGCGGACGGCCGCGCGGGCGAGTCCGTTGGGGCGCATCATGCGGCCGCCCCCGCCATCGCGCCCGTGCGGCCGGTACGGGCGGTACGGGCGGCGGTGCGGGCGGTCAGCTCCGACATCCGCTCACCGATCTGCTGCGCCGAACCGCGCTCCAGGCCGCCGGCGAAGGTGCCGTCCGCGAGGAACAGCACGCGGTCGGCCCAGGCGGCGGCGGTCGGGTCGTGGGTGACCATGACGACGGTGGCGCCGAGGGTGTCCACCGCCTGCCGGAGCAGGCCGAGGACCTCGGCGGCGGTGCCGGTGTCGAGGGCGCCGGTGGGCTCGTCGGCGAAGATCACGTCGGGGCTGGTCACCAGGGCGCGTGCGACGGCCACCCGCTGCTGCTGGCCGCCGGACAGCTCGCCGGGCCGGCGCCGCGCCTTGTCGGCGAGCCCGACCTGCGCGAGCACGTCGGCCGCCCGGCGGCGGTCCTGACGCCGTCCGGCCAGACGCACGGGCAGCAGGACGTTCTGCTCCACGGTCAGCGAAGGCAGCAGGTTGAACGCCTGGAAGACGAACCCGAGGCGGCTGCGGCGCAGCTCGGTGAGCTGGTTCTCCTTCATGCCGGTGATCTCCGTACCGCCGAGGCACACCGACCCCGAGGTGGGCCGGTCGAGACCGGCGGCACACTGCAGGAAGGTGGACTTGCCCGACCCTGACGGGCCCATGACGGCGGTGAACGTGCCGCGCGGGAGGGCGAGGTCGACGCCGTCGAGCGCGTGCACCGCGCTCGCGCCACGGCCGTACTGCCGCCGGACCCCGCGCAGCTCGACGGCGAGACCGGGCGTGCCCGCAGGACGCTGGCCCTGCGGTTGGCCGTCCGTCTTCGGCTGCCCGTCCGTCTTCGGCTGCCCGTCCGTCTTCGGCTGTCCGTCCGTCTTCGGCTGCTTGCGGCTGCGTAGCCTCATGTCCGCCCTTTCGCGATTCTCGTGCTGACGCGAGGGAGTGTGCGGGGACGGCCGCGCGCCGGGCGTCATACCCGGGAGCCAACGTGGGGGTAGTACCGAGGTAGGGGGTGGAGGAGGGCGGCCACTACCTGGGCGGTCGGCGGGGCTTGCCCCGGCGGGCACGCGGGGCTTCACCCTCGTCGCAGGGTGATTGCGGGCGCTCAGGCCGGCCCGCCTGGCGGGGTACGTCGCACGCGCCCTTGCCGCCGGAGGTGGCGGGGCCCTGCGCCCCTTGGCGCTCGTACGGTGCTGGTGCGCGCACCGGTACCCCCGAGGCCACGCCCGGCGGACGCGGCCTCGTTCGGGGCGGCTCGCCTCGGGCCTCTGACGGCGGGGTGTCGCGGCGTCCGTACCGCTTATGCCGCGCCTTCGGCGTCGCCCCGCGTCACCGGCAGCCGCGCCGCCACCCGGAAGCCGCCGTCCGGCAGCGGGCCGGTGTCCAGCTCGCCGCCGACCAGACGCACCCGCTCGCGCATGCCGACGAGGCCGTGTCCGGTGCGGCCCTCCTCCAGCGGTGCGGCGGGCGGCTCGGGCGGGGGGCCGTTGACGACGAGTACGGTGAGCCGCCGCTCCCCGGCCCCGCCTCCGGACCCGGACCCGCTTCCGGACCCGGACCCGGACCCGGCTCCGTCCCCGGTCCCGTCCCCGTCCCGGTCGTCCGACACCGATACCGACACCCGCGTCGGAGCACCCGGGGCGTGCCGTACGACGTTCGCCAGGGCCTCCTGCACGATCCGGTACGCGGAGAGGCCCACCGCCTCCGGCACCTCGGCGTCGCACGGGGTGAACTCGACCGGCACCCCCGTCCGTACCGTCGCCTCCACCAGCTTCCCGATCCGCGTCAGGCCCGGCTGCGGGGCGAGTTCGCCGTGCGTCTCCTCGTTCCGCAGCACCCCGAGAAGCCGCCGCATCTCCCCCAGCGACTCGCGCGCTGTCGCCGCGATGGAGGTGAACTCCTCCTGCACGTGCGGCGGCAGGCCGTCGAGGCGGTACGCCGCTGTGTCCGCCTGCACCGTGATGACGGACATGTGGTGCGCCACCACGTCGTGCAACTCCCGCGCGATACGGGCGCGTTCCTCCAGCAGCGTGCGGCGGCTGCGCTCCGCCTCGCTGATCGTCTCCTGCTCGGCCAGCCTGCGCTGCACCTCGTACCGCTCGCGGAGCGCACCACCGAGCAGGAGCGCGGCGCCGCTGAGCACGATCATCACCGTGCTGTTACCGGTCGTGCCGTGGGGTGCGGCGAACGCCAGGCCGATGCTCGCTGCCGCCGTGGCGAGCCACACCAGCAGCAGCGTCCGGCGCCGCTCGCGCAGGCCGAGGGCGAGGCAGAGTCCGACGTACCCGACGATCACCATGGCGGGGAACGGCCAGACGCGCTGGTCGGCGAAGTCGACGGTGAGCAGGGTGAGCGCCCCTGCCACGTCCGCGACGAAGATCACGTACCAGGCGCGCAGAGGGTAGACGACCGCGAGCAGCAGCGGCGCCGCCTGCGCGACGGCGAGCACGCTCGCGATGCCGCCGTTCAGGCCGTAGTCGACGCTGAGCACCCGGATGGTGGTGGGCAGCAGGGCGACGCACAGCACGAACGCCACGCCCCATGGCAGCAGCCGTACCCACCGACGCGACGCCCCCGCGAGCAGCGCGCGCGGGTGTTTCTCCTCCACCGGTGTCATGGCCTCCACGCGTCCACCCTATGCGCGGCGCGACGGCGGGACGGCGACAGGAAAAGCGGTGTCCCGGGAAGCACCGACGCCGGACCCGGCGCGACCGCTGCCGGATGATCTTCATCTTGCGTAAGCGAACTGTTCATCCGCACCTCCGTTCTCTCACCTTTCGCGGCTCTAGAGTTCGTCAGCTGCCGTGATCCGTGATGCAGCCCTGTGTCGCCTGGGGGGACCAGACGCCGACCGGGCCGTAGGCGGACCGGGCCGTAGGCGGCATCCAAGACTGAGAAGTCATCTGATCCGTGTGATCCGTGGGGGGTCAACAACTTGAGAATGTTCACGCGCCGCCATGCCGCGGCGCTCGCGACTGCTGCGGTCCTCGCCGCAGTAGGCACAGTGGCGATCGCACCGGGCGCCGTCGCCGACGACGCCGACGACGCCGACGACTGGGGGACCGAGGGCCAGATCCTCGTCGACGGGGGGACGTTGATCGACCCGGCGACGGGCGCGGCCACCCAGATCCCCAACGCGGGCGGTTCGTCCGCGGCCTGGGCGCCGGACGGCAGCCGGCTGGTCGTCACCCAGAGCCAGATCGGCAGCTTCCGCCCCAGCGGCTCCACCAAGATCACCCTGCCGTGGGCCACCGGCGTCCGTTCCAGCGCGTCGTACGAAGACCTGGCCTACGGGTGGGGGCGGCCGTTACGTCGTCTTCTCCACGGGTGGACAGCTCGCCTACGGCCCGTCGGACGGCGCGTGGGCCCCCGAGCCGCTGCTGAGCAGCAAGCTGGGACCGGCCACCGCGTGCGACACCCACCCGACGGTGACCTGGGCGGGCGTGGTCGCGTTCCAGCGCAACATCAATTACGGCTGCTACGACAACGTCGGCATCGAGGTGTACGACGGGACCACCGTCAAGCGTGTCATCACCAACGGCGAGCAGCCCGAATTCTCACCCGACGGGACGAAGTTGGCCTTCGTCCGCGCGGACGCCGACGGCAAGTCGCAGATCTTCACCGCGAACGCCGACGGCAGCGACGTCAAGCAGCTGACCACGGGCCCGCGTTCGTACGCGAACCCTTCCTGGTCGCCGAACGGCGCCCGGATCCTCTTCGACGCGCACACGTCGCCGGACAGCGGCGACGCGCACACGACCGAGTACATCGACGTGGCGAGCGGCGAGTTGACGAAGGTCGCGGAGGGGCAGGGCTCGAACCCGAGCTGGCAGCCGCTGCGGAAGAACATCACCGCGCGGGTGTGGGGCGACGACGAGTACGCCACCGCCGTGGCCTCCTCCCGCTTCAGCTGGAACACCGTCGGCAAGACCCAACCGGGCCTGCTGGACGCCAAGTCGGCGGTGCTGGTCAGCCAGGACGACATGGCGGACTCGCTCACGGCGCCCGCGCTGGCCGGCAAAATGTCGGCCCCGGTGCTGCTGACGCCGAAGACCGCGCTGTCGACGCCGGTGAAGAACGAGCTGAAGCGGATGCTGAAGCCGGGCGCGAACGTCTGGATGGTCGGCGGCACGTCCGTGCTCTCCAGCAACGTCGCCACGCAGCTGCGGACCCTCGGTTACGTCCCGAAGCGGGTCTCCGGCGCGGACGGCTACGAGACGTCCGTCAAGGTGGCGGCGGTGCAGACCAAGAGCCCGCGGTACGTGTTCCTGGCCAGCGGCAAGGACTACAAGGCGGCGCTTCCCGCGGCTGCGGCGGCGGGTTCGGACGGCCCGAGCGGCGCGAGCACCCTCGTGCTCAGCAGCGGCACCACGCTGACCGCGTCCGTGAAGACGTACCTCAACGGCCTGAACCCGGACAAGACCATGATCATCCCGGTCGGCGCCGACGCGAAGTACGCGCTCACGCATACGTCGTTCACGAAGTGGCCGTCGTCGTACTACTACTACCCGGTCACGTCCGGCACCGCCGAAGGCCTCTCGGTGGCGCTCGCCAAGTTCTGGTGGACCACGCCCGACACGGCCACCCTCGCGTACGCCGGCTCCTGGCGCGACGGGGTGTCCGCGAGCGCGGCGATGAACATCTACGGGCCCATCCTGTGGACGTCACGGCCGGCCCTGTCCAGCGAGGTCAAGAGCTACCTGCTGCGCGAGTCCGCGGGCACGCAGTCCGTCGTCGCCTTCGGCAACACCGGCTCCGTCACCCTGGGCGCGCTGAACACGGCGGGCTCGTCGATCAGCGCGAACGGGAACATGTTCCTGTACCACGCGGACTACAACGGCGACCAGAACACAACCACAGCCACGGGCACGGCCACGGGCACGCAGGGCCTGCGCAAGAGCGCCGAGGCACCCACAACGCCACTCAAGGGCGCCACACCACGCTCGTCCCCGACGTCCCCGACCACCCCGGCCCAGCCGACCGTCAAGCCGAACCTCGACTCACTCAAGACGACCCAGCACCAGTAACAACACCCGCCGCAGGGGCACGAACCACGGGGGCGCCGACCACAGGGTCGGCGCCCCTGCGGCGCTCGTTCCCATGTCGGTGCGGGTGGGGCTCGGCGAGACTCACCGTACGGGGAAGCCGAAGGTGTAGCCCTGCTCCTTCAGCCACGGCAGCACCTCGCGCAGCGCCGCCAGGGTCTGGGCGCGGTCTCCGCCCGCGTCGTGGAAGAGGATCGTCGGGCCGTCGGCGATCTCGCTCTTGACCGTGGCGACGATGGTTTCCACGCCGGGGTGTTCGAAGTCCTTCGTGTCGACGTTCCAGCCCAGCGGCCGCATCCCGCGGGACGCCGCCAGGTGCCGGCTGTACGGGGTGAAGGCGCCGCCCGGGGCGCGGTAGTACTGGGGGCGGACGCCGCCGGAGGCCTTGGTGATCATGCGTTCGGCGTCGAGGATCTGCTGGGACTGGTAGGCCTCGGACTTGGTGTCCATGGTGGTGTCGTGCGAGACCGTGTGGTCGCACAGCCGGTGCCCGCCTGCGACGACCGCCTTGACCAGGTCCGGGTATTCCTGCGCCTGCGTACCCACCATGCAGAACGTGGCCTTCACGCCGCTGTCCTTCAGCAGTTGCAGCACCTGCGGCGTCCAGGCCGGGTCAGGGCCGTCGTCGATGGTGATGTTGACACCACGGGCGCCACGGTCCGAGGCGTGCGCGATCTCCTCCGACACCTTGGCCACTTTCTGGTTCCGGTCTCCGGCGGCGGGCGCTGAGGCATGGGCCGCCGGCTGCCGGCCGCCGGCCGAATCGGCCTGCGCGGTCCACATCGAGGTGCCGACGGCCAGGGCTGTCACGCCGAGCGCAGCCGCGAGGACCCGGCTGTGCCATCCCATTCTCTTGTGACTTGCCATGTCGGGCCGCCCCTTTGCTGTCTCCGCCGGTGCCGTTGCTGCCGTGCACCCATGAAGACACACGAAGGGCCGTAGTGGTCCCCTCTGTTACCGATCACGGACGAACCCGCAGGGGGGCGGCGACAAACCCAGCGGTTCCACGACACCCAGGCACGACAGGCACGACAGGCACGGCACACCGAGCCGTCACAGCGTTGCGGCGAGGATCCGTTCACGCTGGTCGGCGGCCCAGCGGTAAGAAGGCTTCATCGTGAGGGCGCGGTCGAGATCGGCCAGCGCCTCCACCCGTCTGCCGAGCGCCTCGTGCGCCATCGCCCGGCTGCCCACCGCCCAGGCGTATCCCGGGTCGAGGGCGAGCGCCCGGTCGTACTCGGCGATCGCGTCCTCGAACCGCCCTTCCTGTCGCAACAGTTCGCCTCGTTCTCCCACGATCCAGGGATTGCGTGGTGACAGCGCCAGCGCCCTGTCCAGGTCGGCCCGTGCGCCGCCGGTGTCGTCGAGCGAGCGCCGTACCTGAGCACGGCGTACCAGGGACCAGATGTGGTCGGGCTTGATGTCGAGGGCGAGATCGAGGTCGGCCAGCGCTGCCGCGGACCGACCCTGGGTGTGTGCCGTACGCGCCCGGCTGGCCAGTGCCAGGACATGGCCGGGGTCGATGACGAGCACCTGGTCGAAGTCCGCGATCGCCGCCTCGGGGCGACCCGCCAGCCTGTTCGTCTCGCCCCGGTGCCAGAAGGGGCGCGTACCAAACACCCGCCGCTCGACGGCCCGGTCGTGATCCTCCAGCGCCTTCTCGTACTCACCGAGCGCCCGATGCACCAGTGCTCGCCCCGTGTAGGGCCGAGCCCACCGCGGGGCCAGGCCGATCGCCCGGTCGAAGTCCTCGAAGGCGTCCGTGTACCTCGCCTCGTCGCTGTGGCCCTCACCACGAATCATGAACGCGAGGGCGCGGCCCGCGTCGTCAAGTTCCGCCCGGGACAGGAGCATTCCGAGCAGCTTCTCGACACCGCGCTGTTCGTCCCCCAACGCGGCCAGACAGTGGGATCCCCAGTCGCGCAACGCGTCGTCCGCCACCGCCTCACCGGCTTCGGTGAAGACGTGAGCCCACCGTCGTGCCGACTCCGCTCCTGCCGCGCATGCAGCGGGACCGTCTCCCAGTGCCCGCGCGAAGGCCAGGCGCGGCTGCGCACACAACAGGTGGTAGATCTCCTCCAGGCGCTCGACCCACCATGCTTCCGACTCCACTTGCTCCCAGGTCTGCAGCCCCGCCCCCGCCGACTCCCGCCGCTGTCCGAACGACTCCGCCAGCCGGTCGTGGGCCGTACGCCACCGATCGGGCGACACGGAACGCTGGAGCCGCAGCATCGGGTCGCGCACCACGTCGTGGTAGTGCGCGAAGCCTCCGCTGTCGCTCACGAAGGGCATGGTGCGCAGCCAGCTGTAGAGCGCGGTCGGGTCGGCACCGCCCGCGTCGCCGACAGCGGACGTGAAGATGTCCTCGTTCAACCGCCGTGGCAACGCTCCGGCGAGAGCCGCCGCGCGGCGGGTCGGTTCCCGCTCCCACTTCAGGAAGCGCTCGACGGCGGTGGCGCTGGGGTCGTCCACACCGCCCGGACCTGCGGCGTTCTCGGCGACGGCGAGGGTCGAGAGCAGGACGGGCAGCCGCCGGGACAGCCTGAGCACATCCCGCACCACCGTGTCGTCCACCACTCCCTTCGCGGTGAGAAACTGCCGCGCCTCGGACTCGGTGAACGGCGTGAGCGGCACCTCGGTCACCAGGTCGGCGCAGTCCGCCCAGCAGTTGGGGGCGAGCGGGCCCTGCCCGGACAGGGTGATCACGGCGTTCGCGGGCAGCGAGCCGTACGGTCCGCCGATGACGAGATCGCGCAGCCACGTGTCGAGGAACGGCCCGGTGCGCTCGTACGTGTCGAAGAAGACGGCGATCCACGGAGCCTGGGACGCGACGCGGTCCAGTTCGGCGACCAGGGTCGGCGTGAGGACGCGGAGCGGGTCGGTGAGCAGCCGCGCGTCCTCCTGCCTGCTCGTACGGGTACCGAGAGCGGCCCGTACGTGGTCGGCGCCGCGGGCGAGTTGAGCTGGGTCGACGGCTCCGGTGAGCGCTCCGACCCCCGGAACCATGCCGAGGCCGACCAGCCCGGCCTGCGCGACGGCGAGCGATCCTGCCGTCGGACCCTGCTCGGGCTGCGCGAGGGACGCGGCCGACGCCTCGTCCCGCCGGCGGCGGTAGGTCGCGAGCGCCCGGTCGAGAGCCTTGAGCGGGTGCCCCAGCCGTGCGAACTGGTCGGCCAGCGCCTCCAGCACCTCCGGCACGCTGTTCACGGACTCGTCGACGGTGGCGGTGAGCGCCTGGCGCTCGCGCGCGGTCCTGACGAACTCGCGTACCAGAGTCGTCTTGCCCACGCCCGCGTTGCCATGGACGTGGAACACGAACCGGTGCTCCAGGTCTTCCGGCTGCGTGTCGAAGTTCGCCCGGAACAGCGCGAGTTCACTGCGCCGTCCGACGAACCCCGCATGTCGGCGCAGGTTGATGAGCTCTTGCATCGACGGACGCGCACTGCCAGCCATGCGCTTCAGTCTGGCAGCGGGGCAACGGCTCTGACAGACGGCGCGGCGGCAGGTGGCGCGACGGTCCTCTGTCCTCTCCCTGTTGGCCGGCGGCGACGGTCAGGGATTCCAGAACACACCGACCTGCACCTGGTCGAAGCGTCGCGCTGCCAGATCGTCCCGCCGGATCACCCAGTGGACGGAGGTTCCTTCCCTGCCGCTGATGCCGGGATCCCATTGGGCGAGCAACACCCAGTCCTCGCCCGGCTGCTCCGCGGCGAGCGAAGCCGCCTTCGCGACCGGGTCGATCTCGGTGTACTCGTCCCAGGCGTATCCGCCGATCTGCAGCGCCCCGGGGGTGGTGATGTCCTCCTCCTTGTCCAGCCACGCCGCGAGCAGTTGCTCGGAGTGCGGGTGCCCGGGGAGCGGTGCGCTCCAGGGTTCGTCGGGGAGCTCGATCCAACAGTGGTACGGCAGGGACACATTGGCGGCGGCGATAGTCAGCGGGCCTTGCGGGAAAGCCTGGCAGACCTCCCGGTAGTCGGGGATCTCGGCGAAGAAGTGGGCATCCTTCGCCCGCTCTTCGACGGCCGCACCGGCCGGTATGTAGACCACCTCCCCCATGGAGGCAATGTCCTCGTTGTCGGGAAAGGCGAACAACAGCAACTGTCCGTCGGGGGGCAGCGGGAGATCCGTCACGCCCTCGGGCAGGGCCGCACAGTCGATGGAGGCGACGAACGGGAACCGGGGATCCGGGGTGTCGACGGGAAGCAGCAAAGGGCCGCCGAACTGGGCAACGACCGGTCCGTTCCGGGCCTCGGACAGCGTCGCGCAGGGCCGGGCTATGCCGATCCACCGTTCCACATCGTCGGACGGAATTCCCCGGGCCAGTGCCTCTTCGCGGAATGGGCCGAGCTTGTCCAGCATCTCTGGCTTCATGCGAGAAACGTACCGGCAGGCACTGACACACTTAGCCTCAGAGATGAGCCGAGCTTGCCGACACGGAGGTCGAGTGTGAACGGTCCTGGTCCTACCGAAGTCGCGATCCGCGTCGCTGAAGAAGCGGACCTCGACGCGGCAGCCGAACTGTTCCGGCTGTACCTCGACTTCTACGAGGTGCAGCCGCAGGACCCGGACCGGCCGCGCGCCTTCATCGCCGAGCGGCTGAAGGAGCGGGACTCCCTGATCCTGCTCGCCTCCGCCTCCGCCTCCGAGGCCGGGGCCGGGGCCGGGGCGCTCGGGTTCGCGCAGGTGTATCCGATGATCTCGTCACTCGACATGGCACCGTCCTGGCTGCTGAGCGACCTGTACGTGCCCCCCGCCGGCCGCCGCCGCGGTGTCGGCAGGGCGTTGGTGCGCGACGTGGTCCGCAGGGCGCGCGAGGCCGGGATGAGCGGGGTGCAGCTCGACACCGCCTACGACAACCACACGGCCCAACACCTTTACGAGGCCGAGGGATTCACCCGCGACCCCTTCCACATCTACCTCCACGACCTGCGCCGAACCGACGGCCACACGACCTAGGGCCTTCCGTCGTCAGCCGAAGTCGTCGGGGACGATGTGGAGTTTCTCCGCGATACGGGCGAGAGCTTTCTGGTCGGTCGTGTTGAGCGAGTCGAGGACGGTGCGGCGAACCGAGCGCAGGTGGGTGGGCGCCGCCAGACGCACGATGTCGAAGCCGGCTTCAGTGAGTTCGGCGAGGGTGTAGCGGCCGTCGGCCGGGTCGGGTGTCCGTACGACCCAGCCGCGCTGTTCGCAGCGTTTGACGACGTTGGACAGGCGGGAGAGCGACCCGCTGGCGAGGAAGGCGAGTTCACCCATCCGCAGCTTGCGCTGCGGGGCCTCGGAGAGATGGCTGAGCACGAGGTACTCGAACAGGGTCAGGCCGTGTTCCTGCCGTAGCGGCGACTCCAGCTTGCCGGGCAGCAGCAGGACGAGTGAGATCAGCCCCGTCCACGCCGCCTTCTCCTGCTCGTCGAGCCATCGCAGCTCCTCGTCGTCCACGACGTCCTCGTGTCCGCCCGTGTCGCTTGTGCGCCCTGCCGTGTCGCTCATGGATCTTCCTTCCCCTCCCGCGAAGCCCGTCATGACTTTGCGCTTGAAGTCATCGCGCGCTAGTCTCACTTTACGCGTGAACTCATCGGAGTGAAAACGCACCCCTGCGAACAGGAAGAAGAAGCATCATGAGCACCGTCACTTTCGGCGTCACCCCGGGCTTCGGCGAGAAGCTGCACGCGGCCCTCGGTTACAGCGGGGCTGTCCGCGTAGACGACCGGGTCGAGATCTCCGGCCAGGCCGGGGTGGATGACGACCTGGTCGTCCCCGACGCGCTGGAGGACGAGATCGTCCTGGCCTTCGACAACGTGGAGCGCACACTCGCCACGGTCGGCGCGACATGGAAGGACGTCATCCACATCAACTCGTACCACAAGGTGGCGCCGGGAGATGACGTCATCGGCGACGACCACAACGGGGTCATGGCCGAGCAGTTCCGCCGTCGCCTCGACGGCCGCGCGCCGATCTGGACCGAGACCGGTGTGACGGTCCTCGGCCTCGCCGCGATGCGCGTGGAGATCCGCGTCACCGCCATCGTCGGCTCCGGGAACTGAACCACCGGTGGGCGGCCATGCGGTGGTCGCTCCACCGGGCAGCGGCTAGGCGGCGCGCAGGCCGCGCTTAGGCGGCGCCTCGCCAGATCGTCAAGTCGCCGTCGAGGAAGGCGAGGTCCGGGATGGCGGTCGACTTCGTCCCGACCACGAACAGCGCGATGTCCCCCGCCGGGTCCTTGATGCAGATTTCGGTGCCGCGTGCTGCGGCGGCGAGCGGGAGGCGGTGCTGCTTCGAGTGGTTGACGATGAGACGGCACTCGTCGAGGGTGGTACCCGGGTCGCCGAAGATCTGGACGAACAAGCTCGCGTCGCTCTCCAGCGCACAGTCGTAGGACCGGCAGCCGAAACGGATATCTCCCTTGTCGGCCTTCGTTTTTTTGCGTGGGTTCTTGAGGCTCAACGGCTCCTTCGCGTCCAGCGTCACCTGGCCGTACCCCTCGGGTCGCGGATCCGAGGGCGACGCCGGGGAGGACGGCGAACTGCCGGCCGCGTTTTCACCGGCGCCCACAGCTCCCGAGGACTTCGAGGAGTCCGCCGCATCCCCCGCATCCCCCGAATCTCTCGACCTTCCGGAATCCGACGAGGATCCGCGCGTGGAGGCCGGCGAGGACGCCGACGAGTCGGCGGTGTTCCGGTGATCGTCGTCCCGGCCCGTCGCGTCCATGACTCCCCAGGCCAGGAGCCCCACCAGCAGCACGCCTCCCACCACACCGGCGGCCGTGAGCAGGGCGGTACGCCGCCTGCGTACCTTCTGGTCCTCCAGCGTCGGCGATATCCACCCGGCCGGGGGGTACGGGGATCCGGTGAACGGCTGCGGGTGCACCGGGGTGGGGGCCGACACCGGCGCCGGCACCGCGATCTCCGGCCCGGTGATCTCCCGCCACACCGCAGGACCACCGCCCGCGTCGGCCGCCGCCAAGCGCTGACGGCACCACTCCACGACCTCCGCCGGGGTGGCCCGCTCCGCCGGATCGGCGGCCAGGCAGCGGGCGAACAGCGGACGCAACGGCTCGGGCAGCAGGTCCAGTTCGGGTTCCGAGTGCACGATCCGGTACATGACCTGGACGCCCGAGCCTTCGCCGTACAGCGGCCTGCCCAGTGCGGCGAACGCCGCCGTCTGGGCGAGGGCGAAGATGTCGGTCGCCGCCGTGACCTCGTCCCCCGACGCCTGCTCCGGGGCCATGAAGGCGGGCGTGCCGATCGCGTTTCCGGTCGCCGTGTACGCGGTTCCGTCGGCGGCCGTCGCGATACCGAAGTCGATCACCCGTGGCCCGTCGGCCGCCAGCAGCACGTTCGACGGCTTCAGGTCCCGGTGGACGACGCCCTCGGCGTGGATGGCCTGCAACGCCTCGGCGACCCCTGCCATCAGCCACAGCACCGCGGGCACCGGCAGCGGACCGTTCTGGGCCACCGCGTCCGTCAGGGACGGCCCGGGCACATACAACGTGGCCAGCCAGGGCGGTACGCCGTCGGCGTCGGCATCGATCAACTCGGCCGTGTACGCCCCCCGGACCCGCCGGGCCGCCTTGATCTCCCGGCCGAACCGCCGCCGGAAGTCCGGGTCGTCCGCCAGCTCCGGTCGTACCACCTTGATCGCCACGGGCCGGCCGCCGTGGGTGTGCGAGAGGTAGACCCGTCCCATACCCCCCGCGCCCAGCCGGGCGGCGAGCCGGTAACCGGCCACCACCAGCGGGTCGCCCGCCTGAAGGGGCTGGAAAACATTCGTCGCGTGATCCATCGGCCTGCTCCCCCCGTTCTGACGCATGGGCCAACGCCAGCAGCCTAACGGGCACGATCATGACGCGGCGGGACCGGGGCGGGGGCGTTGAAGCGGCTGCCACGAAGATGAGAAGCCCCGGGCCGACGTGGACCGGGGCTTCTCGTCGACGACTGTCGCAGTCAGTGGCAGGCGTGCTGCGTCTCGGCTGTTTCCTTCAGGCGGTTCACCCAGTCCCTGAGGCCCGTGTCGAGGCTTGCCTGGTTGCCGGGGATGTCGGCTTCGGCGGGGGCGCCCGACCAGGACTCCTGCGTGGTGGCGATCACGCCGCCCTTGACCGGTTTGAAGGTGAACAGGTGTACGCCGGCTATGCCGTTCACCGGTGCGGCCCAGGCAGTGCACCGTTCGGTCCTGACCTTCTTGACCGTCGAGGTGACGTGCATGCCCTGCGGGGACCATTCGAAGACCGAGCCCGGCCGCAGCGGTCCTGGGGTCTTCTTCTGGGCCGGGGTGATCTCCGGGATCCACGAGGACCAGTTGTCGATGTCCGTGTGCAGACGCCAGACCGTCTTCGGCGACGCCTTGACGAAGACACTGGCCGTGCTGATCACGGGGGCGTGCTTGTCGACGGTCAGGCCCCGGCATTCCTGGAACGTACGGGCACTCGGCCGCGCCTCGTCCGCCACCGCGGCCGGCTGGACGGCCAGCGTCGCCGTCGCGCCGAGGGCGGCGGCACCGATGCCCATGAAAAGCCTGCGTCGTGTGGTGATCAGCATTGTTCGCTTCTTTCGGTGTGTGGAGATCGGTGTGTGGAGAAGGTGGTGTGGCGTCTGCGAAAGGGGGTGTGAGGTGTGGGGTGTGAAGTACGGCGGTCAGGCGGCAGCCAGGCGCCGGTGTTCCAGGACCGTGGCCACCGCGTACGCACCGCCACCCGCGACCGTGAGGACCAGGTACAGGCCGGGCGTGCCGAGGAGGAGGGCGGCGGACGAGGTCAGGGCGAGCCAGGTGCCGAGGCTGTAGTGGAGGAGGTTGCGGCGCACCGAGCCTTCCGCGATGTAGATCAGGCCGACGACGAGGCCGGATCCGGCGGGCCAGAGCATGTCGGCCAGGTCGGGCACATCGGTGGTGGCGGTGAGTCCCGTGATGGCCAGGAAAAGGGCGGCGAAGGCCACGACCCAGGCGAGGCCGAGGAGCCTGCCGCTGAGCACTTCCGGCTGGTCTGCGCCGCGTTGGGCGCGGAGCGCGGCGATCGTGGCGTACACCGTGCCGATCGCGAGACCAATCCCGAGCAGCGTTGTCGGCAGCCACTCGGGCAGCCCGACCAGGGGGTCGTCGCCCCGGGAGAGTGCTGCGGCGCCGTGCCCGAGGAGGTACGCGAGCCCGAAGGAGATGTACGTGGCGCGGTTGTCGATCTGACCGGGGCCGAGGCGGGGGGCGGGGCGGGGGCCGGTGCCGGCGCTGTCCATGGCGGCGGGGCCGGCGATACGCGTGGCAGCGGGATCGGTCGCGGCGGCAGCGGCCGTGGCGGGGCTGGTGGGGGTCATGGCGGTGTCTCCTGGGCAGGGGCGAGGGTTCACACGAGGTGGGACAGGGATACGGCGATGCGCTGGACGATGTCCGCTGGCCAGGGGAACGCCGTGGCGACGGCCCGCTGGTGGGCGAGTGCGTGCAGGCCCAGCCACAGCGCGACCGCGTCGGCGGCCGGGTCGGTGCTGGTGCAGTGCCCCGCGGCGACGCAGTCGCCGATGGAGTCGGCGAGGATCCGCATCGGCTCCTCGCCGACCGTTTCCTCACTCCCGGACCCGGCGAGGGGGTTCCACGACCCGCCGAACATGACGCGGTACCGCTCGGGGTGGTCGTGGGCGAAGGCGAGGTAGGCCAGGCATACGGCGCTCAGCCGCTCCCGTGGATCGTCGCCCGCGCGGTCGAGGGCGGCCCTGATCCGGACGGAGAGTTCGGCGAAGGCCTGCCGTACCACCTGGAGCATGAGGGCCGGCTTGTCGTGGAAGTGCGGGTAGATCGAGGGCGCGGCGATGCCCGCTCTGCGGGCGACGGCCCGCAGGGTGACGGCGCGTTCGTCGCCGCCCTCCGCGTCGAGCAGTTCGGCCGTGGCGGCGAGGATGTCGGCGCGTAGCCTGCCGCCCTCGCCCCGCCGGTTCCTCGGCCGGACCCTGGACGGTTCGGCGGCTGCCCCCGTACCCGCAGACGACTCCGCGCCCGCGTCCGCACCGGTCCCCGCTTCCGCGTTCATGCCTGGTGCGGGTCAGGTACGAGGATGACCTTGCCCAGGACCGTACGGGACTCGGCGAGTTCCAGCGCCGACGCCGCCTCGGTCAGGGGGAGTTCCGCCGCGATCTGCGGAACCAGGGAGCCGTCGGCCACCAACCGCAGTACCTGGGCGAGGTCTTCGTTCAGCCGCCGCTGCCACATCGCCCGACGGCGGCGGCCCGCCCAGTAGTTGTAGAAGTGCGCGCTCCTGCCGTTGGGCAGGGAGTTCCACGCCGCGAGCCGCGCGAACACCTTCAGCACCGGGAGTTGCGAGTTGCCCTCGTCGTCCTTCGTCGCCGCCGTACCGTACGAGACGAGTGTGCCGCCGCGGCGCAGCAGCCGCCACGACTGTTCCAGGCCGGCGCCGCCGACGTGGTCGAAGACCGCGTCCACGCCGTCGGGTGCGAACTCCCGGATCTTGGCGTACATGTCGGGGTCGCGGTAGTCGACCGGCGTCGCGCCCAGCTCGCGCACGGTGGCGTGGTGGCGCGGCGAGGCCGTGCCGATCACGGTGATGCCCGCGTGCCGGGCCAGTTGTACGAGGGTGGAGCCGACGCCGCCGTTGGCACCGAGCACGACGACGGTCCCGCCGGTGCGGACCTTGGCCGTCCTGTGCAGCATCTGCCAGGCGGTGATGCCGTTGACGAGTACGGTCTCGGCGGCAGCCGGGGAGACCCCGTCGAGCACCGGCATCAGGTCCTCGGCGTCGACCACCAGATGGCTGGCCCACGCGCCGGTCTTCGTGACGGCCGCGAACCGGCGTCCGGCGAGCGCGGTGTCCACACCGGGCCCGGTCGCGGTGACCGTACCCACCACGTCGTACCCGGGCACGAAGGGGAACGGCGGCTGGTCGTAGTACTTGCCGCGCCGCATCTGCTGCTCGGCGAACGCGACTCCGGTCGCCTCCATCCGCAGGACGACCTGCCCGGCTGCGGGGTCCGGGAGGTCGCGGGTGGTGACCCGCAGACCGTCCGGCTCGACCTCACCGGGGAGGACGATCTCGGTGACGTGGGTGACGAGCGTCGTTGTGTTCATGAGAGGTCCGATCGGTTGGGCGGGACCCGGTCGGCCCCGCTTGAACTTACGACCGTAAGGCTACGCACGTTAGGGGGTGTGCGCAAGAGGCAACGCTCGTAAGGTTCAGAGCGTAAGGTGAAGCCATGAGACCCGATACATCAGCAGCAGCGACGCGGAGCCGCGTTCGCAATCGCCGCGGGCAGGGCGATCGGCTGCGCGACGAGATCGTGACGGCGGCGGTCGACCTGCTCGACGAGGCCGGTGACGCGGGCGCCGTCACCCTGCGCTCCGTCGCCCGGCGCGTCGGGATCGCGGCCCCGTCGATCTACCGGCACTTTCCGGACCAGCCCGCCATCATGCTGGCCGTGGTGCGTAACGCCTTCGCCGAGCTGGACGAGCAGTTGGGCGCGGCGGACACTGCTGCGGGCACCTCCGCACAGGCTGCCGCGGACACCGCCACGGGCACTGCCGTAGAGGCTGCCGCGGACACCGCCGCGAACCCGGCTGAGCACTCTGCCGCGAACCCGGCTGAGGACTCTGCTGGCGACGCGCCCCGTGAACGGCTGACGGCCCTGTGCCACAGCTACTTGGCGTTCGCCCGCGCGCACCCCGGCCGCTACCGCGCCATGTTCGGCGGGCTCTGGACACCCGACCTGGACGCGAGTTCCGTGACCGAGGAGGACGTGGCGACCCTCGGTCAGGCCAGCATGCGGCGGCTCGCCGAAGCCCTCGGCGGCTGTGTCGCCGCCGGCCGCGCGACCAGCACCGATCTGGCCGCCGACGCGGTCGCGCTCTGGCTCGGTCTGCACGGTCTCGCCCACCAGCAGGCGGTCGCCCCCTCCTTCCGCTGGCCGCCGGACATCGCCGAGCGGGTCATCACCGCGCTCGCGCACTTCACGGACGTACGGCCGCCGGCGTAGTGGCCGGGCCGCTTCCGAGCCTCCGAACAGGACGGACGACCCGTTCGCGGCGATGATGTGAGGGGACGGACAAGCCACCGGCGTGGACATCGGACGCCAGATCGGCAGGCATCGATGGAACGGACGCCGGAGCCGCTGTTCACCGTGGACGACGCCGGACGGGTCACCTCGTGGAGCGACGCCGCCGCCCGGCTCTTCGGCAGTCCTGCGGTACGGGTACGGAACCGTGGCGCGGCGGAGGCCGTCGCCGGATCCGGCGTGCCACTGCGCGCGGTGCCCCGGCCGGATGCCGAAGGGTGGGAGATCTACCCGTACGACGGCGCCGGCTCGGGACAGCGCGCCGCCGGCCCCGACCTGGAGGGCGCGCTCGTACGGGCGCTCTTCGCCGAGTCGCAGCTGGGCCTGATCGTCCTCGACCAGGACCTGCGGCTCGTACGGGCCAGCGCCGCGGCCCGGGCGATGTACGGCGACTCGGCCGACAAGCTCCTCGGCAGACCGCTCGACGAGGCGTACGACCTGGAGGACCCGGCGCGGGAGGTCGCGGCGGCCCGCGAGGTGCTGAAGACCGGGACACCGGTGTTCTCCCGGCTGGTCACGAGTTTCACCACGGTCCGTCCCCGCAGGCGGCAGTACTACTCCGTCTCCGCCTTCCGCCTGTCCGGGCCGCACGGGGAGCCGCTCGGACTGGCCATGACGCTGCTGGAAGTGACCCGCAGGGAACGCGACCGCGAGCGGGCGGACTGCGTCTCCCGGGTCCGCGAACTCGTCGGCCGCTCCCTCCAAGTGACGGAGAGCTGCCAGCACTTCGCCGACGCGCTGGTGCCCGATTTCGCGGACATCGCTCTCGTCACGCTCACCGAACAGGTCGCAGGTGGCGATTATCCGCCGTTGCGGCCTGTGGACACCGAGAAGCTGCTGCTACGCCGCGCTGCTTTCCGTACGAGCGGGTCCGCCGACGCAGACGTGGAGACCGGTATCGGCATCGGCATCGGCATCGGTGAGGTGAGCGCCGTCGGGGAGGAGGCCGCGGTCAACAAGGCGCTGCGCGAGGAGCGTCCGGTACTCGTACGGGCGGGCGCCGACGACGAGAGCGGTGACGGCAGCCGCACCGACCCCGCCGACTCCCGGGCCCAGGCCCGCGCCCACACCATGATCGTGGCCCCGCTCACCGTCCGCGGCCGGGTGCTGGGACTGCTACGGCTGCTGCGCTGCGGCGACTCCGAGCCGTTCACCAGGGACGACCTGACGGCCGTCGCGGACAGCGCCACGCACGCGGCGCTCTGCCTCGACAACGCGCGCCGCGCCGCGCACGACCGTGCCCTGGCCTCGACCGTGCACCGCAAGCTCCTGCCGAAGCGGCCCAGTCCGCAACTGGGCATCGACACCGCGTACGTGGCGCTGTCACCCAGTTCGGAGAGCCACACGTGGTTCGACGTCATCCCGCTGTCGGGCGCCCGCTGCGCGCTGGCCGTGGGCGAGGTCGACGGCGCCGGGGCGCATGCCCTCGCCATCATGGGACATATGCGTACGGCCCTGCGCGCCCTCGCCGACCTGGAACTCGAGCCGGACGAACTGCTCGCCCGGCTCGGCGACACCGTGACCCGGCTGTCCGACGACCAGCGGACGACGGGCCCCGCCGACGCACTGACCGCCAGCTGCACCTTCGCCGTCTACGATCCGGTGGCGCAGGCCTGCCGCGTCGCCTGCGCCGGACAGCGCGGGCCCCGGGTGATCGGCCCGGACGGCCGTGTCGACCGGATCGACGCACCGGTCGGTCCGCGCCTGGGAGCCCCCGACACCGCGCCGTTCGCGATGGCGGGCCGTAACCTGGAGAGCGGTACGACCCTCATCCTCGCCGGTGACGACCTGGACCAGGCGCTGAGCACGGAAGTCGTCAGCCGGCTCCTGGCCGTGTACGACTCGGCGCAGGACCTGGCGGACGGCCTGTTCACCCGGCTGGCAGCCAGTCCGCGCCACACAGGCACCGCGCTGCTGGCCCGCACCCACCAACTGTCGTCCGACAACACCGCCGTGTGGGAACTGCCCCAGGAGGACCGGGCCGCCTCCGAGGCCCGCCGGCTGACCCGGCGCTGGCTGACCGGACTCCCCCACCCCGTCTCCGACGACAGCGTCGACTCGGCGGGCCTGCTGGTGAGCGAGCTGGTCACCAACGCGGTGCGGTACGGCACGCCGCCCATCACGCTGCGGCTCATCCTCGACCAGTCCCTGACGATCGAGGTGGGCGACTCCAGCACCGTGACCCCCGACCTCAGACACGCCAGGGTGACCGACGAAGGCGGTCGCGGGCTGTTCATCGTCTCGCAGATCACCCACAAATGGGGCACCCGCCGCTCGTCCAACGGCAAAACCATCTGGGCCGAACAGCCCCTGGAAGACGAGGACTGAGCCCCGCGCACCCGCCCGCCGCCGGTGCTCAGTGGGCCCAGGACGTGAGGTGTTCGCTTACGTAGGCCGCCAGTTGTGGCGGTTGCCCGGTTCCGTCACCGTCAGGATCTCCGTGGCGGGGCCGATCGTGGCGCCGAGTTCTTCCAGGCTCATGCGCGGCGCGGCGCCGGTATCGGGCCCCGGGTCGCGATCGCGGGAGGCGTCTGCCTCTGCGTCGGGGGGCGTTCCCGTACGCGTAGTGCCAGGAGCGCCGTGTCGTCGCTCGCCCAGTCGCCGGTGTGCGCGGCCAGGACGCGGCCGATGTGGCGTACGGTGCCCGCCGCGTCCATGCCGTGGCAGGCGGCCAGGGCAGTGGCGAGGGCCTGGTCGCCGAAGACCGGGCGGGGGCCGCCGGGGACGATGGGGCGGGGGCGGGCCTCCGGGGCGCCGTCGGTGTAGAGGAGCAGGGTGTCGCCGGGGGCGAGGCGGAAGCGTACGTCCGTCAGGTCCACCTGCGGCAGGACGCCGAGCAGGCTGCCGCGGCGGCCGGTCCGCTGGACGCGGCCGTCGGCGCGCAGGATCAGCCCCGGCGGGTGTCCCGCCGTGCACAGCCGGCCCGAGACGCCCGTGGCGGTGGTGCGGAACGTGGCGTAGGCGGCGGTCAGGAAGCGTTCGCCCTTGCGCTGTTCGAGCAGCGCGGTGTTGAGGTTGTCCAGCACGGTCGCCGGCGACAGATGCTCGGTGGCCTGGGCGCGCAGCGTGTAGCGGGCCAGCGCCGTGACCTTGGCGGCCTCGGTGCCTTTGCCGCAGACGTCGCCCATCACCGTGCACCACCACGGGCCGCGCGCCTGGAAGAGGTCGTAGAAGTCCCCCACGACCGCGGAGCCGCCGGCGGCGGGGAGGTAGGACGCGGCGGCGTCCAGGCCGGGTATCGAAGGGAGGGCCGGGGGCAGCAGGCTGTCCTGGAGGCTGCGGGCCAGTTGGTTGGAGGTCGTCAGCGCGGCCCGGGTGTTCTCCAGCGACGTGCGCAGGTTGATCTCGTTGCTGACCGCTCTGGCCAGGGTTGCCAGCGTGGCCAGTTCGGCGGGCTGCCAGGGGTGCGGGTTCTCGTCGATCACGCACATGCTGCCCACCACCTCGCCGCCCGGCGCCAGAATCGGGTAGCCGGCCCACGCGCCGATCTTCATCGGCGCCACCGAGGGGTGGTCGCTGGTGCGCGGGTCGGTCGCCGCGTCCGCCACGGCGAACGGCGCGCCTTCGAGGCCGACCAGGAAGTAACAGAAGCTCTCCCGCGCCGCGTTCTGCCGTCCGGCGATCTGCTGGATGTCCACACCGACGCACGACTTCCAGAACGAACGGCGGTCGTCGACCAGGGTGATGAAGGCCCGCGCACACCCGGTCACCGCACCGGCCAGCCGCGCCAGATCGTCGAACTCCCGCTCGGGCCCGGTGTCCAGCAGGCCCGTCGCCGCCACCGCCGCAAGCCGCCGCTCGTCGGACAGGGCCGCCGGCAGACCGTCGCCGCGCAGCCCGCCGGGGAACGTCACACTTTGCACCGCAGGACCCCTCCCCCCGCCCGGCCGCGACCGGCGAAACCCGGCGCCGCCGGTCCGAAACCCGGCGCCGCCGGCCCGGCGCCACCGGTCCGCCGCACGCGAGCCAAGACTCGGCGCCGCCGTCACCGGCCCACGGCAACAGTAGCCCGCGCGCGAGTACGGCGACCCCCTGCCGAGGGTACGGACTGCCTCCGCAGAACCGTTTCTTTTGGCACCGAGGGTTCACCGAAGGCCGACCCGGTGTTCACCACCGACCGCCAAGTTCAGGGGTATGGCTTCAAGACCCTTCTCACGCAAGCGCACCCGGATCGCCATAGCGATCACCGCCACCGTTGCCGTGGCGGGCGCAGGTACGGCCGCGGCTCAGGCCGCCGGCTGGCTGTCGGCACCCTCGCACGACTTCCGCGCGACCGCCGACTCCTTCTCCGGCCACGGCAAGCTGACCGGCAACGTGCTGCGCAACGACCACGGCGCTACCGCGGTCGTACGGCACACCGCCCCCTCCGACGGTACGGCGACGGTCGAGGCGGACGGCTCGTTCACGTACACACCGAAGCCCGGCTTCAAGGGCACGGACACCTTCACCTACACCACCACCGACGCCGTGGAGCTGTTCAAGGACACGCAGTCGAACGGGGCCCCGCTGCCGCCGCTCGGACACGTCGCGGGGCCCGGCGGCACCACCACCGAACTCTCCGGCGAGGGCTTCGGCTCGTCGCTCGCCCCGGTGCCCGGCAAGCCGGGCCGCTTCTACGGCCTCACGGACCGCGGCCCCAACGCCGACGCGCCCGACGGCAACAAGTCCGAGATGCTGCTCGACTTCACCCCGGAGATCGGCGAGTTCAAGCTCGTCGACGGCAAGGCCCGGCTGGTCAAGACGGTCACGCTGAAGGGGCCGAAGAAGCTCGGCGGCACGAAGTACAGCGGCCGACCGCCGCACGACACGAGCGAGGTCATCGACGACGTCGCCGCGACGAACGCCAACGGCGGTACGCCGGTGCCCGTCGCCAGGGACGCGTACGGCTACGATTCCGAGGGCCTCGTCGCGCTGCGCGACGGTACGTTCTGGGTGTCGGACGAGTACGGCCCGTACGTCACGCACTTCGACGCCAACGGCTACGAGCTGGGCCGGCTGACCCCGTACAAGAACAGCCCGGACAACGCGCACCACAAGATCGTCGGATATCTCCCCGCCGAACTCGCCAACCGCGTCAAGAACAAGGGCATGGAGGGCCTGACGGTCACGCCTGACGGCAAGACCCTGGTCGGCGTCATGCAGTCCGCGCTGCAGCAGCCGGACCTCGGCGCCACCAAGGCCGCCAACGTCTCGCCCAGCCGCATCGTCACGATCGACCTGCGCACGTACCGGTCGAAGCAGTACCTGTACCTGCTGGACGACCCGGGCACCACGGGCAACGCCAACAGCGAGATCACCGCGCTGTCCGGCACGAAGTTCCTCATCGACGAACGCGACGGCAAGTTCCAGCCGTTCGCGCAGAAGAGCCTCTACGAGCTCGACACCAACGGCGCGACCGACGTCAGCGGCCTGACGATCGGCGGCAAGTCCCCCGAGGCCTTCGTCGGCGCCGCGGGCACCAACGCCGCGCTCACCGCGCTCACCGGCGCGGGCGTCAACGTCGCGCAGAAGCAGCCGTACGTCAACGTCGGCTCGCTGGTCAGCCAACTCGACCCGACCGGCCGCTTCTTCGCGCACGACAAGATCGAGGGCGTCGCCACGACGGACGCGGGCAAGACGCTATACCTGTCCAACGACGACGACTTCGGCATCGACACCATCGCCGTCGACCCCGACGGCAAGTGGACCGTCCACCAGAAGGTGCTGCCGTCCACGGGCAAGACCGACAACGGCGAGATCCTGAAGGTCGACACGACAAAGCTCCCGGCGGTCCTCAAGACCGTCACGGTAACCATCCGCGTGCGCTGACCCGCCGCGTACCGCCACTCCCCGCCGTCGGGCCCGCCCAGCCAACTGGACGGGCCCGACGGCGCGTCGGCACGGTGCGGGGCGGCTCAGCCCACGCGGTCGGCGCCGAATTCGGACGCCTCGACGCTGCCGGTGCTGGACAGGGAGTTGTCACGCATCTTCCACATGCCCACCAGGGGCGGGGTCGGCAGCTGCTGGTAGTCGGGGGCGACGAAGTACATCGAGCCGTCGCTCCACAGAGCGAGGTAGGACGTACCACTCGGCGTGCGGGCGGCGATCAGGCGCTCAGGGGCGGGGTGCGGGCCCGTCCACCGCGCCGCCGTGAGGACCGGCTCCTGCCCGAACTGCTGGGTGGCCGCGGCGTGGAAGTTCGCCACGGACGCCTCGATGCCGGCATCCGAATGGAACTTCCGGCCGATCCGTACGACAGGACCGGCCGACTGCTGCTTGCGTCGTCCGAAAAGCGGCATGACGCCTCCATGATGTCGTGGTGTCGGCCGGCGCGGTCCCAAGGACCGCCGGAAGAGTTCGCGACCTCGGCGAACGCGCCGTACCACTCGGATCATCGCCTGCCGTCACAGCGCCGGCAGCGGAATCGAGTTCCTCTGCCCCGCTCTGCGGACGCCCCGGCCCTCCGGATGGCGTACGCCTTTTCATTGCGGCCGGCGGCCTCAGACGCCGACGTGGTGATGGGCCGCCCACGCCGCCGGGGCGGCCGCATAGCGCCTCTTGAGATGGCGGGCGGTACGGGAAAGGGCTTGGGCCGGGTCGCCGTCGGTGCGGGCCAGCTCGGTGTAAAAACGGCGGGCGGCCGTTTCGGCCACGGCGTCAGGGACGCGCCACTGGGTTCCGATCACGCCGGAGAAGCCCACGAGCTGGAACGCCGCAGTGAGATTGATCGACTCATCCACCAACTCCCGTACTGTATGTGCGGTTTCGCAGGCAGACAGGTAGGCCAGGCGGCCCCATCCGTTCCGCAGTGCGGCGATGTCGGCGAAGGTCAGATCGATGTCCGGGAGCAGGAAGCGGCTGTCCCCGGGATCCTCGGCATCCGCCTTGGCGTGGAGTGCCAGGTGCAGGTACGAAGAGGTCACCAGCGCACTCGTCAGGACCGAGCGGTCGCAGTTCCCCGCGTCGAGCGGATCGACACCCAGATAACGCGCGGCCGCGTGTACCTCCCGACGCGCCGCCGGGAGCATCGGTGCGTCGATCCCGTCGCCACTCGCGTGGATCACAGCCGCACCACGGGGCACGGCGTCGTCGCCCGGCAGCACCGCTGACGCGCGACGCCGACTGTGATGCAGTGCGGTCACGGTAGGGCTGTACGAGGAGACCGTCAGGTCCACCAGCGACTCGCCGGAGTCGGCGGCGGTGGCGGCGTGCAACGGCAACTGGCACAGCGCCTGGGTCGGCACCCACCAAAGACGCGTGGCAGAACCGGGCGGGCCCAGCTCGGCGAGGACAGGGGCCGCCACCTCCCGCCACAGCAGGTCGAGCACTCCGCCGAGTCTGGCCTCGGCGGCCTCGACGTCGCCCCGATCGGCGCGGGGATCCAGCGCGGTCACCGCGTCCCGGTGGAACTCGACGGCTGTACGGTCGAGTTCCTCGGCGGTCAGCCCCGGCAGGGGTACGTGCCGCAGGCCACCGGAGGTGAGAAGGAGAGCGTCGCAACGGTAGGAGCTGACGTTCACGACGACGACCGGACCCTCGGCCGCCTCGGCGAGCAGTGCGGTGGTCTCCGGCGGACGCCGGAAGCTCGCCAGGCCGGGGAGCGCGGTGATCCGGCTGGTCACCGCCGCCAGTTCGGCCTCCAGGTCCCGGCGGCGTTCACGGTTCCGCTCACTCCCAGGGGCGTGCCGGGGCACGCCGCCCGCACCGCCCCGGAGCGGCGACGGTATCGAGGGGAGCGGCGACCGGACCGTATCCAGCTGGTCCAGCTCGTCGCGCAGCTCCTCGAACCGGTCGGCAAGGGCGGCGTCCGCCTCCCGCACCTTCGCCGTGTCGCCCCTGATGCCCAGGGTGCGGTGGAGCAGCACTCCGCGCCCGAGTTCCAGCAGGCTCATCGCCCGCTCCGGCTCGGCGCGGGCCAGCCACATCGCGGCCGCGTCGGAGGCCAGTCCGGAGAACTCGGCCAGCCATCGTTGCGCGTCGGGCCGCTCCAGGCGCCGGGGCGCCGCGTCCGGCAGCAGTTCGACGGCTGCCGCGAAGGCGGTGGCCGCCTGTTCGAAGTCGCCCTCCCGGGCGGCGAACTGCCCCCATGACCGTGCCGCGTGCAGCCGGACGGTGGGTCCGGCGGCCTCGCTCAGGGCGGCGGCACGCAACGCGGTCAACACCTCGGCGCGGTCCCGTGGGTCACCACGGTTCTCGTAACGGCTGTTCACAACGTAGGCGAGGTTCGACAGCGACTGCCCGCCTCCGGGATCGTCCTCGGGGGCTTCGTCGACCAGGGTCCGGGCCAGCTCGACCGCCTCGTCCACGTCGTCCTGCCCGCCCAGGGCATGCAGGGCGAGAAGGAGGCTGGTGCGGATCGCGGCGGCCGCAGGGCCGTCCCGCAGGGTGACGAGGGCACGGCGAGCGACGGCGACCGCGTCGGCCGCGGCGTGCTCCCGCTGCGCTGACGACACCTGCAACGATGTCACCAAATTGGCCAGGCGGAGCGAGAACTGCGGATCGGTGACGCTGTCGACCGTGGCACCCTTGCGCAGTTGGCCGAGCGCCTCGTCCAGCGCGTCCTGGTCGCCGGTCAGCTCGTACCACGCGTGCAGCGCGACACCGTAGGAGTTCGTCAGGTTGGCGAGCGTGCCGGGCCGCGGCCCGGCGTCGAGGGCGTCACGCAGCAGGGCCAACGCCTCGACAAGGTCACCGCGGGCGCCTTGCCAGTCGTACCGCTCGGCCAGCGCACCGGCCAGGTTCCCGAGCAGACCGGACCGGGCGGGGCCGCCACGCGCCAGTCGCACCGCTTCACGCTCATGGTCGATGCCTTCGTCGAGGTCGGCCAGATCCCCGAAGCGTACGAACCGGTTGAACAGGGCGCCGCCGAGATTGCTCAGGCGCTTGACGCGGGTCGGTGTGGCCGCGCGACGGCGCACGGCGGCGCGGCTCCGCTCGATCGCCGCGTCCAACTCAACATCGGTGCGCAGGAGTCGGGCGCGTTCGCCCACCGCCGCCCCCAAGTTGTTCAGGTGCATGCCGGTATCGGGATGGTCGGCCCGGATCAGCGCAAGCGCCTCCTCGTGCAGCCGGATCGCCTCGTCCAGGTCGGCCCGCTCCCCGGTCGCCTCGTAGCGGATCAACCGCGTGACGCCGAGATGCCCCAGGCGGGCCGCCCTGTCCTCGGGCAGGCCGTCCGCGGTTTCCGTACCCCGCTCACCGAGTGCGATCGCCTCGTCCAGCACGTCGAGTTCGCGGGTCAGGTCGTAGCGCTCGCGCAATACGTCCGCCAGGGTGTCGACCGCCTGCGCCTTCCGCCCTTCGTCGGATCCGGCCACGGACTCCGCGAGCCGCGCCGCCGATTCGGCCTCACGGGACACGTCGAGGTCCCCGTACTCGTCCGCCCATACGCTGAGCACGGCTGCGGAGATCTGCGCCACGTCACGGCTGCGGGGAGCAGCGGCCATCGACTCGCGCACCAGGTCCACCGCCTCCGTCAACGCGCCGTCCGGGAGCGCGAAACGGCACTCGACAAGGGTCCCGGCGAGCAGGCAGCGTCGCTTGTGGATCTCGCTGTCGGGACCGGCACCGTGGCTCTCCGCCAGCGCGCTGCGGCCGGCGGCAACAGCCTCGGCGGCAGTGCGGGGATCATCCGTCGCCGCGAAGCCGTAGCGCAGGATCTGGGCGAGTTCCGCGAATTCCTCGACCGCTTCGAGGCCCAGTTCACGGCGGTGTCGCACGGCGTCTCTGGCCGCCGTCTCGGCTCGTACCAGATCGTGGGCGTCACCGGTCCGCTCGTACCGCAGCCGCCAGTCGTTGGCGACGTGCAGCGGTGAACCACCCTCAACGGCAGGGGAGTCGGTCACCGGACCCGCCGGTGCCTCGCTCACTGCCCGCCCGGTCGCGTACCGCTGTCCTGGGATGCGGCCTCCGTACCCGTCACCGCGTCGTCCGAAGTTGTGTCCTCGCCCGCGATGACATGGATCAGGGTGACCACCCGCTCGCGGAGGACCTTGGGCGGCGGGACGTCGGCGGAGTCACGCATGCGCTCGACCCGGTACGGGCTGAGCATCTCCAGGGCGGCGGTGGCGGCGTCGACGGCGTCCGCGTCACCCGAGCTCCATGCGTCCGCGAGCCTGTCCACGATGCCGGCGGGACGCGCCCAGTTCGCCGGAGGAAGCCGCCACTCCTGGAGGTCACCGAGCACTTCGCATGCCCGGGTGAGCGTCTCGTCGTCCATGCCCGAACCGGGTGAATCCCCTCTAGACTGCATGGACTTACTCTAACCAGCGCTTCGCGCGACGCAGAGGTGAGCTGTCACGTGTCCGAACCCGCGGTGGTGCAGCAGGAAGTCGCCGCCCACCTTTTCGTGCCTCTGGACAGTTCGCTCACCGATCAGGGCCTGAGGTCGTTCGCCGGAATCTGGAACCGGTTCCGGCAGCGTCAGGGAGCGGATGAACCGGTGACCGCCTGGATTCCGACCCGGATTCCGGACCACCTCCCCGACGCGCCACTGCACGGCTCCGTACCGGTGGCGGCCGTGCAGGCCGACAAGCGCCTCGACCAGGCGATCGTGCGCCGGGACCACGAGATCCTCGGTCTGTCGCTGCTGCTGGGCGCAGCTCCGGGGCGCACCTGGCCGGATCTGCGCCGGCGACTCGACGAGCTGGTCGGTCCGCTCGGCCCCGCACACCTGGGCGGGGTGACCTTGCTGCTCGGGAAGAAACCGGACGCCACGGCGGGCAAGCTGGAACTGTCGGAGCTGGGGACGCGGGACGAAAGGGAATCCATGCGCAACCTGTCGCTGCTCGGCACCGTTCCGGAGGACAGTCTGCTCGGCGCGTGGGCGTGGTCGAACGGCGACGCGACCGAGATGCCCGTGTTCGTCCGGTACTTGATGCATATGACCTCCGTCCGGCACCAGTTGGCGGGCCACAGCCGTCTCGCCGACGGCGGCTCACGGGCCTTCCTCCGGCCGCCGTACGGCGGCGGAGGGACGGACCGGGAACTGACAGGTCCGGCCGAGCAGCTGAGAGCGACCCGCCACTCCGTGGAAAGGGCATGGGACAACGCCTGCCGCGCGCTTCGGGTCTGCGACCCGGCCGGTGACACCCTCGTCGCGACCGAAGTCCTCGATGACGACCGGAACTTCGTCGGCTGGTTCACCGAGGTACTCGACGACGAACTGGCGCAGGTCGAACTGGTCCGTGACAAGCAAGCGCCGGACGTTCCGGAGCGCACGGAGCAGCCCGAGGAGGCGAGCCGTGCCGAGCCCTCACACAGCGCAGAGGCTCCTTCCCGGACCGAGACGATGCCCGCCGTGCGGCGCATATCGTCGGAACGGCCCGTACGGGTGCTTGTCGTCGCCGACGAGTGGTTCTCGAAGGAGGGCGGTCTGAGTACGTTCAACCGGCATTTGTGCATCGCGCTCGTGGCGGCCGGAGCCGATCTCTATGTCCTGGTCGAGAAGTTGTCCGACCAGGAGCGTGCCCACGCGGCGCAGCACGGGGTACGGCTGCACAACGCAGCCCGCCCCGGCCATATCGGCGCTGAGACGCTGATGCGCCGCCCTGACCTGCCCGGCGGATTCGAACCCGAACTCGTCATCGGCCACGGCCGGGTCACGGGACCGGCGGCGAGACAGCAGTCGGAGGACCACTTCCGGGGCTCGAAGCGGCTGCACTTCCTCCACGTCGAGCCCGATCAGGGGGAGTGGTACAAATTGCCCGGCGAAGTCGACGTGGGTGCCCACACCGCCGCACGCACCAAACGGGAGTTCGATCTGTGTCGGGGCGCCCTGCGGACGGTGCCGGTAGGAGCACGGCTGGAGAATGCGCTTCTCAGAGAGCGACATGCGCGCAGACATGAAGCCCTCGGGCCGCCGTTGCGGATCTACCCCGGATTCGACACCGGGACCCCGGTGACCGGGCCACCGCCGCCCGAAGCCGTCCCGCAGATCCTGCTGATGGGACGGCTGGACGTGGCCGGCGGCAAAGGACTGGACATCGCCTGCCGGGCACTGGGCAAGGCCGTGCCGGAAAGATCTCACCCCGGGAGATGGGAACTGGTCGCCCGGGGAGTGCCGGAGGGAGAGTCCCACGCATTCCGCACCATGGCGGAGAAATGGATCGACAACCCCGCCGTGCACGTCATCCCCCGGCCCTACAGCTCCGATCCGCAGGAGGTGATCGACGATGTCGCGCGGGCCAGTCTGGTGCTCATGCCGTCCCGGGCCGAATCGTTCGGCCTGGTGGGACTGGAGGCGATCACCGCAGGAGTGCCCGTTCTGGTGAGCAGCAGGAGCGGCCTCGGCATGCTGCTCACCGAGACGTTGCCGCCCGACCAGGTGGAGCGGATGGTGATGGACGTGGGCGCGACGGCCCGCGAGGTGAAGAACGACGTCACTCGCTGGGCGCGGGCCATCAGCAACATGATGTGGAGCGTGTCCGGGGCATTCCAGCAGGCGGCGGAGGTACGCAAGACGATGGCCGACCGCGTGACCTGGCACGCCGCCGCTACCAAGTTGCTGGACTGTGCGCGGGAGTCGGCGCCGCCCACGGACTGACGGCCGGCGTCTTCCCTGAAGGGCGCCGACTCCGGAAATCAATGGGTCTGCATGGTGGCGGTCCTCCTGTGGGCAAACCGGCGGGGGCCTTCCTCGGCGGCGTCGGTGCTCACGGGAACATGCGGAACCGCTGACCTCGCGGCTGTTCTGGACGACACTGGAAAGGTCTGGAATTCGCGGTGCGGAATCACGAACGGCGCGCGGAGGAACGGTGTCGAGCGACATGTCCCGGCAGGACGACACGGACCCCGCGGCGCTCAGACAGCGGCTGGCCGCCGAGCTGGCCCGGGCCGTGGTCCGCGCCGAGAAGCGGCGGGGCCGTGCGATCGACCGTCACGAACTGTCCAGACGGCTCAGCGTCTCCCCCAGCAGCGTGTACGCCTACCTCAACGGCACGACGCTCGCGAGCGTCCGGGTCTTCGACGAACTGCTCTCCGCACTCGGTGTGACAGGCCCGGAGGCCGGCAGGCTGAGTACGCTGCGGGACTCCGCCGACACCGCCCGGCGGCTGCGTGCCACGAGAGCGGGAGCAGCACCGCCGCTGCCGCGAGTGCCGCACCAACTTCCCCTCGCCAGGCCGGGATTCGTGGCCCGGGAGGCCGAAATCGACCGACTCGACTCGTTGCTGGAGACCCAGGACGCCGCCGACGCGAGGTCCACGGTGGTGGCTGTAGTCGAGGGCACGGCCGGGGTCGGCAAGACGTCCCTCGCACTGCACTGGGCCCGCCGCGTCCAGGACCGGTTTCCGGACGGCCAACTGCACGTCAACCTGCGGAGCTTCAGCTCCGAGGCACCCATGGACCCCGGTGAGGCGCTGCACGGCTTCCTCCAGGCGCTCGGTGTCGCACCCGCCGCCGTTCCAGCCGATCAGGCTGTCGCCTCGGCGCTGTTGCGGACCCTGCTGGCCGGCCGGCGCATGCTGCTGTTGCTGGACAACGCCCGCTCCGCCGAGCAGGTGCGTCCGCTGATTCCGAGCGACGCCGGATCCGTCGCGGTCGTCACCAGCCGCAACCGCCTCGACGGCCTGGTCGTACGGGAGGGAGCTTTGCGGGTCAGCCTCGACGTACTGCCCCGGCACGCCGCCCGGGACCTGCTGGAGCGCCGGATCGGCACGCAGGGTCCGGCCCTCGAACCAGCCGCGACGGACGAACTGGTCGACCTCTGCGCCCGGTTGCCCCTGGCGCTCAGCGTCGCGGCGGCGCGCGCGACGATGGCTCCTGCGAGGTCGATCGGCCACCTCGTCACCGAACTCCGCGAGGCGCAGGCCCGGTTGGACGTCCTGGGACTCCAGGACGCCGACCTCGACCTCCGGACGGTGTTCCAGGGGTCGTACGCGCTCCTGCCTCCGGCAGCGGCCCGGTTGTTCCGGCTGCTCGGCTGCCACCCCGGTCCGGACGTCGACGGTCTCGCGTGCGCCGCGCTGATGGACGAGCGGACGCCCCCGCGCGTGCTGCTCGACACGCTGAGCGCGACCCACCTGGTCGAGGAGCAGACGCCGGGCAGATTCGCCCCGCACGACCTGCTTTGGCTCTACGCGAAGGAGCTGACGGAGTTGGGGCCCGCCGAGGAGCACCGCGCAGGGACCGAGCGCCTGTTCCGCCACTACCTGGACTCGGCCCGGCTGGCCGACCACCATCTCGAACCGTGGAGGCCGCCGCTGACCCCGGCGGGCCGGCGGACAGGTACGGAGCCGCCCGTCAGCGACCACGTCCAGGCCATGGCGTGGTTCGAGGCCGAACTGGCCACGCTCCAGAACGTGATGACACTGGCCGCTGTCACCGACAGCTTCGAGGCGTACGCCTGGGAGCTGGCCAGGGCCTGTGCGGTGTACCTGCGCCGGTCAGGGCGTCGCGTCCAGCGCGCTTCCGTCCACAGCCTTGCCCGCGAGGCCGCTTCCCGCGCCGGAAACCGGCTCGCGTGGGCCACCGGCACCCGCCAGTTCGCCGACGCCCTGTCCCGGCTGCACCGCACCGAAGAGGCCCTTGACCTGCTGTTCGCGGCGCTGCGCGAGTGCCACCGGCTCGAGGACCGCGAAGGGACACGCGAGGTGCGGCTGTCTCTCGTACGGGTGTACGCGTCCCGTGGCGACCACCGGCGCGCACTACCGCACGCCAGGCTGGCCCTGGCAATGGCCGAACAGACCCGGGAACCGCTGGCCCTCGCCGAGGGCCTCACCGCCCTGGCCCAGCAACAGGAACAACTGAACCACCACGCCGTCGCGCTGGAGCACGGGAGACGGGCCCTCGACCTGTACACGGAGCTGGATCACTTGGACGGCCGTGCCGGGATCCTGCTCAGCATGGGACGTGCGGAGCAGGGGCTGGGCAGGCATGCCGAGGCGATCGGCCACTACGAGTCGTCCCTGGCGCTCGACCGACTGCTGGGCGACCGGTACCGGGAAGCGCACGCCCTGAACCATCTGGCCGACGCCCGGGCGGAACTCGGCCACCACCAGGACGCCCGTCGGCTGCTCGATGAGGCGCTTGCCCTCTTCGACGAACTGCGTCATCCGGACGCCGCACGGGTACGCGCCCAACTGCGGCGCACGCATGTCCCCTAGGGTCTGACCGGGGTCGGCAGCCGTGCTACTCGTACTGCCAGCACAGCCCGTAGCCGTATCCCACCTTCATCGCCTCGAACTCGACGGCCACCGTGCCGCGTCGGTCGGGGCTCAGCAGGCGGGTCCCAGGGCTCTGCTGGTAGATCACGGCGGGCGGCACCCCGGTCAGCTGCCAGACCGCACGCGGCTCCCTCGCGGGGTCGAAGCGGACGCGCAGACGGAAGTGCTCGCTACGGGTCAGCGGAATGTGTACGAAGTGCGGTGCCATCGGCTGCGCCGGGGGTATCCGCAGCCGCAGCACGTACTCGTGCCGGATCCCCGCCCGCAGTGGTGCGGGCAGCACCAGCCGTTGCTGGAAGTAGCTCTCGTAGGGGTGTTCGCGCAGCTCCAGCCGGCCGCCCCGGACGGCCGAGACGTCCAGCCCGTGGCCGGCGGTCACGTCCCCCGCGCGCCGGGGGACGCTGAAGGCGACCGGGATGTCCGTCAGACCGTCGCAGGTCGCGACGATCACCCGTCGCTCGACCGCTTCGGCGGCCGGCGTGTCGAGACGTACCTGGGTATGGACCGACTCCACGTACCAGCCGTGCGGGTCGGTGCGTGTGCAGCCGGCCGGGCACTGCTCGCC
Source organism: Streptomyces sp. NBC_00370 (assembly GCF_036084755.1). Lineage (NCBI taxonomy): Bacteria > Bacillati > Actinomycetota > Actinomycetes > Kitasatosporales > Streptomycetaceae > Streptomyces > Streptomyces sp. NBC_00370. The sequence goes on from NZ_CP107968.1 coordinate 4,148,193, forward strand.
GTGGACACCATGTGTCCCGTTCTCGGGAGCCGGCGGGTCCCAGGGGGGCGGGGTGATGTCCACGGGTCCGTACGCGTTGGGGTCCAGGGCACGGCGCACCTCCGCCCAGAACACGGCCCACCGGTCCACGTCGCCGCCGCAGGCGCCCACGACCGCCAGAGTCACCGGACGCGAGGGGTGATCCTTGCCGCGCATCGCGTCACTCACGGTCGTCCGGCCGTATCCCGTGCGCCGCGCCAGCTGTTCGAGCGTCAGCCCCGCGGTATTACGGAGATCGCGCAGCCATAACGCGAAGAGCCGGGTCGGCGATCCGTCCAAGATTATTTCCTTCTGCGGGCGACCCATGATCACCCACCCTTCTCACGGTTCCGGCGACATCACCGAGTGTTCCACATTCCCGTGCGGCCCGCCCCGGATCGCGATCACCGCGCGGAGAAGGCGTTTTCCGGTAATCGTCCACTTCACGGGAAGACCGTTGCGGACAACCGGCCCATTGCTTAGAACAGTTCCGTGGCCAAAGGACTGAATTGCCAGGTATGCAGACAGCGCATGACCGTCAAGAGCGAGCAGCGGCAGCCCATGGGTTCATGGGTGGTTTACGAATGCCGCAACCCCGCCTGCAAGAACTACATAGCCAGCGGAAATCGGTACTGCTTCAGCGAGAAGGTCTTCGAGGACAAGTAACTCCGGTGCGTGGCGGGAAAATCCAGATCAAGGAGTCGAGCAAATGGCCAAACAGCCTGTAGAGATAATCACCCAGGCGTCCATGCAGGAGATCGCGGAGCTTTTCCGCAGGTCGATGCGGGTGAGCTGGATCAACGAGAACATCACCGGTGCCGGGACGAGATTCGAGGAGCCCACGGGATCGGTCTTCGACCATGTCGACCAGGACCGGCCCGACTTCGCCGTGGTCGCGCTTCTCGGCGGCCGTGGGGCGGGGGTCCACATGTACGTGTGGGACCGCGGCGAACAGCGGGAGATCGCGGTCCAGGTCGTCAGGACCCTGGAGGCGCTGGGCATCAAGGCGAACGGCAAGGTCCGCCGGTTCATCGCCGCCCTCGAAGAAGGAGACCCCTCACTCAAGTACTCGGGGATCTGAGCGAAGGGATCGGCCCGTTTTCGGAGATGGGTGAACCCCCGGTCGCACACCGGGGGTTCACTCGTTTCCAAAGGCGGCCCGGGAGACGTCCTTCTCCAGGACCGCCTGGTGGAAGGTGTAGACGCCGATGTACGAGACTTTGACCACCAAGCAGTAGCGCTCCACCGATGCGAGTACCGCGGCCACCCGCGCGTGCTCGCGCCGCAGGAAGTGGATGGCCGCCTGGTTCGCCACGGAGCTCTGCCCGCAGACGAGGACCACCGGACGGCTCGACTCCGCCGGGGTGAACTTCGCGACCAGGGCGTACTCCTGGTTGCCACGGTCGAACAGGTAGCGCTCGCCGTCCACGAGGACGGCCATCGAGTCCGCCCGGTCGCTGTACGGGCGAAGGGACACCCCCGGAAGATGGGCCGCCAGGTGACCGCCGGTGCGTACGTTGGAGTCACCGATCGGGCCGCCGATACTGAACTCGGTGCGGTCCTCGTTGCTGCCGCGGTAGTCACCGGTCTCCACCGTCACCCGGCAGCCCAGTTCACCGGCCAGCATCGCCAGTTCCACCACGGCTTGCACATCCCGCTGGTGTGCGGTGCCCGGGGCATTGTACTTGTTGCCGAGCACGATCAGGCAGTCCTCTCCCGGCCGGATGCCGAAGAAGCCCGCCTTCCTGTTCAACGCCCTCGATCGCCGCCCCCGCTCCCACATCCAGCCGATACATCCTCCGATCAGGCTGGTCACCAGTCCGATTCCTATGTTCGCGAGCACCGCGAGAATCTCTGCCCCCTCATCTGCGGCCGGGCCCGGCTGCCGGTCCCCCGGCCGGACCGCCGTTCCTGTCGGACGTCGTATCGAGGACGTGAATGAGCGTCACCACCCTTTCGCGCACCGGTGCGGGCGTGGGCGCCTTCCTTTTGCCGGAGGTCACCCGGTCGTCATCGTCGGCGGCGCCCAGCCGGGTCACGCGCCAGCCGCCGGTCTCCAGGTCGGCCGTCAGCTCGTCCACGAGATCGGTGTCCGACGTCCGGACGGCCTCGGCCAGGTCCGCAACGAGTTGGCCAACCTCTTGCCACCCTTCGTCCGGCAGTTCCCAGCCGAGCACGGCCCGTAGCGCGCGCAGCACAGCTCGCGCCCTCTCCCGGTCGACGAGCGGCGGCGTGTCCGGTGCGTTCATGACGTAACCCCTTTTGCCCGTCACCGGCCTGTGTGGATGTACTGAGCCCACATCGCCGGTGCTTTGACATAGCGTTTGCGCAGTTGGCGGACGATGCCGTGCAAGGCCCGGCTTGTGTCGGTGACGTCCAGCCCGGCCCCGTAGTGGCGCAGTGACCGGTAGAGCTTCTCGGTCAGCAACACCGAAGCCAGGTCGGCCGAGCCCCACAACGCTCCGACCACCTGCGGATAGCCTGCGGTCAAGAAGGCCGACGTCACGTGGATCGCCTCGTCCGGCAGCCGGTCGCTCCGCGCGGTGTGACAGGCGAGCAGCACGGCGAGCTGCGCCTGCGGCAACCGCTGCCGGGTGACACTCAGCACGTCGAGGGGCCCGTCGGCGAGCTCCAGCCGGCTTTTCGACGGGTCGTCGGGGTCGCTGATGCCGTGGCAGGCGAAGTGCACAGCGGCCGCCGACCGCAGTTCGGCGAGGACATGCTCCACACCGGCGTCGGCTCCCGCGATGACACGGAGTCCGCGCAGCGTCCTGGTGATCGCGTCGACCTCGTCTCCGGACGCCCCGTCCGAGCCGTTGTCGCCGGTCGGCTGACTTACCGCCAGGAACGCACCAGCGTCGCAGCGCGCCGTCGGCGCCTGCCGGGCATGGTGCAGCGCCCTGATGCTGGGGGTGTAGGACGAGGCGACCCGGTCGAGGACGGAGCGCCGCTCGCCCAGCGCCCCCTTGCGCTGGTATCCGGCGGCATGGATCGGGAGGTGCGCCAGCGGTCCCGAGGTGGACCACCACAGCCGCGGTATCTCGGAGCGTGGTGTGCCGTCCGGGATCGGGCCGGTGAAGCCCGCCGCGTCGAGCACCGGTTGTGCGACGGTGTCCCACAGCCACTCGAGGGTCGTGAAGACCGTCTCGCGGGCCGCGTCCTTCCGGTCGAGCGCCGCATCCCGGTCAACGGCCGCCGCCTCCAGGAACTCCTTTGCGGTGTGGGCCAGTTGGCCCTCGCTTATCTGGAGCGGTACGAGCTTGATGTCGTGGAGCGTGACCACCAGCGCGTCGCATCGCAGACGGTCGATGTTGACCAGCACGATGGGTCCCTGTGCCGCCTCCGCCCGCATCTGCGCGACGGTGGGAGGCAGCAGGAAATCCCCGAAGCCGGGAAGCGACCGGATCCGGTCCAGCAGACGCTGCCATTCCTCGGCCACGGCGTGCTGCGTGCCGACCCGCGTCGCCTCGTCGGGAGCCGTGGCGTCCTCGGCCCGCCACATCCGCTCTCCGACGGCGGTGAACTCGGCGGCCTCCGCGGGGTGCGCGGCCGCAAGCACCGAGATGTCGGTCCGCGCCTCCAGGTCCTGGCTCATCAGCACGGCCCGGCCCTGCTCCAGTAGAACGGCGGCCTGATCGATGCGGTTCGCGGTGATCGCCACCGCACAGCCGGTACGCCCAAGGCTCGTCCCGGCGAGCTGATCCGGTATGTCGGCCGCCCGCCGGGCAGCTGACGCGTCCGGATAACGACGGCCCAGCAGTGCGGAGCGCACGACGGCCTGCCGGTCGTCCCTGCGCAACGCCGACGACGTCAGCAGCGGCAGCACGGCCAGCGCCACGGCTGCGGCGTCGGCGGCCCTGTCCCAGTCAGGACGCTCCATCTCCCGGCCGAGCGCGGCGCGGGCGTTCTCGAATCTCGCCCAAGGCGGCAGCCGCGTCTCGGCATCGGGATCCCACCGCACGTCGGTCTCCTCGACGGCGTACAGGTCACCGATGACATCGGCAACGGCGAGTTCGACCTTCGTGCGGAGCATGTCCAGCTGGACATGGAGAACCTGCCACTGCCGCGCCAGTTCGTCGCCGGCTCCGCCCGGCAACCGGATCCCGTCCGGCGGCCCCTCCAATCCGCGCGCCGCCGCGGTGTAGAGCCGGTGCGCCTCCCTCACCTTGACCGGATCGCGGAGCAGCACAGCCTCGTCGGCCAGGACGGACGCGTACTGGAGCGCGCAGCCCAGCCACTGCCACGACCCCTCCGGCAGCCGTCCGAGGGCCCAGCCCAGGGCGCCGCACGCACGTCGGACCGTCTCCGTGTCCTGGTGCAGAAAGCCGTACCCATGACGGTAGAACTCCACCGCGCAGAGTAGGTCGACATACCGGGAGCTGGTGGGCGGCAGCGTGGCCAGCACCTCGTCACCGGCGTTGACGGCTGTCCTCAGCTCGTCGACGTTCTCGCTGAAGAGGTACTTGGCGGCGAGCGCGAACACCAGAACCGTCGCCGTCCAGCCGCGACGGCCGTCGTCCAGCCCCCGTTCAGCCAGACGTGCTCGTAACTCATCTTCCGCGAGGGCCAGTCGGCGCGGATCGTTCGCGGTCGGGGCGCTGCCGAACAGCCCCCGGGAGACCGCCTCGGCGTGCGGCGGGAGGCCGGTACGGTCCGACTCCTTCTGCGGGTCGAACGGCGTCCGCAGATCGCGCAGCGACGGGACATCCTGCGGTCCGGCCGGCCAGTTGAAGGTGTCGGGCCGTCCTGTAGGCGGGACTCCGGACGCGCCCCCCGGTCCAGCGCCGGGACGTGGGGCCCGGCCCAGGATGTCGGCGAAGTCCTCCGGTCCGGGGCCCGGCGAGTGATATCCGGGGGACGGAGGAGGGGCGTACATCTGGATCGACGGCAGCGCGGCCCCGCCGAGCAGCGGGCCCAGCATGGGCCGCAGCTGGCGCAGCACTCCGGCTGTGCCGAACGGGAACAGCTTCATCAGCCGGGGAAGTTCGGCGAACGCCTGGCGCTTCTGGACGATGTGCGGGTAGAGCGGACTGTCGGCCGGCAGATCGGCTTGAAGGGCTGCCATGAGCTCGTCGGCCCGTGCGATGTCCTTGGCCGATCCGCCGAAGAAGGCTCGGACGGCCAGTAAGGGTGCCATGTTGACCGCATAGAGCCCACGGTCGTCGGGCGGTCCTTCGGCGCGGAACACCTCAAGGTGCTCCATCGCTTCGTCGATCTCGGCGGTTTCGAGGGTATGGCTCACCACCGCCATCAGCGCCATGGCCATGAGCAGGTGTACCGAGGCGGTCTCGTACCCCGAGTGCCGGCTGCCACGCTCACGCGCGAACTCCACGGCTGCCACAGCCGCGCGCCCCGCGCGGAGCGCGAAGTCGACGGCCGAGCGGTCCTGCGGGTGCGCCCGGAACCAGCTCACACCCGCGTGCACAGCGGTGCGGCCGACCAGTTCCGCTTCCAGATGGTCCGTGGTGACGCAGTCGTACGCCTCACGTGCCCGCTGCCAGGCGTCGTCGAGCGCCGACTGGTCCCCCGACTCGTAACGGAAGCAGGCGGCCTGGGCGAGCCGGACCAGGACACAGCAGCGGCCGAGGTCGTCCGGCGGCAGCATGGCGACGAGCCGGAGCGCGGACTGCTCGATCTGCTGGACCGGCTGGAAGTGGCGGGGCAGCGGGAGTCCGAGGTAGGTGGCGGCCACAAGGACCGGGTCGTCGGCTGCGCGTCCTTGCGTCTGGGCGCCGAGGTGGTGGTGCACATCGCGGGACAACTGATAGTCGCCGTAACGGAAGGAGAGGGTGCGCTCGGCCAGCCACAGGTGCAGCACCCAGCTGGGCCGCTCGGGATGTTCGCGCGGACCGGTGTCCAGTGCGAACTCCATCAGTGCCGCGGCGGCGACCGCCGACGCCCTGCCCGTCTCGTCACCGCTCCACGAGGCGCGCAGCAGTCCGGTCGCGGCCGGAAGCCAGCTCTGCGGGTCCGTCCCGGCGGTGGCGATCTGCCGCTCCGCCTCGGGCGACCACGCCACGCCACAGCGGGCCAACGCGCGGTCCACGACTGCTCTCAGGTCTGTCACGCGTTCAGTCTTGCCCGGTGACATGCCTCGCAGGCGCCATCCGGAAATTTCCGTCATACGGAGCGGGCGCCCGGCGGCAGCCGCGCGCCCGCAGCCGGTAAAAGCAACAGATCCAGACTGATTTACAAGGTTGTACAAAAATGAAAGCAACAGTTATTGACGCAACCGAACAGCGGTCGTAGCTTCCCTGCCGTCACCCTGTAGTGCGAACCGCACTGCCGCGCAGACGAGTCAGAGCTCCCTCCTCCCATTCAGGAGCACACCATGCGCAGAACGAGATCTTCGGCTCTTCGGTATCGGCGGGGTCTGTTGGCCGTCCTCGCGGTCCTCGGGCTCGTCCTCGGGGCGTTCGTCAGCGGGCCGGGGGCCGCGCAGGCTGCCGGGTCGTTGCCTTGTGACATCTACGCCGCGGCCAACACGCCGTGCGTCGCCGCGCACAGTACGACGCGCGCTCTGTTCTCCTCGTACAACGGGCCCCTCTACCAGGTGCGTCGGGCGTCGAACGGCGGGACCGCCGACATCGGGCTGCTGGCGCAAGGGGGTTACGCGAACGCGGCGCAGCAGGACTCGTTCTGCGCGGACACCACGTGCAGCATCTCCAAGGTCTACGACCAGACCTCCCGCCACAACGACCTCACCCCAGGGCCCGCCGGGACGGCCGGTATGGGGGCCGACCGGGGCGCCGACGCCGCCGAGTTGTCGGTCACGGCCGGCGGGCACAAGGTGTACGGCATCTGGATCTCGCCGGGGGTCGGCTACCGCTCGACCGGGCGCGCCGCCGGGGTCGCCGTCAACGGGCAGGCCGAGGGCGCCTACATGGTGGCCAGCGGTACGCATGTCGGCTCCGCCTGCTGCTTCGACTACGGCAACGCCGAGAGCACGCCCGCCGACACCGGCAACGGGCACATGGACGCCGTGAGCATCGCGACCACCTGCTACTTCGCGCCGTGCACCGGCACCGGGCCATGGGTCGAGGCCGACCTGGAGAACGGGATGTTCCAGGGCAACAACGGCTCCAACACGGCCAACACCGGTAACAAGAGCGCGTTCGTCACCGCCGTGCTCAAGAACAACGGGCAGACCACCTACGCGCTGAAGGGCGGCAACTCGCAGTCCGGCGCGCTGACCACCTGGTGGAACGGCGCCCTGCCGACCAGGGGCGGTTACGCGCCGATGCATCAGGAGGGCGGCATCATCCTGGGCACCGGCGGGGACAACAGCAACTGGAACATGGGCACGTTCTTCGAGGGCGTGATGGTCTCCGGCTATCCGACGGACGCCGCGGAGAACGCGGTTCAGTCCAACGTCGTCTCGGTCGGCTACTCCGGCCAGACGAACGTGCCCAACGGACCGCAGGGGCAGATCACCGGTCCCGGCGGTCAGTGTGTGGACGTCGCCGCCGACGACACCGGCGTGAACCTGGCCCCCGTCCAGCTGTGGAACTGCCAGTCGTACGCCGAGGACCAGTTCTGGGCGCACCACACCAACGGGTCCCTCAGCACGATCGGCCGCTGCCTGGACATCAACGGCAACGGCACGGCCAACGGCACCCAGGTCGAGCTGTGGGACTGCAACGGGGTGGGCGGCCAGGTCTGGAACCAGCGGTCCGACGGCTCGCTGTTCAATCCGCAGTCCGGCCGCTGCCTCGACTCACCGAGCGGCGCCACGGCCAACGGGACGCGGCTGCAGATCTGGGACTGCAACGGCTCCGGCGCCCAGAAGTTCACCCTGCACTGAGCCCGCGCACGACAACTGCCCCACAGCTGAGGACCGGTCCGTCTCCCCGCGGGCCGGTCCTCCCGCGTTCAGCGGACGCCCGCGCTCCCCTGGCCGCTGAGCGCCTGCTCCACGGCCTCCCGTACCCGCTTCTCCTCAAGTACCTTGCGCCGCGCCCGGTTTCGGCGCCTGAGCAGGTACGACCCGACGGCCGCCGCGATCACCAGGACGACCAGCAGCAACAGCGTCCACGGGACGGCCCAGCCGTGGGCCGTCGCCTCGACCACCTTCAGCGGAGTGGTGGAGCCGGACGCGTCGGTGAGCAGCGGTGTGAGCTTCACGGTCGCCGTCAGGCTGACACCGGGCCGTACGTCGTGCACGGCCACCTTCACCGGCCAGCTCTCGCCCGGCAGCAGCTCCGGCGGCGCGACGACGGCGCCCGCGTCCTTCTTCAGCCAGCCGAACGGGCCCGAGAGGGACACGCCTTGCTTGGCCGACAGGATCGCGTTGCCGGTGTTGTGGATCGTGTACGTGACGGTGGCGTCACCCGTGCCGAACGGGTTGAGCGAACCGTTGAAATCCGTGTGCAGGTTCTCGACGGCGAGGGTCGGCCTGAGCGCCCCGCTGACCCGCAGCTTGATCTTGATGCCGAGGCGCCGGTCGACGTTGATGCCCTCGGCCTCGTCGGACTGCTTCAGGGAGCTGAGGATGCCGCCCGCGTAGTCGCCGGGCGTGGCGTTGTCCGGAATGGCCGCCGTGAAGGGGACGTTGGCGCTCTTCCCCGGCCGGATCGTGACGCTGGAGCGGGCCGCGTGCACCCACGCGCCGATGCCGACGGACTTCTTCTCCTTCGGGAGCAGGTCGAGTTGGCCGGTGTCCGTGGTGAAGCCGTCGGCCGCGTAGACCGCGAGCGTGAGCGGGGTCTTGCCGCGGTTGGCCACCACCATGGTGTCCTTGACCTCGGCACCGGGGTTGACGGTGTAGCTGAAGCTCGACCGGTCGGCGCCGTACCCGTTCTCGGCCGTCCTCACCGTCCAGGTGACGTCGCCGCCGTCGGCCGCCCGGGCGAGGCCGGCGGGCAGGCCGACGATCGCGAGAGCGGCGAGCAGGGCGAGGACGAGGGCGCGGACGGGCGCGGTGGCTCTGGCCTTCCGGCGGGTTACGGGCGCGTACATGGTTGGGGTCTCCTGGCGCGAGAGGCGGGGCGGGCCACCGAAAGGCGGCTGCTGCCACGCCCGGTGGGACGGTCGGACGGCCCGGTCAGCCGGCCGGGAGGCGGGGCGGGGCGGAAGGCGGGGCGGACACCCGGAGGCGCCCGCCCCACCCGGTCATGCGGTCATACGGGTCATACGGTCATGCGCGTTGTACGGTCGTGCGGTTGTGCAGGTCGTGCGGTCGTGCGGTCATTCAGGTCGTGCGAGCGAACGCTCGGATCAGCTGCTCAGCGCGGTGATCGTGAGCGTGGCGCGGTAGCCACCCTTGTCGACGCTGTCCGGGATCTTCAGATCCAGGTCGGCGCCGAGCTTGGCGGTACCCCGCGGGTGACCCTGCGCGGCCGAACCGAGGCTGCGCGAGACCGACAGGCCCTTGCCGTTGTCGTCGAAGCCGGAGGCGACGGAGTCGCTCGCCTTGGCACCCGCACCGTCCTGGAGGACGCGCGGGGACCAGCCCAGGTACGAGCCGGAGAACGTCTTGGCGGCGTCCTTGAAGTCGCTCACGCTGGACGAGATCGACCAGGGCGCCAGCGAACGGCGGCTGTCCGTGACGGCGATGGGGTTGATCTTGCCGTTGGCCTGGAAGTGGTCGCCGGCCTCCTTCGCCGTACCGAGGTCCACGAGGCCGTTGTAGCCGTCGATGGTCCAGCCGAACTCACCCGGGGCAGCCTTCGGCACGTTGACCTGGAGGTCCTGGCCCGAGCCGTGGTACGGGTGCACGGTGACCTTGTCGACGGTCGAACCGACCGGCTGGCCCTCGGGGGTGTTGGTGCACGAAGATCCGTGCTCAACAGCCGAGTTGGGGGCGGCGCAGGTACCGGAGCGCAGGTTCTCGACGACGAGCTTGTCGTTGCGCACCTGGACCTTGACGTAGGTCCTGACGTGCTCCTGGTTCTGCACCGAGTTGTACCAGTAGTTCTTGATGTTCAGCGGGTCGGCGCCGTTGCCCGCACCGCTCGTACCGCTGTTGTCCGGGGCCGTGATGTCGTAGTACTTCGAGCCCGAGGCGGAGTTGGCCGTCACGTAGACGACACCGCCGGGACCGGCGTACACATCGGCGGCGCCGGGCTTCTCGGCCGGGTTCGCCTTCTCGCCGTTCTTGATCTCGTAGCTGCGCGAGTAGCTGTGGTCGTGACCCTGGAGGACCAGGTCGACACCGAGCTTCGAGAAGGTGGTCGGGAAGTCGACGCGACGCTTCTTGTTGTCGCTGTCCTTGGCGTGGTCGGCGGGCGAGTAGATCGAGTGGTGGTACGTGAGCACCTTCCACTTCGCCTCTGAACCATGCTGGTTGATGACGTCCTCGACGTACTTGGTGTGCGCCGCGTCGCCGCCGCCGCCGGTGGCGGGGTCGTAGCTGTTGCTGTTCAGGTCGATGAACAGGACATCCTTGTAGATGTACCAGTAGTCACCGCCCGAGGTGTTGGACGCCGGGTTGCCGTTCGAGTAGAACGGCGCCGAGCGGTCGGTGTTCGGGGTGTAGAGGTGCTGCTCGTACGCCTTGCCGCCGACGTCGTGGTTACCGATGGTCGCGGCCCACGGGTACTGGCGCAGCTTGTCGGGCGCGAGGAACGCGTTCCAGTGCGCCTCGGTGTTGGCGGTCTCGACCTGGTCACCACCGGAGACGAGCAGCTCGGAGTTGGGGTTGGCCCCCAGCGCGACGTCCAGGGTGTCCTGCCAGCCGGCCTGGTCCTTGGCCGTGTCGCCGGACGAGCCGATCTGCGGGTCGCCGAAGAACAGGAAGTCGTACTCGCCCTCGAAGTCCTGCGTCTTGAAGGAGTACACCGTGGACCAGGCGCCCTCGGCACCGACCCGGTAGGAGTACTGCGTGTTCTCCTGCAGGTTGGTGATCGTGGCGTGCCGGTTGAAGCCGCCACTGGTGGCTATGTTCGCCCCGCCCGCGGCGTCGAAGGTGGCGGCGCCGGCCGGGAACTCGTTGTTGACGAGGTCGGCGGTCGGGGCGACCTGGATCTTCTGGGCGGTGTCGGACGAGGTGTACCAGGTGACGGTGCGCTGGGTCTCGTTGGCGCCCACACCGAGGATGATGCCGGTGGGTGCGGTGGGCTCCGCCGCGACGGCGGCCGATGTCAGGCCACTGCCGAGGGCGAGGGTCAGGCCCAGAAACGCGGCGGTGGCACCTGCGGCCACACGGCGCGGCACAGGCCCCATGGCCTGCGTCGGTCTGCTGGATCTCATCAGTTTCTGTTCCTTTTGCGGACGGATCAGTGCGAAGTGTGGGGTTATCAACCTCCCATCGCTTGGTAAATCACTCGCAAACGCGACCGTTGATTCAGCTGAACATCCGGTCGCTCACCAGCGGCGGAGCATGTTCAGAGGCCGAAGGCGCGTTGGACGAACCAGACCATGCCCATGACGAACACACCGGCGGAGATGGCGCCGGTCGCCCACAGTCCGGCTGTCGGTGTGCGGTGCCGCAATACGGTCAGCACGGGGAACACAACGGCGATGATCGCCAACTGCACGCCCTCGATACCGATGTTGAACACCAGCAGCGACCACAGCAGGGTCCACGAGAACGCCTGGTGGACTCCCAGCGCGCCGGCGAAGCCCAGGCCGTGGACGAGACCGAAGCAGAACACCACCCCGAGCCTGGCCCAGCCGGCCCGGTCCAGGCTGAAGTGCCCCTCGCCCATGGCCTCCAGGTCGGTGGCATGGCCGCCGCGCCGCCAGAGCCGCCACAGGTACCACCCCGCGACCACCGCGATCGACAGCGCGATGACCGGCTCCACGATCCTGCTGGGCACATCGACGAGCCCCAGCGCGGCCAGCAGCAGTGTCACCGAGTGCGCCAGCGTGAAGCTCGTCGCGGCGAGGACGATCTCGCGCAGCCGCCGTGAGCCGGCGATCAGCGCGAGCAGGAACAGGATGTGGTCGATCCCGCTCAGCAGGTGCTCGGCGCCGAGCCGGAAGAACTCCCAGAACCGCTCGTACCAGGCCTGGCTGATCGAGAGCGTCGGATGCGCGGCGTCGAGCGCGCCGCTGCCGGAGTGGCCGTCGACGTCGTACGTGACGATCGTCTTCGTGCCGGTGACATAGGTCTCCGAGTCGGGGAAGAGCCCGCTGCGCAGCTCGTGGTCGCTGCTGTCCTCGGGGCAGGCCCAGGCGAGGGGCAGTGTGGTGTACGGGGCGCCCTCCTCGACGCCCATCGTGAAGGCGCCGTCCTGCTTCGGTGTGCAGGCGGCGCCGTTCGATGTGACCTTGAAGCGCTGGGTGACGTACTTGACGGCGGTGGCGGCGTGCGCGTTGACGGCGGCGGCCATGCGTTCGGTGTCACGGTCGTCGAAGGCGGCGTTGCCGGTTCGGTAGAGGGGGTCGTCGTTCTCGTAATCGGCGGTGGATATGACAAAGAGGTCGTACTCCAGCTTCAGCTCCGTACGCAGCTGACCGTCGTCACCCGCGGTGACGTGGACGTACACGACGGAGGAGAATCCGTGTGCCTGCGCCGACTGACCGATGACACCAAGGCTCAGAAAGGCGATCAGCGCCGTGACGGTGACGACAAGGGCGCGGCGGACTCGTGATGACATGTTGCTCCTCATGGTTGCCAGCGCACGCTCCACGGCACGGATGAACAGCAACGGACCCAACGGCGAACCCTGGAAAAACAAGCGCTCGAACGACAGCTGTGAAGGAAAAAGACAGAAAATGGGATAGCAGGATGGAGGCGCACCATCCGCCACCATTCGGAGGAAGATCGCCTTGCGCCCCTCGCTACGGGCCGTCGCCACGCTGGCCGTGGCCGCGGCCGCCACCCTGGTCACCGGCTGCGGCTCCGGCGACGACTGGTCGGGGCCGCACCCCGAACCCACCTCCGTCGGCACACTCGGCTCCGAGTTCGTCGACCTCGCTTCCCCGCCGGCCCCCGAGTCCACCACCACACCGCGCCCCGGCTCCTGGGACGGGGTACGGCCGCCGGACGACTACCGCGTCGTGCTGCTGACGGCCGGCCACGACCGCCCCACCAAGGCGCTCGTGAAAGCGGTCGAGAAGTGGGCCGACGACGAGGACGTCGACATGCGGACGGTGGCCGCCGACGACCCGACCGCCCTGGTGGCCAGCGCCAGCAAGGCCCTCACGATGGAACCCGACCTGATCATCAGCGCGGGCAACGACCTCGTCGACCCCCTCGCGATGGTCACCCCGAACCACCTGTCGCAGCAGTTCCTCGTCGTCGGCGCGGAGCTGGCCGAGCCCACCCACAACGTCACGTCGGTGGACTGGACCGGCGCCTCGTTCCGCGGCGAAGGGCTCGGCGCGTCCTCTGCGTACGACCCCGCCTCGTTCACCGCCGCGCGCTGCGCCGCCGCCGTCAGGGCCGGTGTGGCGGCCGTACTCAACAAGCTGACCGGGATCGTGATCTGGCTCGACGCCGTATGACGGCCATGTGACGTGTGACGACGCGTTCCGCGTGTGCGCACGAGTTGGACGATGGGTCGTCTTATGGTGATGTGATGCGACCTGTACCCTGGTGGGCCTTGCTCTCTTCGGGGACTGCTCCCGTCCTGTTGACCGCCGGCTGGACGATCGCCGGTGCGATCCAGGGGCCCACCTACGACCCCGTCAAGAAGACGATCAGCATCCTGGCTGCCTACGGCGCCCCGGGGTACTGGGTGATGACCTCCGCCGTGCTCGGCCTCGGCACCTGCCATGTGATCACGGCGCTCGGACTGCACCCGGCCGCACCGCTCGGGCGGCTCGCGCTCGCCGCCGGCGGGGTGTGCGCGATCCTGCTGACGGTGTTTCCGGCGCCGCCCAGCGGCGGCTCGTTCCCGCACGGGACGGTGGTCGCCGTGGGCTTCGCCCTGCTCGCCGTATGGCCGGTGCTGGCCGTCGGCCACGGCAATTGGGCGAGCATCAGCGCCTGGAGCGCGCACGGCGGCTGGGCACACTTCAGCGGCTGGGGCCGGCAGAGCGGTCTCGGCGATCACAACGGTTCGCCGCCGTGGGCGCTGCGAACCCGGGTGGCGGTCGTGGCGAGCGCGCTGATGTGGCTCAGCGGGCTGTGGTTCGTGATCACACTGCAGACGGACGGCCCCGACGGCATCGCCGAGCGGGTCCTGACCACCGCCCAGACCGTGTGGCCGCTGTTCGTCGTCTCGTCGTGCCTCTACCACCCGCACCACGAACGGCAGCCGGCCAAAACCGGGCGCTGGTAGCCCGCGAGCGCGTGCGCAGGGGCGCCGCGCGCGCGTTGTCCCCCGTGCGAGCTACGCGCAGGTGTCCACCGCGAGGTGACGATTCCCGCTGCCCGGATCCGTAGCGTCCTGAGCGTGCCGCGGCGCTCCGCTCGCGGGTCCGGCAAGGGAGTCATCATGCGGGTTGTCTGGCAGCTTGTGGCCGTCGCGGCCGTCTCTTTCCTCGGCGGGCAGGGGCTCGCCGCCGTGCAGGACAGCAACCCCTGGCTCGAACTCGCCATCGGTGCGCTGACGGCCGTGCTCGCGCTGTTCGTCTACGGCTGGGTGGTGGGCCGGACCGAGCACCGTACCGTCACCGAGGTCGAACTGAGCGGCGCGGGAGCCGCGTTCCGCCGGGGGACACTGATCGGCGTCGGGGTCTTCGGGGCCGTCGTCGCGAACTTCGCGGCCAACGGGTACTACCACGTCGACGGCGCGGGTTCGGCGCAGGGAGCGGCGGGGCTGCTCGGCTTCATGGCCGCAGCGGCCGTCACGGAGGAACTGCTGTTCCGCGGTGTGCTGTTCCGGATCATCGAGGAGCACACCGGCACCTGGATCTCGATGGCGCTGACCGGCGTCCTGTTCGGCGCCTACCACCTGGCCAACCCGGACGCGAGCCTGTGGGGCGCCGTCGCCATCGTCTTCGAGGCGGGCGGCATGCTCACCGCCGCGTACATCGCCACCCGCAAGCTGTGGGTGCCGATCGGTCTGCACTTCGGCTGGAACTTCGCCGCGGCCGGCATCTTCAGCACCGAGGTGTCCGGCAACGGCAGCACCCGGGGGCTGCTGGAGTCCACGACGTCGGGCCCGAAGCTCCTCACCGGTGGCGAGTTCGGCCCCGAGGGCAGTGTGTGGGCGATCCTGTTCTGCGTGCTGACGGCGGCCGTCTTCCTGCGGCTCGCCCACAAGCGCGGCACCATCGTGCCCCGCCGCCGCGCCGACCGGGTCGCGGGCCGGGCCGGCGCCGCCGTTACGCTTTCCCGGTGATCGACCTTCGGCGGGTCCCGGAGCTGTGGCGCAAGGTGAGCGTCCCGGTCCGGGACCTCCCGCTCGCCCTGCTGATCCTCGGCACGTCGTTCGTACCGTCGTTCCAGAGCCACGGAACGCAGTTCGGCGGGCTGCCGAACCGCTCCTTCGACACCCTGGCGGTCGTGGCGCTCGCCGCCGAATGCCTCCCGCTCGCGCTACGCAGGCGCTGGCCCGCTGTCTCGCTCGCGCTGGTGTCGCTCGGCTTCGCCGTCGACCAACTGCGCGGCTACCACTCCCTCGCCGGTACGGCGCTGCCCGTCGCGCTGCTGAGCGCGGGGTCGCATCTGGAGCGCCATCGCCGTACCACCGTGCTCACCGCCACCGCCGCTTACCTGGCGCTTGTGGCGGGGCTGTGCCTGCTCGGCGCGACCGAGGGGCCGGCCGACTTCGTCATGTACTACCTGGCGCTGATCCTGCCGTGGCGCATCGGGATCTGGCTGCGCGACACCCGGGCGGCGGAGGCCGAGCGCCGCAGGCGCGTCGCCCAGGACACCCTCGTCGCCGAACGCACGCGTATCGCGCGGGAGTTGCACGACGTCGTGACCCATCATGTGACGGCCATGGTCGTCCAGGCCGAGGCCGCCCGGTATCTGACGGCGGCACCCGACCGCCTCGACCAGACGCTCACCGCGGTCAGCGACACCGGCCGCAGGGCCATCACCGACCTGCGCCATCTGCTCGACCTGCTCAACCCCGACCACGGCCCGGAGACCAGGGCGCCGACGGTCGGCAGGCTCCTCACCCTCGTGGAACAGGCCCGCCGGGCCGGGCAGCCGGTGGAGTTCACCGAGGAGGGCACACCGGCGGAGTCCGTCGGCAGCGCGGGACTCGTCGCCTACCGGGTGGTGCAGGAAGCCCTGACGAACGCGCTCAAGTACGCCCACGGCATCCGCACGTCCGTCCAGGTGCGGCACAGCGAAAGAGAGATCACGGTGGAGGTCAGCACCTTCGGCAGCGGCTCCCGCGGCGCGTCCCCCGGCGGCAGCGGCCGGGGCCTCGCCGGTCTGCGGCAGCGGGTCGACGTGCTGGGCGGCGACTTCAGCGCGGGCGGGCGGACGGGCGGCGGCTTCGTCGTACGGGCCCGGATACCGGCGGGGAGCACGTCGTGAGCGGCCAGGCCACCGAGCCGATCCGGGTCCTGGTCTGCGACGACCAGATGCTGATCCGCACCGGCCTGGTGACGATCATCGACGCGCAGCCCGACCTGGAGGTGGCGGGCGAGTGCGGGGACGGCAGGACCGCCGTCGACCTGGCGTCCCGACTGCGCCCGGACGTCGTGGTGATGGACATCCGCATGCCCGTACTCGACGGCCTGGAGGCCACCCGGCTGCTCGCGGGCGCCGGGGTCGCGGACCCCGTCAAGGTGCTCGTGGTCACCACGTTCAACCTGGACGAGTACGTGTACGAGGCGCTGCGCGCCGGGGCGAGCGGGTTCCTGCTGAAGGACGCGCCCCCGGCCCAACTGCTGCACGGCATCAGGACCGTGGCCACGGGCGCGGCGCTGCTGGACCCCGAGGTGACACGGCGGCTCGTCGGCAGGTACGCGACGCGGATCCGGCCCGCCGACACCACGCCCGACGACAGCAACCCGCTGACCCCGCGCGAGCTGGAGGTGCTGCGGCTGATCGCGGACGGCTTCTCGAACAGCGAGATCGCCGCCGCGCTCGTGATCAGCCCGGAGACGGTGAAGACGTTCGTGTCACGCATCCTCGCCAAGCTGCAGCTGCGCGACCGCGTGCAGGCCGTGGTCTACGCGTACCGCCACGGCCTGGTGATCTGACAGCGCGGGACAGGCCCAGGCCCTCAGGCCCCTACGGAGCGACGTTGCGGATGAGCCAATCGTCGTCGTCGTAGCGGTCCCTCGCCGGGTCCACGGTGCTCGCCGGGGTCTCCTCGGTGGTGTCCTCCGGACGGACCCGCTCCGGAAGCTTCCCGAACCGAGCGTGACGAGCCGCCTCGGCGGTGTCTTCAGGCTTCTCTGAGTGCGTCATCTCAACCCCTCTCCGCCGTCATTTTACGCCTTACCTGCCCCGAACGGGCTCTGAGCGCGTACGTCACAACGGCGCGCACCGGCGCCGCGGGGCGGCGTACCCCGAGCGCCGCGCTCAGCGGGCCGTCCAGCAGGGACGCCGCCACGGCGGAGGCGAGCGGGGCCAGGGCGGCCGGCAGGCGGGCTGCCAGCAGCCCCTTGCTGGCGGAGCGCCACAGCGCCGCCCCCTCCGCGCTGGGGGCGAACCTGGCGCGCTCGAACTCGCCCATCCACCGCTCCACGTCGGCCAGCCGGCCGTCCGGGGGCTCGGGCAGCCGCAGCGCGAGCGCCAGGCTCAGATGGAAGGCGTACGCCGCTTCCCGCTCCTCGCCGGTGACCTGCCGATGGCCGTGCCGGTCGATGAAGCGCAGCGGACACACGGTGAAGCAGGCCAGCACGTAGCGCATCAGCTCGGGGGTGATGCCGGGGCGGTCGTGCACCGCCCGCAGCGCCTCGACGATCTGCCGGCCCTCGGGGCTGTCGACCCCGTGCCCGATCAGCCCGAACATGGCGGCCCCCGTCGCCTTGGCACGGGCGCGCGGCGCACTGGTCATCCGGCCCGTGCCGTGCAGCACGCGGGCGATCTCCGGTACGCCGAAGGTCCGTACGAAGCCGAGGGTCAGCCCGGTGCGGGACTCCTCCGGCATCGTCCGCAGGACGAGCCGCGCGTACGGGTCGGACGCGGCGTACGTCTGCCGCTCGCGCTTCGCGCCCGTACCCTTCGCCCCCGTACGCCTCGCGCCCGTCATGTGGCAGCGGCGGCGAGGGCCAGCGCCTCGCCGGTCAGCGGGGCGTTCAGATAGCGGGCCACCCGCACCAGATGCGCCCGCTCGCCCGCCGGTTCCGCGTCGAGGCCCGGCAGCGAGGCCTGGTCCTCGCGGGGGCGCGGCGGACGGCCCACGCTCAGCGCGTCGGCGGCGCCGCGCAGCGAGGCCGCCACGATCAGCGCGGCCCGGTCCGCCTCGTCGAGCCCGGCCCGGTCCGCGACCTCGGTCGCCGCGCTGACGACGGCCGGGTCGACCCAGGGCCGCAGGGTCAGCTGACCGTCACGGATCTCCAGGCCGCGCCTGGCCGTGCGCCACTCCAGGTCGCGGAAGGCCAGCCGCTCGGTCCAGGCGGACGGCGGCGCTTCGAGGGCCAGCCGCTCGTCGGCCAGATACGCCACGTCCCACAGCGGCCGCAGGGCCTGGTAGTCGCGGCGGCGCCGGGTCCAGGCGGCGGACGCCGGGCTGGCGAAGCCCGCGGTGATCAGGGCGGCGCCGAGCGCGGCGAAGACCGGGCCGAGCGCCGTACTGAGCCAGTCCGTGCCGGTCACACCGGCGGCGGCCGTCGTGATCGCGACGAGCTTGCACAGCACGTATCCGCAGGCGACGACGGCGCCGAGGGCGATCAGCCGGATACCGCGGCGCAGCGGTCCCTCCGGCAGCCGGGCGGCGTGGCCGAGGCAGACCCGGCCGATGTCGATCAGCGCGAACCCGAACCCGGCCTGGTAGAGGACGAGGAACGCGGCGATGAGCCCGCTCGTGGCGAAGGTGGTGTCGAACGTCAGGGGTGTTTCAGGGCGGTGGGCGCCACCGGTGAGGAACAGCACGGTCATGGCGGCGGCCAGCGCGGCGAACACGGCGAGGCGCTTGCGCACCTGGCGCCACGTGACGGTGGTGGCCGCGTCCCAGATCCCCTCGTCGGGACGGTCCTTGGGCGGGGTCCAGATCCGGGCGAGCGCCACGGCGCCCGCGGAGAAGCCGGTGATGCCCAGGTAGACGAAGAGGGTGGCGAGGTTGCCGCGGTGCGCCGCCCGGTCGATCAGCCGGTAGAGCACGGGCGACGCCACGACGAAGGCGAGGGCGGGCGCCGTGATCGTGAGGGCGACGACGAGCAGCCCGGGGGACGGATCGCGGTACCAGGCGCGGAGTTTGAGCACGGCAACGGCCACGGCCACCGTTCCGATGCCGAGGTAGACGACATTGAACGGTGTGTCGGGTATGTCAGACATGCTGTCCTTTACGGTGCTCCAGCGCGGGCGCGAGCTGGGAGGTCGTACCGGCTCCCGGCGCCAGCATCAGGGCCCGGGTCAACTCGGCCCCCAGGATCTCCGCTTCCTCTTCCGCCGTGCCGTCGTAGTGCGAGCGGCCGAGCACGAGCCGGAGCATGTCGGCGTCGATGGTGGGCAGTTCGACCTCGTCGCCGGGCCCTTCGGGCGCGACCGCCAGATGGCCGCAGAGCAGATGGGCGAGTTCGTGGCAGATGATGTGGGCCCGGTGCAGCCCCGAGGTCTCCTGCTCGAAGTAGATGTAGTCGGTGTCGGCGCGGCGTTCGACGAAGCCCGACGGCTCGCCGACCCGCATCCGGCGCGGGACCAGCCGGACGGGCCGCCCGGCCCGCTCGGCGACGACGGCGCACAGCTCCTCGACCGTGCCGAGGCGTGGCAGATCCAACTCCTTGACCATGGCCCGCATTCGGCGGCGGGTACGTCCAAGATCTCGCACGTCATCCCCATCAACCGGCTGCCAGTGCCCCAACCGCGTCCGCCGGTAGTCGCTCACGTCTCGGGCGCGTCGGGCAGCCCGACTGCCTTTCGCAGTTGTTCCACCACGGTGAGGGCAGCGTCCTGCATCTCGGGCGGCAGCCCGGCGGCCCGCATCGCGATGCGCTCCACTTTGGCATCCCGCAGTGTCTCAATTTTCCGCAGGTCCCGCTCGACGGCCTGAGCCGTGGCGGAGTCACTGAAGTAATCCAGCGGAATTCCGAAGAATTTGGCGATCTTCACCGCATTCTCCAGGCTGGGCTTCTGGGTGCCTTTACGGAGGTTGCCGATGTATGTACCGCTCAGCCCCGTTCCGTCCGCGATTTCCGTATCGCGCCACGGCCGGCCAAGATCCTTCGGGTAGATCACCGAGATCACTCGCCGGAAGCGGGCGGCGAAGTCCAGCGGATCCGACGCTTCTGCCGCGTCCGGGCGTGGAGAATCGGTGGCCATGTGCCGGATCATAGAACTCTTCCCCCACCGAGGGGGATCCCGCACCCCCGATGATCTACACGATCGTTGCGAATAAACCGGCTAAACGTCACAGAGGGCGCCGAATCGCTACTGCGGATCCGTAAAATAATCAACTTTAGTTGACTTTACCTCGGACCCAAGTGGAGGATCGGCACCTGTGGACGCTGGGCGTCTGCTGCCCCACGGGGGTGGGCAACAGCGCCCGGCGCCAAGGCATTTCGGCTTCCGCTCGGAGGCCGTGCCGCGTCGTGTTCACGCGACCCCCCGACCGGTCGAGGCATAGCTCCTCCCGGTCCCGCTCCTCCCGCTTCCTTCCGCCACCCGGCCCCGCGCTGCCGGATCCCGCACGTCCGGATCGCTGACGCCCTGTCACGCATTGGATCTTGCAAGGAAAAGTATAGATTCGACAAGGATGCATCAAGTTATTGCGCTCCTATGTCGCTGAGATTACGGTCCACCCTGCGCCGCCAGCCCCGACCTGTGTCAAACACGGCGTAGTCCGGCATTCCGTGCCGAAAGGAGCAGAAGGTGTTCCGTTCCATCCCAGAACCACTCCGAGAGCTACGACGTGTCCTCGTCCTGGTCGTCACGTCGGCGATGGTGGCCGCGGTCGGCCTCATCGCACTGGCGGTCCAGCCGGCGTTCGCCGCGGCGGCGGCCGCCGCGACCGGCGGTGGCGGGGCGAGCCTGCCGTACGCCGAGGTGCAGGCGGAGAACTCCGCCACCAACGGCACCGCGATAGGCCCGAGTTACGCGGCCGGACAACTGGCCGACGAAGCGTCGTACCGCAAGGCGGTGACCCTCCAGGGCACCGGGAAGTACGTCACGTTCACCACCCCCGTGGCGACCAACTCCATCGACTTCCGCTACAGCATCCCGGACACCTCGGGCGGTTCGGTGTACAGCGCACCCCTGTCGCTTTACATCAACGGCACCAAGCAGCCGGACTTCAGCCTGACGAACGCATACAGCTGGTACTACGGCAGTTACCCGTTCACCAACTCCCCCGGCAGCAACCCGCACCACTTCTACGACGAGGCGCACCGGCTGCTCCCGACGTCGTACCCGGCGGGCACCACCTTCAAGTTGCAGGTCGACGCGGGCGACACCGCGTCCTCGTACACGATCGACTTCGCCGACTTCGAGCAGGTCGGCGCGGCCCTCCCGCAGCCGTCGGGCTCGGTCTCGGTGACCAGCAAGGGCGCGGACGCGAGCGGCGTCAGCGACTCGACCAGCGCCTTCAACGCCGCCGTCAGCGCGGCGGGTTCGGGCGGCACCGTATGGATCCCGCCGGGCACGTACAAGATCCCCGGCCACATCAGCGTCAACAACGTGACGGTCGCGGGCGCCGGTATGTGGTACTCGACCGTGACCGGCGCGGCGCCCGGCTTCTACGGCAACTCGGCGCCCAGCCCGAGCACCAACGTCCATCTCAAGGACTTCGCGATCTTCGGCGATGTCCAGGAGCGGGACGACAGTGCCCAGGTCAACGGGATCGGCGGGGCGATGAGCAGCTCCACCGTGTCGAGCCTGTGGATCGACCACATGAAGGTCGGCGCCTGGATGGACGGCCCGATGACGGGGCTGACCTTCAGCGGCATGCGGATCCGCGACACCACGGCCGACGGCATCAACTTCCACGGCGGCGTCACCAACTCGGCCGTCACCAACAGCGAGTTGCGCAACACCGGTGACGACGGCATCGCGACCTGGGCGGATTCCGCCCTCGGCGCCGACGCCAACATCACGATCTCCGACAACACGGTCGAGACACAGATCCTCGCCAACGGCATCGCGATCTACGGCGGTCACGACAACACCGTCAGCGGCAACCTCGTCCAGGACACCGGGCTCGCCCAGGGCGGCGGCATCCATGTCGGGCAGCGGTTCACCTCGACGCCCGTCGGTACGACCACCATCGCCAACAACACCATGATCCGTGACGGCGGGCTCGACCCGAACTGGCAGTTCGGCGTCGGCGCCCTGTGGTTCGACGGCAGCCAGGGCGCCATCACCGGGCCGATCAACGTGACCAACGCGCTGATCGAGCAGAGCCCGTACGAGGCGGTCCAGTGGGTCGAGGGCACGATCAGCGGGGTCAACCTCAACAACGTGACCATCGCGGGCACCGGCACCTTCGCCCTGCAGGAACAGACCGGCGGAGCGGCCAAGTTCACCAACGTCACGGCGACCGGGGTCGGTGCCTCCTCCCCGGTGTACAGCTGTGAGGGCGGCAACTTCGTGGTGACCGACGGCGGCGGCAACTCCGGCATCAGCGGGACGCCGATCTGCGGCCCGTGGCCCGCGCCGGTCTTCCCGCCGTACCCGGCCGAAGGCGTGACGGCCACCCCGAGCGCGCTGAACTTCGGTTCGGTCGCGACCGGTTCGACCAGCACGGCGCAGACGGTGACGGTCTCCAACCCGACCAGCTCGGCCGCCAGTGTCTCCTCGGTCGCCGCTTCGGGCGACTTCACCCAGACCAACACGTGCGGCTCGTCCATCGCGGCGCACGGCTCGTGCGCCGTCAGCGTGAAGTTCGCCCCGACGGCGACCGGCACCCGCAGTGGCACCCTGACGGTCAACGCCGGCGGGAACAACAACACGGTCACCCTGTCCGGCACCGGCACAGCGCCGGGCCCGGTGCTCGGCGCCACCCCGGGCGGACTCTCGTTCGCCGCGACGGTGGTCGGCTCGTCGGCCACGGCGCAGACCGTGACGGTCACCAACTCCGGCACCACATCGGCGACCGTCTCGAACGTCGCCGTCACCGGTGACTTCAGCCAGACCAACAACTGCTCCACCGTGGCGGTCGGCGCTTCCTGCGCCGTGACCGTCGGGTTCAAACCGACGGCGGGCGGCTCGCGTGCGGGCACCCTGACCGTCACCAGCAACGCCAACAACAGCCCGACCACCGTCGGACTGAGCGGCAGCGGCATCGACAGCTCCACCAACATCGCGGCGGGGCAGCCCGCTTCGGCGAGCTCCAGCAGCAGCCCGTACGTGCCGGGGAACCTCACCGACCCGGACGCCTCGACGTACTGGGAGAGCAGCGGTTCGCTCCCGCAGTGGGCCCAGGTCGACCTCGGCAAGAACTACAGCGTCGGCAAGGTCGTCCTCAAGCTGCCGCCGGCCGCCGCCTGGTCCGCCCGTACCGAGACCCTGACGGTGCAGGGCTCGACGGACGGCTCGTCCTTCTCCACGATCGTGGGATCCGCCGGGCACCTCTTCGACCCGAGCGCCAACAACAACACGGTCACCATCCCGTTCAGCGCCACCACCGCCCGCTATCTGCGGGTCAACATCAGCGCCAACAGCGGCTGGGCAGCGGCCCAGTTGTCCGACTTCGAGGTGTTCCCCAGCGGCAGCGGCGGTACGTCCACACCGGCGACGCTGACGACGGGGCCCTCCTCGCTCACCTTCGCGAGCCAGGCACCCGGCACCACCAGCGCGGCGCAGACGGTCACCGTCAGCAACACCGGAACGGCGGCAGCTGCCGTCTCCTCCGTCGTCGCTTCGGGTGACTTCACGCAGACCAACACCTGCGGCTCGTCCATCGCCGCCGGCGGCACCTGCTCGGTCGCCGTCAAGTTCACCCCGACAGCGGCGGGCACCCGCACCGGCACTCTCACCCTCACCAGCAACGCGTCGAACAGCCCCACCACCGTGGCGCTGACCGGCACCGGCACCGGCACGGTCAGCACCAACCTGGCCGCCGGCAAGGCCACCACCGAGTCCAGCCACAGCGACGTCTACCCGTCGTCGAACGTGACGGACAACAACCAGAGCACCTACTGGGAGAGCGCCAACAACGCGTTCCCGCAGTGGGCGCAGGTGAATCTCGGCTCGGCACAGAGCGCGAGCCGCGTCGTACTCGAACTCCCCGCCGGCTGGGGAGCCCGTAACCAGACGCTGACCCTGTCGGGCAGCACCGACGGCACCACCTTCACCACCGTCAAGGCCTCGGCCACCTACTCCTTCAACCCGACCGCCGACAACAAGGTGACCATCACCTTCCCTGCCACCACCCAGCGCTACTTCCGGGTGACGGTCACGGCCAACACCGAATGGCCGGCGGGACAGCTGTCGGAGTTCCAGGTCTGGAACAACTGATCCGACGCGCTCCACACCCGCCGCCGTACGCACCCGACCTTTTGCTACCCTTCGTCGCCAATCAGTTACCTTGCGTGACGAGCGGGAGCGTGTATGAAGGTCGTCTGTGTCGGCGGCGGGCCCGCCGGTCTGTACTTCTCGATCCTGATGAAGCGACAGGACCCGTCCCACGACATCACCGTCCACGAACGGAACCCGGCCGGCTCCACCTACGGCTGGGGCGTCACCTACTGGGCGGGGCTCATCGAGAAACTCCACGTCCACGACACCGAGTCGGCGCGCACCATCGGCGAGCACTCGGTCCGCTGGAGCGACGGCGTCGCCCATGTCGGCGGCGTCAGGACCGTCCACCACGGCGACGAGGGCTTCGGCATCAGCCGCCGCACGCTGCTCGACATCCTCGCCGAACGGGCCAGGGCCCTCGGCGTGCGGGTCGAGTTCGAGAGCGAGATCACCGACCTCGCGCAACTGCCCGACGCCGATCTGGTGGTGGCGGGCGACGGCGTCAACAGCGCACTGCGCGAGCAGCACGCCGCGCACTTCGGCCCCGCCGCCGCACCCGGCCGCAACGTCTACAGCTGGCTCGGCACCACCAAGGTCTTCGACTCCTTCACCTTCGCCTTCGTCGATACCCCGCACGGCTGGATCTGGTGCTACGGCTACGGGTTCGACGCCGACCGGAGCACCTTCATCGTCGAGTGCTCCCCTGCCACCTGGGCCGGCCTCGGGCTGGACCGGGCGACCGAGGCCGAAGGCCTCGCCGTACTGGAGGCGCTGTTCGCCGAACCCCTCGAAGGGCACCGGCTGATCGGGCGGGAGCACGCCGACGGTACGGCGCAGTGGCTCACGTTCCGCACGCTCACCAACCGGGCGTGGTCGCACGGCCGTCTCGTCCTGCTCGGCGACGCCGCCCACACCACCCACTACTCGATCGGCGCCGGCACGACCCTCGCGCTGGAGGACGCCATCGCCCTGGCGGACGCGCTGCGCGGCAGCGGGCCGGGGAGCGGCGGCCCGGGGAGCAGCGGGCCGGGTGGCGCGGCCGAACTACCGTCAGCGCTCGCCCGGTACGAGCGGGAGCGGCGCGCCGCCCTGCTCTCCGTACAGAGCGCGGCCCGCTACAGCGCCCAGTGGTACGAGAACCTGCCCCGCTACCTCGGCCTCCCGCCCCGGCAGATGTTCGCGCTGCTCGGCCAGCGGCACTCCCCGCTGCTGCCGCACCTGCCGCCGCGGCTGTACTACCGACTCGACCAACTGGCAGGTCGGTTGGGCCCGCTGCGCACACTCAAGCGCTGGCTCGGCCCGCGGCTGGCGCGGACCGTGCACGCCCGGCGGGCGATCCCGGCAAGCCGGCAGCCGATGGCGGAGCAGCCCGCCGAGGTGTCGCGCGCCGACTGAGCCGAAGCCGCCGAACTCGGTGGCTGTGCCAAGGGTCTTGACTCCCGTCCTGGTCTAGTCCAATCTCGGGGGCGCGCCGTCAAGGCGTCTGCCTTGATGGCGTCCCCCCACTGTCATCGAGAGGACAAGATCATGCGTCGACGTACCCCCGCCACGTCACGCCGGACGATCGCCACGTCCCGCACCGCCGCGCGGCTGGCCGCAGCGGCGGCCGTACTCGCCCTCGCCGGCGCCGCCACGGGCGCCGCGTCGGCGGCCACCGCCGCCGCCCCCGCTTCCGTACGGCCGGACGCGGCGGCAAGCTTCGCCCCGTAC
Organism: Streptomyces sp. NBC_00370; assembly: GCF_036084755.1. Lineage (NCBI taxonomy): Bacteria > Bacillati > Actinomycetota > Actinomycetes > Kitasatosporales > Streptomycetaceae > Streptomyces > Streptomyces sp. NBC_00370. Next base: position 4,174,279 of record NZ_CP107968.1, read on the forward strand.
ACCGACATGTCCAACTCGCAGGAAGGCCTGCTGGACACCGCGATAACCCAGCACGGTGTGCGGACCTTCACCGCCGGATTCGTCATCGGCTCGGGCTGCAACCAGATCTGGGGAGACACGCTGCCCGTCGGCGACGACTCCTTCACCGACCCGCTCATCGAGAAGGCCCAGTCCGAGGGCGCCTCCGTCATCGTCTCCTCGGGCGGCGCCGCAGGGCTGCCGCTCGCCTGGAGCTGTACGGACCAGAGCGCGATCACCGCCGGCTACCAGAAGATCATCGACTCGTACCACCCCAGCTCCCTGGACTTCGACATCGAGGGCGGGGCCATCGCCGACACCGCGGCCGCCACCCGCAACATGACGGCGATGAAGAGCCTCAAGGACGCCAACCCCGGTCTGACGTTCTCGGTCACCCTGCCCGTACTGCCGGACGGACTGACCGCGGACGGCGTCAACATCATCAAGGCCGCCAAGGACGCGGGCGTCAAGATCGACGTCGTGAACATCATGACGATGGACTACTACCAGGGCTCCCAGGACATGGGGCAGGCCGCGATCAGCGCCGCGACCAGCACCCTCGCCCAACTCCGGTCCGTCGATGCGAGCTACGGCTACGACAACCTCGGGATCACCCCGATGATCGGGGTCAACGACGACGGTTCGGTCTTCACCACGGACAACGCGTCCACGGTCAAGGACTGGGCATCGGCCAACGGCGTGGGACGGCTGTCGTACTGGTCGATCAACCGCGACCAGTCCTGCGGCGCCGGATCGGTCGGCGCCGCCGCATCGCCCACGTGCAGTGGCGTCTCGCAGAACCAGCTGGCCTTCACCGACATCTTCGGCTCCTGACCGACCGCTGATCAGCACCTGACCGACACGAGACCCGCGCCACTCCTGGCCCCGTTCCCCCCGCCCGCACCCGGCGCATAGGGTCGGTGGGGCCGGGAGCGGCGCGGTCCGCCTCCCCTGGCACCAGCCCTACCAGGAGGAAGCACTGTGAACGAGCCGGCCCCGACCCCCGTGCAGAAGGAGATCGCCCGCGATCTCCAGGTGTCCGAGACCTTCGACGCCGATCGGGAGATCGACCGCCGGGTGGCCTTCCTCACCGAGCGGCTGACGTCGACGGGGCTGCGCGCACTGGTCCTGGGGATCAGCGGTGGCGTCGACTCGACGACGACCGGCAGGCTCTGCCAGCTCGCCGTGGAGCGGGCGCGGGCGGCGGGCCACGACGCCACGTTCTTCGCCATGCGGCTGCCGTACGGGGTCCAGGCCGACGAGCACGACGCACAGCTCGCCGTGCGGTTCATCCGTCCCGACCGGCTGCTGACCGTGGACGTACGGCCCGCCAGCGACGCGGCGCTCGACGCCTGCCTGGCCGCCGACGTGGCGTTCCGCGACGCGGGTCACCAGGACTTCGTGCAGGGCAACATCAAGGCGCGGCAGCGCATGGTCGCGCAGTACGCGGTGGCGGGCGCGCACGACGGACTGGTCGTGGGCACCGACCACGCGGCCGAGGCCGTCTCGGGCTTCTTCACCAAGTTCGGCGACGGCGCCGCCGACGTCGTACCGCTCACCGGTCTGACCAAGCGCCGGGTACGGGCGCTGGCCGCGCGGCTCGGCGCCCCCGACGAGCTGGTGCACAAGATCCCCACGGCCGACCTGGAGACCCTCACCCCCGGCAAGGCCGACGAGGACGCGCTCGGTGTCACGTACGAGCAGATCGACGACTTCCTGGAGGGCAAGGAGGTGAGCGAGGCGGCTTACGAGTCGATCGTGCGCCGCTACCGTCTCACCGAGCACAAGCGCCAGTTGCCGATCGCCCCGGCCCAGGCGGATTCGGGCGTGTGACCGCCTCAGCCGCGGATTCGGGCGGGTGACCGCCTCACACGCGGCGGCTCAGCCTTCGACCGTACGGGCGAGGATGCCGAGCGTGGCGCGCAGGCCGGCCTCGGGGATGACGGGGAAGATGCCCGCCTCCCGGTATCGCTCGGCGATCTGGCTCCAGTCGTAGTACGACGTCACGAGCGTCCCGGTGGTGCTGGGTTCGAGCCGGTAGCCGTAGAGATGGCGGATCGGCGGCTGGATCGTGCCGGAGATGGTCCACTCGATCGCCGCGTCCTGCTCGAAGCGGGTGATGATCACCGTGACGTCGTACTTGCCCATCGGGAGGTCGTTCAGCGACTCGCGGTCCATGTGCACGACGAACTCGTCGCCCGCCTTCCCGACCCGCTCGCCCTCGGCGGACTGAAGCATGCCGGAGCTGTCGATCGACACGTGCCCGGTGGGTTCGCACAGCACGTCGAAGACCTTCGCGGGAGCCGCCGCGATCTCCCGCCGGACCTCAAATCGCTCATTCGTCATGGTCCCCACCCTCGCATGCGCGCCGGTCGCCGCCCGAGGCTCCCCGCCCGGCTGCCTACCCGGCTGCCTACCCGGCTGCCTACCCGGCTACTTGCTCGGCTACTTGCTCAGCACGTTCGCGAGAATGATCAGCAGCCCCAGCAGCACATCCACCCCGCCGACCCGGCAGGCGGCGAACCGGCCGCGCTTGGCCACCCGCGCCGACCAGAAGCCCCAGCCGAAGAGCGCGACCACGTTGATGACCAGCGCCACCTCGATCCCGACGTCCTCGCTCCACCAGCCGATGAACGCGCCGAGCAGCGCGGCCACGGTCGGCAGCACGGCCGCCACCAGCGGCCACTCGGTCAGCACGGACCGTACGGTGTCGGCGGTGGCCTTCCGGCCGGCGGGCGCGCGGTGCGCGATGGCGTGGGCGTAGCCGTGCGCCGCCGCCGATGCGACGGCGGCGAGCAGCACCCAGACGGCGTCGTACCCGGGGTCGGCGGGACCCTCGTCATGGCCGAGAGCCGCCGCCAGCGCGCTGGCGAGCACCGTGCCGTACACACCGCCGAACAGCAGGCGCTGCAACGGCTCGTCGCGCCGGCCCGGCTCTTCGACGGGGGCGGAGCTGTCGTCGGTCAGGGGACTGGCGGGCACGGCGCCACCTCTCGGAGCGGAGCAGGTCGAAGGGACGGCAAGCGGACGGCCGACAAACGGACCGCCGGGAAGCGGACGGCCGACAAGCGTCGGCTGCGAAAGATGTAACAGCACGTCAGGCCGATCTCTCCGGACCGACGCCGAAGGCGGCGGGCGCGTGCAGCATGGACATGCCATTACCGGCGTGGGATTCTGACGGCGGCACAGACCGTGCGGGTGATACGCCGACAACGTTGTCCACCCCGTTCAACCCGGCGCACCCACACGGCCTTACGTACTCACCCCCCACCCGGGGAGGACGTACCTCTCCGGAGAGTAGGAGCTGCCTCCATGAGACGCGCCGCCATCCTGTTCGGCTCACTCGCACTCGCCGCCACCGGCTGTCTGATCGGCACCGCCCAAGCGGCACCCGCTCCCGCCCCCACCGGCTCGCACAGCACCTCCGTCTCCGCCGCCGACCAGCGTGCGGCGGTCCGGTTCTGGACCGCCGACCGGCTGCACGGCGCGCGGGAGATGGCCGCCCCGGCCACCGCCGCCGCCTCGGCGCCGTCGCCCGCCGGTCACGCGTCCGCCGCCGTGTCCCGGCCGCTCACCGAAGTACCGCCGGTCGCCGCGCCCGCCGAGGCGGCCGTACGGTCGGCGAAGTCCGTCGCGGCCTCGGCGCCGACCGCCTGGACCGGCGGCGGACTGATCAGCACCACGGCGGGCAAGGTGTTCTTCCAGCGCGCCGACGGCGGCACGTTCACCTGCTCGGCCACCGTCGCCAACAGCGACAACAAGTCCGTCGTCCTGACCGCAGGACACTGCGTGGTCGACGCGGGCACCGGCGAGGTCTACCGGAACTGGGTCTTCATCCCCGGCTACGCCAACGGCAACCGGCCGTTCGGCACGTTCACCGCCACCCAGCTCTTCCACCTCGACCAGTACGTCTCCACGGGCGGCAACGCCAACTGGGACTTCGCCTTCGCCCGGGTCGGACAGGTCGACGGACGCTCGCTCGTCGACACCGTCGGCGCGCAGGGCATCGCGTTCAACTCGGCCACGGGCCGGCATGTGCACTCCTTCGGCTACGGCGGCTCCGCCGAGGAGGGCAGCGGCGAGCGGCTGAACCACTGCGAGGGCGACGAGTTCATCGACGGCGGCCGGCCGGGCTCCACGATGTGGGGCATCGACTGCGTACAGAGCGGCGGATCGAGCGGAGGCGGCTTCCTGGCCGACTTCGACACCGCTGCGGGCGCGGGCGCCCTCGTCGGCAACATCAGCGTCAGCGCCGGGGCGAACGAGTACCACCCGACCCTGGGCAACGAGGCGCTCGACGTCTACCGGCAGGCCGGCGCCGTCTGACCGCCGGACCTGCTGACAGGCGCTAGGAGCAAGCAGCCGCAATCCGGGCATACGGCCCGGAGTGCCGGGTAGGGAGGGCGGACGGTGCACCCCGTACCGTCGGGGTGCACCGCCGCCCGTCCCTTCCCCGTCCGCTCCCAGGAGGCGCAGTGAAATTCGGCATCTCGACCTTCATCACCGATCAGGGCATCGCGCCTGCCGCCCTGGCCCGCGCGATCGAGGAACGCGGCTTCGACTCGCTGCTCATCGCCGAGCACTCCCACATCCCGGCCAGCCGCAGGACCCCCTACCCCAACGGTGGCGAGCTGCCGGAGAAGTACTACCGCACCCTCGACCCCTTCGTCGCGCTGGCCGCTGCCGCCAGCGTCACCGACCGGATCCTGCTGGGCACGGGCATCGCTCTGGTGGCGCAGCGGGACCCGATCCACACGGCGAAGGAGGTCGCCTCGCTCGACGTCGTGTCGGCGGGGCGCGCCGTGTTCGGCGTCGGCGTCGGCTGGAACCGCGAGGAGATGGAGAACCACGGCACGGACCCCACGAGCCGTGGCCGGCTGGTGAACGAGCGGCTGGCCGCCATCCGCAAGCTGTGGACGGAGGAGAAGGCCGAGTTCCACGGCGAGTTCGTGGACTTCGACCCGGTGTACGCCTGGCCCAAGCCGGTACGGCGGCCGCACCCGCCGATCTACGTCGGCGGCGGCCCGGCCGCTTTCCCGCGCGTCGCCGAGTTCGGGGACGCCTGGCTCGCCAACTCCGTACCGCCCGCCGACCTCGGCGCGCAGATCGAGCGGATGCGCGAGACGGCGGGCCGCGAGGTGCCGGTGACGGTCTTCGACACCACGTACGAGCCCGAGGACATCGCCGCCTACCGCCAACTCGGTGTGGAGCGGCTGCTGTTCGAACTCCAGCCGCGCCCCGAGGACGAGACGCTGTCACAGCTGGACGAGATGGCGGCGGTCGCCGCTGCCGACGCCCTGTGATCTGCGGGTGCCGACACTGACGAGCGCGCGGGCCAGGGACCTGCTCGCGGCGAGCCGGGTGCTGCGCCTCGCCACCGCCGACGCCGCGGGCCGCCCGCATCTGGTGCCCGTCGTCTTCACCCTGTCCGGCGACACACTGGTGCTGGCGGTCGACCACAAGCCGAAGCGCACCACCCGGCTGAAGCGGCTCGCCAACATCGCCGTCAATCCGGCCGTGTGCCTGCTCGCCGACGGCTACGACGAGGACTGGGACCGGCTGTGGTGGGCCCGCGCCGACGGCCGGGCCCGGGAGCTGCCGCCGGCGTCCGAGAGCGCCGTGTCGGCGGGGCACATGGCCCTGCTGGTGGCCAAGTACCCACGGCAGTACGCGAACCGGCCGCCGGCCGGGCCGGTGGTGGAGGTCGCGGTCAGCGGCTGGAGCGGCTGGACGGCGGCCGAGGCGGACTGATCCCCGCCGCCCGGCCGCCCGCCCGGCCGCTCAGCCGTCGGTGAGCCGGTGCAGGCGTACGTCGCTCAACTCCGGCCCCGTCGAGGGCGTCGTCGCCACCTCCGCCGTCAGATACGTGCGGTACGGCTGACGGCGCCGGTCCGTCGGGGAGCCGGGATTGAGCAACCGCAGCCGCCCGTCGTCGGCGTACGAGTCCCACGGGATGTGGCTGTGCCCGAACACCAGCACGTCCAGATCGGGGAACCGCTCGGCGCAGCGCCGCTCCCGCCCCTGTGCCGGTCCGGTCTCGTGGACGACACCGAAGCGGAGCCCGTCCAGCGTCACGGACGCCACCTCGGGCAGCCGCGCCCGCAGTTCGGGGCCGTCGTTGTTGCCGTACACCCCGACCAGCCGCGCGGACCGCTCCTCCAGCAGATCCAGGGTGTCGGTGTCCACCCAGTCCCCCGCGTGCATGACCACATCGGCCCGCGGAATGGCGTCGAGCAGTTCGGCAGGGAGGCGTTTGGCCCGCTTGGGGAGATGGGTGTCGGACATGATCAGCAGCCGCATGTACGCACCCTAGTGAGTACGGCGGGTCAGGACCGGTCAGTCCGACGGCAACAGGCCGTGCCGCATGGCCGTCGTGACGGCCGACCGGTGCGCCGCCGCGCAGCCGGGACAGCAGTGTCGTGGCGACCGAAGGGGCGAGCAGCGTCTCCCTACGACGGATGCGCCTGCCTGGGCGGCGGCGACGGCCAGCCGTGCGTCAGAAACCATGGCCGCAGACTAGTCCGGCAGCCATGCCCTACGGCTTTCGCACCAGCAGGCACCCTTGCAGGAACCGCTCGCCCTCCCCGGGCGCCCGCACCAGCCGGAACACCTCCACCAGACCGTGCGGGCCGAGCAGTTCGGCCAGCCGCCCGGCCGACCAGCGGTAGCCGGTGGCGACCGCGTGGTCGAACTCCTGCGGCTGCTCGGACGTTTCGTCGTCGGCGTGGAAGAAGCCGAGCAGCAGATGGCCGCCCGGGGCCAGCACCCGCCCGAACTCGGCGAAGATCAGGGACAGTTCCCCGGGCGGGGTGTGAATGACCGAGTACCAGGCGACGATGCCGCCGAGCGCGCCGTCCTGGAGATCCAGCGCGGTCATGGTCCCCTCGTCGAACCGCAGCCCGGGATGCGCCTCCCGGGCCAGCGCGACCATGGCGGGCGACAGGTCGATCCCGAACACATCGAGCCCGAGATCCCGCAGATACCCGCTCAGCCGCCCAGGTCCGCACCCCAGATCGGCGACGGGCCCGCCGCCTCCGGCCAGCACGAACTCGGCGAAGGCGCCGAGCATGGCCCGGTCCAGCGTCGCGCCGGCCAGGGCGTCGCGGAAGAGCGTGGCGTAGCGGCCGGCGGCGGCGTCGTAGGAGTCGCGGGTGGTGAGCAGATGGCGGGCGTCGGTCATGCCGCAGGCTTCCATTCCTTGACGAGAAGACCGAGCAGCACCTCGTCCAGGAACTCGCCCATCACCCAGGCCGAGGAGCGCAGCACGCCCTCACGGACGAATCCGTTGCGCTCGGCGGAGCGGAGCATCGCGGTGTTGTCCGACAGGGTCTCGATCTGCAGCCGCTGCATGCCGCGGACGACGAACCCGTACTGGCACAGCACCCCGACCGCGTCGGTGCCGTAGCCCTTGCCGCGGGCGGACGGCAGCAGTCCGAGCCCGACGTGCGCGTACCGGTTGTGGTTGTCGATGCCCCACAGCGACGCGGCGCCGAGCAGCGCGCCCCCGTCCAGCGCCACGATGGAGAAGGGGACGTTCCCCTGGTCCTCGTCGTCCACCACCGCGGGCGACGCCTTCGACCCGGGCGTGACCGGCCGCCACGGCCGCCCCTCGGCCCGCGCGGCGTTGACCACGTCGTCGTAGAGCTGGGTCTCAAGGACCGGGATGTCGTCGTCGTGCCGGGCCCGGAGCCCGACCTTGTCGCCCATTAGCATGCACGCTTCCTATCCGACCGAGCTGACCTGCGGCAACCGAATTGGTGTCGGCCCGGGGGAGGTGCGCGCAGCCGCGCGGCGTTTATGAGTATTGGCTTAAGGCTCGCGTGGAAAACTGGATCCCGGGCATGGGCTCGAAGTGGAAGGTATCTCTCCAGCACACTCCGGAAGAGCCGCCGAAGGCTCCGTACTCGCCCCGCCGCGGCCGGTGGCCACCGCGCCGCCGCCCGTCGCCGGGGGCCGGGGCTATCCCTCCGCGCTGCGGGGGCGCGGGCGGGTCGGCGGGGTCGACGGGTTGCGGACGCTGGCCGTTCTGCTGGTCATCGTCTACCACCAGGAGCCGGAGCTGCTGCCCGGCGGCGCCCTCGGGGTCGATGTCTTCTTCACGATCAGCGGATTCGTCATCACCCGGCTCCTCGTCGCCGAGTTCGCACGTACGGGCGACATCGCCATGCGGCCGTTCTACTGGCGGCGCTGGATCCGGCTCGTCCCCGCGCTGCTGACGCTCTGCGTGGTGTGCGCGGTGCTCGCCTTCACCGGGCTGCCCGGTTTCGACGGCGCGTGGGCGTCGATCGCCCTGTCGGCGACCTTCCTCGTCAACATCGTCCGGGCGGTGCAGCCCGGGCTCTACTCCGACAGCACCTCGCTGCTCGCGCACAACTGGTCGCTCGGGGTCGAGGAGCAGTTCTACCTGCTGTGGCCGCCGCTGCTGCGGGTGCTGCTCGGCAAGGTCAGACCCCGTACCGTGCTGCTCTGGACGCTGACCCTGTGTCTGCTGCCCGTGGTGTGGCGGTGGGAGCTGTGGAGTCCGACGGCGGCGCACCGCATCTACAACGGCACCGACACCCGCGCCGACCAACTGCTGGCCGGCGCGCTGCTGGCTGTGGTGGTGGCCCGGCTGCACGCCGAGGACCGGCGCCTCGTCGCGCTGCGGAAGTGGTCCGCGCGGCTGGCCTGGCCGGCGCTGGCGGTGCTGGGCCTGATCGTCTGGCAGATCCCGATGACCAGCGCGAACGGCTGGACGCAGGCCTGGTACACGGTCGGTTTCCTGGTGACGGCGGTCCTGTCGGCGACGGTGGTCGCCTCGCTGGAACTCCAGCCGCGCTCCTGGCTGTCCCGAGGCCTCTCCCTCGCGCCCGTCGCCTGGGTCGGCCGCAATCTCAGCTACGGGCTCTACCTCTGGCACTACCCGCTCGGCCGGCTCCTGCACGACCTCGGCGTCCGCGACACCTGGCTGCTGTACGCCACCCTGGCCGCGAGCTTCGCCGCGGCGACGGCCTCCCACTACCTCGTCGAGCGTCCGCTGACCCGGCGGCACAGCAGGCGCGCGAAGGCCGCGGTCGTCCGTCCGGTACCGGCGACAGCCCAGTAGCCGGCACCGGGAGCGCGGTCAGTACCGGTGCAGGTCGCGGCGGGCCGCCATGAGGATCTTCTTCGTGTTGGACGCCGACTCGGCCAGCGCGACCATGCGGTCCATGGCCTCCTTGTGCTCGCTGACCTCGTTCACCTCGTCGAGGTAGAGCGCACCGGTCAGATACTCGATGTACACCATGTCGGGGACTTCGGGAACGTCGAAGCGGAACAGGACGAACGGGCTGTACGTACCCGGATGGTGGCCCGCGGCCAGCTCGGCGATCTGGAGCGTCACGTTCGGCAGCTCCGTCGCCTCCAGCAGCCGCTCCACCTGCGCGCGCATGATGTCGGGTGACGAGCCGACAGGTCTGCGCAGCACCGTCTCGTCCATCACCACCCAGAACGTCGGCGGGTTCTCCTCGCGCGTCAGCAGCGCCTGGCGCTCCAGCCGCAGCGCGACCGTACGGTCGATACGTCCCGGATTGGCCCGCCCCACCTCACCGCTGGTGAGGATCGCGCGGGCGTACGCCTCGGTCTGCAGCAGGCCGGGCACGAAGTGCGGCTCGTAGCAGCGGATCGTCTTCGCCGCCTCTTCGAGGCTGACGTAACCGCTGAACCAGTCCGGCAGTACGTCGTGGAAGCGCTGCCACCAGCCTGGCTTGTTCGCCTCGTCCGTCATCTGCAGAAACGCGCTGACGTCCGCGTCCGGAACCCCGTAGGCGGGCAGCAGGATCTGCAGGTACGGAATCTTCAGCGCGACCTCGGCCATCTCCATGCGCCGGACCGTCGCGGCCGTCACATGCAGCAGTTTCGCGGCCTGCTCACGGGTGAGACCCGCCTTGTCCCGCAGGGCGCGAAGCTGCCTGCTGAGTACGAGTTGACCTATTGTCGGGGCCGATCTGGCTTCGCTCACACCCCACCCCCCAGCACCGCCATGGCCGCAGTCTGCCATAGGGAGATCAACACGAACCCTCTGTTGTCGGTGGTTCTTGAATTGTGAACCGAAACGAGTCGAGTAAGCGCTTTCAAGCCATTTGGAATATGCCATGGTCACACCGGTGACGATCAGCGCGTCGCCGGGTCGCGCCAACTGGTGGGACCATGCATCCACACCTACGCAACTCCGCAACTCGGCACCGGCAGAGGAGCTTCCGTGGATCGCGACACGAACACCGACGACGAGCAGCGGCTGCGCGGGGCGCTGCTCAGCCGGATCAGCAGTGAGATCGCCGACAAGGGCTGGGCACGCTGCCCCGCCTCCACCCCCGAGGAGCGCACGCTGCTGCGCGAGGTCGGCCGGGCGCTGAGCGAACGATGGGGCCGGGTGGTCCAGGTGGAGGCGGAAGACGCCTGTTCCATGCTCTTCCGGGACCTACCGGGGTGAGTGACACCCTTCCGGGGTGAGTCAGGCACCGGTACGGACAAGTCGGGCACCGGTACGGACAAAGAGCGGCGGCACAGGACACCAAAGTGAACCTCCGGCGTCAGGAGAGGTACCTTCCAGTGACCGGTTGATGGATGAGGCCGATAGAATCAGCCTCTGCCGTTATCGAGAGCTGGAGTGATCTGGAGTGACGCGACCGCGTGTGGGTGTGGCGGTACTGACCATGGGGACCCGGCCCGTCGAGCTGAGGGCACTGCTGGACTCCGTGGCCAAGCAGCGTGAGTCCGCGCACCGGATCGTGGTCGTCGGCAACGGCGCCCCGCTGCCCGAGCTGCCCGAGGGCGTCATCGGTGTGGAACTCCCGTCGAACCTCGGCGTCACCGGCGGGCGCAACGTGGCCATGCGCACGCTCCAGGAGGCCGGTGACATCGACATCCTGGTCGACCTCGACGACGACGGCCTGCTCATCGAGGCCGACGTGATCACCCGGGTCGCCGATCTGTACGAGGCGGACCCGAAGCTCGGCATCGTCAGCTTCCGCATCGCGGACGAGACCGGATTCACCCAGCGGCGGCACGTCCCCCGGCTGCGCGCCGACGACCCGATGCGCGGCGGCGAGGTGACCACCTTCCTCGGCGGCGGGCACGCCCTGTCCATGCCGATGCTGGAGCAGACCGGCGGCTGGCCCGAGGAGTTCTTCCTCACCCACGAGGAGACGGACCTCGCCTGGCGCGCGCTCGACGCCGGCTGGACGATCCGGTACGTGCCCGAGCTGGTGCTCCAGCACCCGCGTACGTCCCCCGCGCGGCATGCCGAGTTCTACCGGATGACCGCCCGCAACCGCGTATGGCTGGCGCGGCGCCATCTGCCCGCCCTGCTCGTGCCGCTCTACCTCGGTACGTGGATCCTGCTGACGGTGGCCCGCACGCGCTCGCTCAGCGGGCTGCGCGCCTGGTTCGGCGGCTTCTTCGAAGGCGTACGGACGGCGTGCGGCGCGCGCCGGCCGATGCACTGGCGCACGGTCCGGCGGATGACGGCCCTGGGCCGACCCCCCGTCATCTGACGCTCGGCCGGGCGGACTTGTTGCCTGTGGGCCGCTGAGGTTAGGTTTCCCTCACCTTGCCCGGAAGGTCTCCGGGTGACTTCGGGGAGGCCGCTACACGTGTCCACGACCACGTCCAGAACCTTCACCCGCCGGATCACCGTCGCAGCGGCCGCCACCGCGTTCGCCGTCTCCCTCGCCGCGTGCGGCAGCGACGACCACGAGCAGGCGGACGGCGGCAGCGCGTCGGACGGCGCGGGGGCGGCCGGTACGCACACGCTGTCCACGGTGATGGGCGACGTGAAGGTCGGCAACGCCCCGAAGCGCGTGGTCGTGCTCGACACCGACGCGCTGGACTCGGCCGTCACGCTCGGCGTCACCCCCGTCGGCGCCACGACCGTCGTCGACAAGGCGCCCGTCTCCACCTATCTGCCGGCCGCCGCCGTCAAGGGCGTCAAGCCCGTCGGTCTGATCGGCGCGCCCAACCTCGAAGCCGTCGCCGCGCTGAAGCCGGACCTCATCCTCAGCAGCAAGGTGCGCGACGAGAAGAGCTACCCGGCGCTGTCGCAGATCGCCCCGACGGTCTTCACCGACACCACCGGCCCGACCTGGCGCGAGAACTTCGACCTGCACGCCGACGCGCTCGGCAAGAAGAACGAGGCGGCCAAGGTCGTCGCCGACTACACCGCCCACGCGGGGCGGGCGACGGACGCGCTCGGCGGCGCCGCGAAGGCGAAGGGGACCACCTTCGGCTTCGTACGGTTCGTGGAGGGCGCCGACACCCGGCTCTACCTCAACGACACCTTTGTCGGCTCCGTCTTCAAGGACCTCCAGGTCGGCAGGCCAGCCAACCAGGACAAGGACGGCTTCTCGCTCGACGTCAGCCCCGAGCAGATCGACAAGGCCGACGCGGGCGTCATCTTCTACTCCGCCTACGGCGACCCGAAGAAGGCCAAGGAGACCGACACCGTCGCCGGGCCGCTGTGGCAGAAGCTCGACGCGGTGCGGAAGGGCAGGGCCTTCAAGGTCGACGACAACCTGTGGATGCTCGGCATCGGCTACACCGGCGCGAACAAGGTGCTGGACGAGATCCAGAAGGACCTCTCGAAGTAGCGGAGTCGGCGCGGGAGGCCCCGTCAGGACCGCCGCGCCCCGAACGTCGTCCAGGCTGCCCGTTCCGGCACCCGCAGGACGGTCCGCGCCGCGACCGCGTTGAGGATGGTCGCGGCGCGCCACGCCCCCAGCGTCAGATCGGGGGCGCTCACCCCGTGCGTGTGCAGCTCGGCGTTCTGCACGTACAGCGCGCCCCGCACCCGTGGGTCGAGGGCCACCCGGTACGTCCCGTCGATCCGGTAGCGGCCCCTGTCGTCCCAGTCGATGAGCTTCGCCGGCCCGTCGCCGTCGAGGAAGTCGGGTCTGGCCGCCGCGTAACCCGTCGCGGAGACGATCGCGGACGTACGGATCTCCATGACCGTGTCCTGCTCGGTGTGCCGGCAGGTCAGTACGTACCCGCCGGCGCCGTCCGGTCCTTGCCCCTTCTCCGGTGCGACGCCGACGACTTCGAGTCCCGGGTGCAGCGCGGCGCGCGGCTCCGTGCCGCCGATGGTGCGCTCGTACAGCTCGTCGTGTATCTCGGCCAGCGTCTCTTCGCTGACGCCCTTGTACAACTGCCACTGCTCACGCACGAGTTCGTCGCGCCGGGGCGCGGGCAGGGTGCGGAAGTAGCGGATGTAGTCGGGGGTGAAGTGCTCAAGTCCCAGCTTGGAGTACTCCATCGGCGCGAACGCGGGGGTACGGGCGAGCCAGCGGACGTACGGGCCGCCCGCGCCGTCGCCGTCCTGGTGGCGCAGCAGGTCGAGGGCGACCTCGGCCCCCGACTGACCGGCTCCGATGACGGTGACGTCGTCGGCCGCCGCCAGCTCCGCCCGGTGGGTGCGGTAGTCGGCGCTGTGCAGGATCCGGCCCTCGTGGGCCGGGGTGAGCAGCGGGCGCAGCGGTGCGGGGACGACCGGGAGGGTGCCGACACCCAGCACGATCTGGCGTGCGAGTAACCGCGTCGTACCGCCCTTGGCCGAGCGGTACGTGACGGCGAAGGCGCCCGCTTCGTCGTCCCAGTCCAGTTGGGTGACGCGGGCGTCGAAGCGGCAGCTGGCCAGCCCGTCGGCGACCCACCGGCAGTAGTGGTCGTACTCACGGCGCGGGATGTGGAACCGCTCGGAGAAGAAGAACGGGAACATCCGGTCGTGCGCGTGCAGGTAGTTGAGGTACGACCAGGGGCTGGTGGGGTCGGCCATCGTCACCAGGTCGGCGAGGAAGGGCACTTGGAGGACCGTGCCCTCCATGAGCAGCCCGGGGTGCCAGGAGAAGGCGGGCTTCGCGTCGAGGAAGAGCGTGCGCAGCTCGGGGGCGCGGTCGCAGAGGGCGGCCAGCGAGAGGTTGAACGGGCCTATCCCGACCCCGACCAGGTCGTACACGGATCCCTCTTCGCGCGTCGGCTCTTCGTACGCCTGGTCTTCGTGCGCCTGGTCTTCGTGCGCCGGCTCTTCCTCGTACACGGACTGCCCTTCGTCGACGGCTTCCACGGCCGGTGAGTCGGTCACCGCGCGTCCTCCTCGGCGGCGCCCGCGGCCACGACGGCGGCCAGCAGCGCCGCCACCTGTTCCGGGGTGGTGTGCGGATTGAGCAGGGTCAGTTTGAGGCGCACCCGTCCGGGGTCCTCGCCGGGCAGTTCGGTGCGGCCGACGACGGCGCGGCCCTCGCGCAACAGCCGCCGCCGCAAGGAGGCGTTGATGGCGTCGGTGCGCGCCGGGTCCGCGGGGCCCGTGGGGACGTAGCGGAACAGGAAGGCGGTCAGCACCGGTTCGGCGTGCAGTTCGAGCCGTGGGTGGTCAGCGACGGCGCGCGCGCCCGACCACGCCAGGTCGTGACAGGCGTCGACTAGCCGGCCGAGCCCTTCCCTGCCGAGCGTGCGCAGGGTGACCGCGATCTTGAACGCGTCGGCGCGGCGCGTCGTGCGCAGCGAGAGTCCGAGCAGACTCGGGTAGCCGGCCTCCTCGTCGTCGACCGGGTTCAGATAGACGGCGCGGCGCGCGAGCGAGGCGTACGTCTCGGCTCGGCGCACCAGGAACACCCCGGCAGCGGCGGGCTGCCAGCCCAGCTTGTGCCAGTCGAGCGAGATCGAGTCGGCCAGCGCCAGCCCGTCCAGGAGCGGTGCGAGCCGGTCGGACAGCAGGGCCCCACCGCCGTACGCGGCGTCCACATGCAGCCAGGCGCCGTGCGCTGCCGCCAGCGCCGCGCACGCGCGCAGCGGGTCGATCGCGCCGGTGTCGGTCGTACCGGCCGTGGCGACGACGGCGACCGGCAGCTCGCCGCGGAGCGCGCAGCCCGCCAGGGCGGCCTCCAACGCGACGGGATCCATGCGCTGTTGATGGTCGACGGCCACCGGCAGTACGGCGTTCTCGCCGAGCCCGAGCAGCGCGGCGGCGCGCTGGACGGAGAAGTGCGCCGCTACGGACGCGAGGATCCGGGGGCTGCTCCCCTGCCCGGCACCCGGCACCCCGGTGAGTTCGACCTGGCGTCCCGCCGAGCCGCCGACGACGCGGTCGCGGGCCAGCATCAGCCCCATGAGGTTGGACTCGGTGCCGCCGGAGGTCAGCACACCGGCCGCCGACTCCGCTTCGTACCCGACGAGTTGGGCCAGCTCGGCGAGGAGCAGGGTCTCCAGGGTGGTGGCCGCGGGTGCCTGGTCCCAGGAGTCCTGGGACGGGTTGAGCGCGGAGACGGCGAGATCGGCGGCGACGGCGACGGCGAGGGGCGGGCAGTGCAGATGGGCCGCGCAGGCCGGGTCGGCCGGGTCGGCGCTGCCGTGGGCGAGCAGCTCGGTGAGCCGGTGCAGCGCGCCCGCGTCGCCACCCCCGGCCCTCGTCGGGCTCGTACCCGTACCGGCGCCCGCACCTGCTCCCTGGCCCGGACCCGCCGCGTTCCGGAAGGCGGCAGCGACCGCCGTGGCGATCTCGTCGGGCTCCCCGCCCTGGACGGGGCCGCCCCGGCGCGCCGCGCCCTCGGCGAGCGCGTCCAGCACCGTACGCACCAGGGGCTCCAGCGCGGCGGCGCCCCCGGTGCCGCCGGCCAGACCGGTTCCCGGCCCGGGGGCCGCAGGACCGAGGGCCGCCTCCTGGAGAATCGCGGGCAGAGTGCTGGGTGACAGGGTCATGGCTCGACTCCGGAATGTGCGGTACGGAGACTGACGGCGGAGGTGGCGCGCGGCAGCCCCCCACGTCCCCCCGTACGCACCGGCCACCAGATACTTAGGTGAGCCTAAGCCACACCGCGGCCCAGCGGGAAACGCGCACTACGGGCGCGCAGTTGGCGCCGCACGCACCTTCGACGCCTCACCCCTGAGCGCTCACCCCTTGAGCGCGCGGCCCCAGATCTCGGTCGCCGTGCCCGAGCCGAGCGAGGGGACCGAGGAGACCGTGCCGGTGACGGCCCCCAGCGGGACCCAGCCCCAGGATCTGAGCGCGCCGACCGCCGCCGCGTTGTCCGGGTCGACCCTCGCCGTCACCAGCGAGGCGTCCGTCCGTACGAGCAGCTGCTCCAGCAGCCGCGTCGCCACCTTGTCCCGCCGGAAGGCCGGCACGACCATCAGCTCGGCGAGCGCGAACACCTGCCCGGAGACGGTCAGTTCCTCCACGTCCCACGGGGTGTCACGGCCGATGCCGCGCCACCACTCGCCCGCCCTGTCGAGCAGGAACCCGTACGCGTAACCCGCCGACTCGGCGCCCCCGCTGCCGCTGCCCACCATCATGTCGAAGCCGGGGCGCTGCACGTCCCTGGCGAAGGCTTCGAGGAATCGCTGCCGGTCGTGGAACTCCTCGCCGTGCACCCGCTGGTACGCCTCGACGTACACGTCAGCCACGGCTTCCCGCTGCTGCTCCGCCTGCCACCGACTCAGGCGCCGCATGAACACCTCTGCCACGTGCCCTCCCGCCCGCTGTACACGTGCGCCAACCCGCGGCGCGCCTGCTTCCATCGTCGCAGGCCGCAGCGGATCGCGGTAACCCCGGCCCCGGGCGATCCGGAGATCGCCCGGGTGTGCGAGGCGCTGTCGCGTACGGGAGTTGGCGCGGTGCTACTTCTTGAAGCCGTAATCCATCAGCTTCTTGGCGTCCGCCGTGCGGTTGGCCTCCGAGGAGGACGCGAGGACCGTACCGATGACGGTCTTGCCGCTGCGGGTGGCCGCGAAGACCAGGCAGTACTTGGCCTCCGGCCCCGAGCCCGTCTTGATGCCGATGGTGCCCGAGTAACTGCCCAGCAGCTTGTTGGTGTTGGTCCACGTCATGTAGCGGTAGCCGTTGGTCTTGGTGGTGACCTTCTGCTTGGTCGACTTGGTCTTCACGACCGTACGGAAGGTGGAGTACTTCATGGCGCTGCTGGCGAGCTTCGTCAGGTCGCGCGGGGTCGAGTAGTTCGAACCGCTGCCGATGCCGTCGAACGAGTCGAAGTGCGTGTTCTTCAGACCGAGCGTCTTGGCGGTGGAGTTCATCTTCCCGATGAACGACTTCACCCGCGCGGCCCGCGTCGAGCCCGTGCCGAACTTGTCGGCCAGCGCGTACGCGGCGTCGCAGCCGGACGGCAGCATCAGCCCGTACAGCAGCTGCCGCACGGTGACCTTGTCGCCGACGATCAGCCGGGCCGACGAGGCGTTCTTCGAGACGATGTAGTCGCTGTACGCCTTCTGGACCGTGACCTTGGAATCCAGGTTGAGGTTCTTCTGCGCGAGCACCACCCGCGCCGTCATGATCTTCGTGGTCGACCCGGTGGAACGACGGGTGTCGGCGGCCTTGGTGTAAAGGCTCTTGCCGGTGCCGTTGTTCATCACGAAGCCGCCCTTGGCGACAATGGTCGGGGTCTTGGGCGCGGCGGCGGCCTGCGCCGGGAGGGCGAACGCCCCGGCGGCGGCGACGGAGCCCGCGGTGACCACGACGACAGCGGACAGGCGCCGGATGCCCATAATGCCGGTTTTCAAGATGAATACTCCAAATACCCAAAGCGGTGCGGCTGTCTGAGGTCGCCGCTTGCTCATGAGATGCGCGAGACGGACCAATGGATGTGCGTTTCATGAGAATTTTCCGGGTGTACGAGCCATGTTGTACCCGATGGCCGGCCCCTCAGTCGACGCCCCCGTACGAACCGGGCACGGCCCCGGGCGCACAGGTTAGGGTCGTAGGCTCGGCCTGTCCGTCCGTGCGGGAGGTCGCCTGTGGTCACTTTGGTGCTGATCGGGCTCGTCGGCGGGCTGATCACGGGAATTTCGCCCTGTGTCCTGCCGGTGCTGCCCGTCGTGTTCCTGTCCGGCGGGGTGCGGTCCGGGGAACGGCCGGCGGGCCGGCCCGGCCGTCGGCCGTATCTGATCGTGCTCGGACTCGCCCTCAGTTTCAGTGTGTTCACCCTGCTCGGGACGTTGATCCTGAGTGCGCTGCCGCTGCCCGACGACACCGTCCGGTGGGCGGGGCTCGTGGTGCTCGTCGTGCTCGGGGTCGCCATGATGGTGCCGGCCGTGCAGCATCTGCTGGAGAAGCCGTTCAACTGGATCCCGCAGCGCCGGGTACGGGCCGAGCACGGCGGGTTCGTGCTCGGGCTCGCGCTCGGCGCGGTGTACGTGCCGTGCGCCGGTCCTGTGCTCGCCGCCATCACCGTCGCCGGCGCCACCGGGAAGATCGGCGTCAGGACCGTGCTGCTGACCGTGGCCTTCGCCGTCGGGACCGCGCTGCCGCTGCTCGGGTTCGCGCTCGCGGGACAGGGCGTCGCCGAGCGGGTACGGGCGTTCCGCGAACGCCAGCGGGGGCTGCGGGTGCTGGCCGGGGTCGTGGTGATCGCGCTCGCCGTCGCGCTCACGTTCAACGTCACCGACGTGCTCCAGCGCGCGGTGCCCGACTACACCGCCACCCTCAACAACGCGCTCGACGGCCAGGGCGGGGCCGCGGCCCGGCTCGGCGGCTCCGGCGGGAGCGCGTCGCTCGCGGACTGCGCCCAGCAGCCGTCCGAGACCCTGGAGGACTGCGGAAAGGCGCCCGCGATCTCCGGGATCCAGCAGTGGCTGAACACCCCGAACGGCGCGCCGGTCAGCGCGAGTTCACTCAAGGGGAAGGTCGTCCTCGTCGACTTCTGGGCGTACTCGTGCATCAACTGCCAGCGCGCCATCACCCATGTCGAACCCTGGTACGACACCTACCAGGCCGCCGGGTTCGAGGTGATCGGCGTGCACACCCCCGAGTACGCCTTCGAACACGTCCCCGGCAATGTCGCTGCGGGGGCGAAGCGGCTGCGTGTCAGCTATCCCGTGGCGCTCGACAACAAGTACACGACCTGGGACAACTTCGGTAACGACTCCTGGCCCGCCGAGTATCTGATCGACGCGAAGGGCGAGGTGCGGCACGTCGCGATCGGCGAGGGCGACTACGACGGCACCGAGGCGCTGATCCGGCAGTTGCTCACCGCCGCGCACCCCACGGTGAAGCTGCCGCCCGCCACACACGTCAGCGACACGACACCCAGCTCCCCGCAGATGACGCCGGAGACCTACCTCGGCTCGGAGCGCGCCAACACCTACGCGGCCGGCACGCCACTGCCCGCAGGCACCCGGGACTTCAGCTATCCCGCCTCACAGCCGCCCAACACCTTCGCGCTCAGCGGCAGTTGGAAGGTCGGCGGCGAGGCCGTCACCGCCGAGGGACGCTCGGGCGTCCGGCTCAACTACCTGGCGAACGACATCTACCTCGACGTGGGCGGTACGGGCACGGTGACGGCGAAGATCAACGGCAGGACGACCACCTACCGGATCTCCGGCGCACCCGACATCTATCCGCTGCTCAGCGCCGAGGACCAGCAGAGCGGCACGCTCGACGTCACGCTGTCGCCGGGGCTGAGCGCCTACTCGTTCACGTTCGGTTAGAGCCCGGGTCCTGGAGCCGGTCCAGCTCCCTGCGGTCCCGCTTGGTGGGCCGGCCCGCGCCCCGGTCACGGATCGCGATCGGGAGGACGAACTCGCGGGGCGGCGGCGGGGGGCTGTTGTCGACGTAGCAGGTCACGGCGACCGGCGGGCCGACCCGCTTGCGGACGATCAGGGAGACGACCACGACCCGCTCACGGCCCGCGTGCCGGACCCGGACCTCGTCGCCCGCCTTGACCGTGTACGCGGGCTTCACCCGCTCCCCGTTGACGCGGACGTGGCCCGCGCGGCAGGCCGCCGCCGCCTGGGAGCGCGTCTTGGTCAGGCGTACGGACCAGATCCAGGTGTCGACCCGCGCCGTGCCCTCGCTCGTTCCCTCAGAAGCCATACTCCGAGGGTAACGACCACACCAGGACCCGGCTCGTGAAATTCGGACGCGGACCCCGGCGGCGCGGACCCCAGGGCACGGCCCCCGGGGACGGACCCCACGGGCACGGACCCCGGTGGGGCGGCGCGGCGGCTACAGGGCCGCCGCGCCCGCCGCCTCGGCGGGCCGGATCCGCAGCGCCCGCCAGGTCGGCACCAGCGTCGCCGACAGGGACAGCAGCACCGCGACGCCCACCACCGTCCCGTAGATCCAGCCGGGACCCGACGGCAGCCACCCGCGGCTGCCGCCCGCCACGTGCGCGTACGGCACCAGGGTCGTCAGCGAGGCGGCCGTGCCGAGCAGCACCCCGATCGCGGCGACGACCAGACCCTCGATCGTCATCATCCGCATGATCTGCGCCCTGGTCGCGCCGGTCAGCCGCTGGAGCCCGAACTCCCCGCGCCTGCCGCCGGTCGACAGGGACAGGCTGTTGATCACCGAGATCGCGGTGTACGCGATGATCACGCCGACCATCAGGTAGTTGACCGCCGCCTGGGTGTCGCTGTTCTCCGTGTTCGCCGCGACCAGCGCGTCCCGGTCGGCGACCGCGAGCCCCGGCTCGGCCGCCGCCAGCTTCGCCAGCGCCGGTACGACATCGGTGCCCGGCTTCGCCGTCACCAGGACCTGCTGCGGCAGTCCGGCCGTCGTGTGCGGCGCCAGCAGCCCGACCGGCAGCAGCGCCGCCTCCGACGTCCCCTTCGGCCGGTACGTGGCGACGACCCGCAGCCGCGCCGTGCCGCCGTCGCCGAACCGCATCGTGACCGTGTCGCCGGTGCGGTGCCCGTCGCCCTCGGGCAGCGCGATCGTGTCACCGCGCAACCCGTCGAAGCTGCCGCTGCTCGCCGCGACCGCCGTCGTACCGGCGGCCCCACGGGCGCTGACGCCCTGCAGCGGGATGCCGTCCTCGTCGGTCTGCGAGCCCTTCCCGTCCGGCAGTTCGAGGTACCCGACGCTGGTCACGTACGCACTGGCCGCCGCGACCCCGGGCAGCCGGGCGGCCCGGTCGGCGAGTCCGGCGTCGACCGTGCCGGATGCGGAGGTCAGGACGGCGTCCGCGCGCAGGTTCTCCGTGAAGGAGCGCTCGCTGACCTCGGTCGTGGTGGTCTGCACGTACAAGGAAGCGGTGGTGAAGCCGACCGCGAGCAGGACGGGTGCCACGGCGCCGGCGATGTGCACCGTACGGGCACGGGAGTTGAGCATCGCGAGCCGGCCGGAGACACCGGTCAGGGCCCGCACCGGTCCGTGCAGCAGCACCGCGCAGACCTTGGTCAGGGCCGGGGCGATCAGCGCGAGACCGATGGCGGCGCAGATGACCGTCGGGACGGCCGTACTGGCCGCCGTGGGACCGTCCATGACCGCCCAGGTCACGATCGACAGGGCGGCGGCGCCCGCCAGGAACACCAGGGCGAACACCAGCCGGGTCACGCTGAACCAGCGCTGCTGGAGCGCCGAGTCGGCGAGGGCCTCGACGGGCTTCGCCTTGACCGCGCGGCGCGCGCCGACGAATCCGGCGCCGAGCGCCGTCAGCAGCAGCGCACCGCC
Source organism: Streptomyces sp. NBC_00370 (assembly GCF_036084755.1). Lineage (NCBI taxonomy): Bacteria > Bacillati > Actinomycetota > Actinomycetes > Kitasatosporales > Streptomycetaceae > Streptomyces > Streptomyces sp. NBC_00370. The sequence continues at coordinate 4,195,709 of NZ_CP107968.1, forward strand.
GGCGGTGACCACCGGGATCCACCCCTGGCTGAACTCGACGGCCCGGTCGGTGACCCCGCCGCCCGCCAGCCGGTCGAACAGCTCACGGCCCAGCCACTTCCCAGGCAGCCAGGCCAGCAGGATCGCGCCGACGGCGACCGCCAGGGTCTCGGTCAGCAGCATCCTGCGCAGCTGGCGCGGGGTGGCGCCGATCGCCCGCAGCAGCGCGAGCTCGCGCCTGCGCCGGGCCGCCGCGAGGGTCATCGTGCCCGCGGTGACGAACAGCGAGACCATCACGGCCGTACCGCCGAAGACACCGGAGACGGCGATCAGGTCCTCGCGCTGCGCCACCGCGTCCGGGTGTTCGGCGAGGCCGCGGTCGTCGCCCGTGAGGACCGTGACGGGGGTGCCCACGGCCGAGGCGAGCGCGCCCTTGAGCCGCGCCGCGTCGGTGCCCGGCTTCGCCACGACGGCGAAAGCGCCGACCGTGCCCGGGTGGCCGCCGAGCCGGGCCGCCTCGGCGGGGGCGAAGAACAGCGCGGGCTCCGGGGACGTGTCCCGGGCGGCGGCGATGCCGCTGACCCGGTACCTGGCGGCGCCGCCGTGCGCGGCGACCGTGACGGTGTCACCGACGGCCGCCCCGGCCCGCGCGGCGGTCCCGGCGTCCAGGACGACCTCGCGGGGCCCGGCGGGCGCCCGGCCGCCGTCGAGCGTGTACGGCGCGAGGGAAGCGGAATCCCAGCCGTGACCCTCGGCCCGCGTCTGTGCCGGACCGTGCGCACCGAGTAGCGTCGTCGGGAACGTGACGTCACCGACGACCCGCTCCACCCCAGGCGTCCGCGCGAGCTGCCCGGCCAGCGCGGCATCCAGCGGCACGCTCTCCGCCAGGACGGCGCTCTCGCTGTCCTCGGAGTTGCCCGGGTGCAGTTCGTACGACCGGTCGCCGACGACGACGGCCGTGGCACCGGCGAGCCGCTCGGGCGGCACGTTGTTGCGGATCCCGGTCTCCATCAGTCCGCCGCAGGCCATGACGATGGCCGTGCCGAAGAAGAGCGCGACGAAGGTGGCGAGGAAGCCACTCTTCCGGAACCTCAGAGTCCGTACCGCCAACCGCCCCGTACCGCCGCCTTTAGTCATGGCTACGACGCTACGGAGCCGGGCCGCCCCGGCCCATGGGGTCTCCCGGCGACCTCGGGGTGGGGCAAACCCCAGGTGGGCGGCGACCGACAGGCTCGCCCCCACAGGGCGGGCCGCACACCGCTACCATGCGGCTCGATCTTCTTTTAAGAAGGCTTCCTTCCAAACACGGAAGCAGTGAACGCCATGCGCAGCAATTCCCGCAGAGGGCTGCAGCCCAATGTCCTCGGCAGGTTCGACACCGTGGTGATGGCGGTCGCAGGAAGTGCGCCGGCCTACTCGATCGCGGCCACCACCGCCGTGCTCGTCGCCACGGTCGGACTCGCCAGCCCCGCCGCGCTCCTGTACTGCGCGATACCCATGCTGGGGATCGTGCTCGCCTACGGCAGGCTCGGCAGACTGGACCCCAACGCGGGCGCCGCGTACTCCTGGGTGGCCCGCACCCTGCACCCGTTCCTCGGCTTCATCTCCGGCTGGGCGCTGGTCATCTCCACGACGATCTTCATGGTGGCCGGGTCGCTGCCGGCCGGTGCCATGACCCTGGCGATCTTCGACCCGGGCCTCGCCACCCACACGTCACTCGCCGCGCTGGTGGGCGCCGGCTGGCTGGCGCTGATGGTGCTGATCGTGCTCGGCGGCGCGCGGCTCACCGTACGGGCGCAGTTGCTGCTGTCCGGCGTCGAGGTGACGCTGCTGGTCGTCTTCCTGCTGGCCGCCCTCCTGCACGACGGCACAGCGCACGCCTTCGACTGGTCCTGGCTCGGCTTCAGCCACTTCGACGGGCCCTCGGGGTTCGCGTCCGGCGCGCTGATCGCCGCCTTCTACTACTGGGGCTGGGACGTCACCAGCAACCTCAGCGAGGAGACCCGCAACAGCCGCAGGAACTCCGGGTTCGCCGCGCTCGTCGGCGTCGGGATCGTCTTCCTGCTGTTCGAGGCGTTCACCATCGCCACCAACATCATCCTGACGGAGCGGCAGATCTCGGCGGGCAGCGCCAACGTCCTCGGTGTGCTCGGCGATGTGATCTGGCCGGGCGTCGGCGGCAAGTTCCTCATCGTCGCCGTGCTGCTGTCCACCGTGGCGACGCTGGAGACGACACTCATTCAGGTGACGCGCTCGCTGTTCGCCATGGGCCGCGACCGCACCCTGCCGGCCTCGCTCGGCAAGGTGCACCGCACCTGGAACACCCCCTGGGTGGCGATCACGGTCGTCGGGTGCGCCGGGATCGGCATGCTCGCCGCCGCCACCGTGCTCGGCTCGGTCACCGAGATCATCTCCGACGCCGTCACCGCCATCTCCCTCCAGGTATCGGTCTATTACGGCCTCGCGGGGCTCGCCGTCGTCGTCGCGTACCGCAAGCTCCTGCTGCGGTCGTTCCGCACGTTCTTCCTCGCGGGCCTGTGGCCCCTGGTCGGCGCGGTGTTCATGTTCTGGATCTTCTTCGAGTCGCTGGGCGAACTGACGACGACCGCGATCTGCATCGGGATCGGCGGGCTCGCGGCGGGACTTGTGCCGATGTTCTGGTATTGGCGGAAGGGCAGTTCGTACTACCGTCCGGCGACACTGGACGCCACACGCTCCGCCGACGACGACGGGGCGTACGCGGACACGGGGCTGACGGCGGGGGCCGGCCGCCCCGAGGAGGCGATGGCGACCGACTTCTGATCCGAGTCGGTGCCACGTCCGTTGAGCTTGTATCCACGTCCGAGGGAGGGGGGCCGCCATCACCACACACCGGCACCGGGCACCGAAGAGCGCCCCGGACCGCCCCGAGCGTCCGGAGCGCCAGCCGGGGAAGAACGAAGGCCCCGACTTCGACCCGGACTTCGGCGACCGACAGCTCACAGCGGCGCGCCAAGACATCGTTATCGGCCGCTGGCAGGGCGTACGCGACCTGCTGCGCGAAACCGGCGACAACTGGCCGCTGCGCACCCAGCGGCTGCGGATCCTCTCCCACGCCGCCGCCGACAGCTCGGCCGCCGAGACCTGGCGGGCCGCCGAACCCGACTGCCCCGACGCCGCGGTGCTGCGCGCGGCCACCGAGGTGGTACGCGTCTTCAACCAGGCCATCGCTGCGGGCCGCGGCCCCGGGATGATCGACGAGACCCGGCTCGACGCGGTCGTGCTGTCGTGCGTGAACGCGGCGCGCGCCCGCCGCGACGACCCGATGCCCTGGGTCTCGCTGCTCACCGTCGCCCGGCTCTACGAGAAGGGCGTCAGCCGGGGCGAGCTGCAGCGCTGGTGGGACGAGTTGCGCCGGCGCGACCCGTACAACATGGAGGGCCATGTGCAGTTGCTGCGCTACCTCTCGGCGCGCTGGCACGGCACCCACGGCCGGATGTACGACTTCGCGCGCGACGCCGCCGGCGTGGCGCCCAAGGGCTCGCCGCTGCCGGTCCTGGTGCAGATAGCCCGCGTCGAGGAGTACCGCCATGTCGCGGAGACGGCGCACGAACGGCGCAGGGCCAGGGACCTCGTCGGCCGCAACTTCGGCCAGGAGCAACACTGGCACCACGAACTGGCGGTGACCGAGGTGCGCCGCACCTTCGACCGGTGGATCGGCTGGCGCCCCGCGGGACCCGTACGTCCCGAAGAGGTCAGCGAGCTCAACTACCTGACCCACGCGGCCTGCTACGCGGGTCTGGACGGCGAGGCGTGCGAGCTGTTCCGGCTGCTGGGGTGGCGTGCGGCGCGGGTGCCGTGGTCCTACACGGGCGACCCGGCCGAGCAGTTCACCTCGTACCGCAAGGCGGCGCGGCTGTCCTGACCGGCCGTGACCGGCCATCTGTTGGGGCGCCCCTGCCGGTGATCGTCCCGGACGGCCGCTAACCTTACGTATCCGCCCTGGCCAGGGATGCGGGGTTGTCGCGGGGAATGTCTCCCGCACCCCTGTTCCCAGGTATGGACATACACGGCACCCAACTCGTCTGAAAGGCTCACCCATGGGCATTCGGAGCTTGCTGCGCAAGGTGTTCGGTCGCGACCGCGAGGAGCGTAACGAGTCGGCGGCAGCCTCCGTACCGCCCCAGGCCGACCGTTCGTCGTCCGGCGTGGAATCGGCCACGACGACGGACCCGGCCGCGGAGTCGGTGACGGAGCCGGTCACGGAAACGGTCACGGAATCGGTGACGGTCCCGGCGAAGGCGCCCGCCCCTGAGCGGCGTCCGGCGCCGCACGAGGACGCGGCGGCCAAGCTGGTGGCCGAGTCGTTCGACAACCCCACCCCCCGGAGCGTCCCGGCCCAGGCCACGGCACCGCGATCGGCGGACCCGGCCCCTGCGGACCCGGCCCCGACGGTCCCGGCCCAGACGACGACGGAACCGACGCCGGTGGCGACGCCGACGCCGGAACCCGAGCCGGAGCAGGTGCCGGAGCCGGAGCAGGTGGCGGAGAAGGCCGAGCCGACGCCGGTGGCCGAATCCGAGCCGGTGGCGGCGGAGCCGGCACCGGAGTCGCCGGCGGCCGAGGCGGCACGGATCGCGGAGACGGACCCGGTCGTGGAACCCGCACCGGTCGTCGAGCCCGAACCGGTCGTGGAGCCCGAGCCGACGCCCGCACCGGCGGCTGCCGAACCGACCCCGGTCGTGGAGCCCGAGCCCGTTGCCGCGCCGGTCGTGGAGTCCGAGCCCGAGACGCTGCCCGTGGCCGAGACCCTGCCTGAGCCCGAGGCCACGCCCGTCGCGCCCGTCGCGCCGGTGAAGAAGGCCGCCCCCCGGAAGGCCGCTGCCAAGAAGGCCACCCCCGCGAAGAAGACCACGGCGGCCAAGAAGGCCACGCCGGTCGCCCCCGCCCCCGTCGCCGAGCCCGTCGCCACCCAGCAGGCCGAGGCCGACCCGGTCGTCGCGGCCCCCGAATCCGCACCCGTCGCTGAGGCGCCCGCGCCCGCCGTCCCCGGCACCGTGCCCGACGCGCTCGTCGCTCCCTACAACGCCGCCGACGCCGCCCTCAAGGCGCGCGGGCTCACCGGCGAGCGGGCCGACGTGTACCTCGTACTCGACCGGTCAGGCTCCATGCGGGAGTTCTACAAGAGCGGCAGCGTGCAGCATCTCGCCGAGCAGACGCTCGCGCTCGCCGCGCATCTCGGTGACGAGCCGGTCGTCCACACGGTGTTCTTCTCCACGGACATCGACGGCACGACCGACCTGTCCCTCACGGACTTCTCCGACGCCGTGAACAAGGCGCACGCCAGTTACGGCCGCCTCGGCCGTACCAGCTACCACCGGGCCGTCGAAGAGGTCGTCGCGCACCGCGAGAAGTCGGGTGCCACCGGGCCCGCGCTCGTCGTCTTCCAGACCGACGGCGCCCCCGACGCCAAGCAGACCGCGCGGCTGGCGCTCAACGAGGTCGCCGGCAAGGGCCTGTTCTGGGCGTTCGTGGCCTTCGGCCCGTACGACTCGAAGGCGTTCGACTTCCTCCGCAAGACCGAGCAGGAGCTGGACCACGTCGGGTTCTTCCACGCGGGCCCGGCGCCGGCCGAGCTGCCGCACGCCGACGTGTACCGCGAGCTGCTCGCCGTCTGGAAGCCGGAAACCACCAGCTGATCCCCGGTACCCCGCTCACCCGCCGGCCGGCACCGCTTCGGTGCCGGCCGGCGGCAGTTCCACCGTCACCTCCAGGCCGCCGCGCGCACCGCCCGGCAGCGCCGTCACCGAACCGCCGTGCGCCACGGCGATCGACCGGACGATCGACAGCCCGAGGCCGGCCCCCGGGCCCATCCGGTCGCGTCCCTCGCCGCGCCGGAACGGTTCGAAGAGGCCCGGGATCTCGCCGGACGCCACCACGGGCCCGGTGTTGCGCACCACGAGCGTCGTGCCCTCGACGCTGACGTCGACCGTCCCGCCAGGCACGTTGTACGTCACGGCGTTGGCCAGCAGGTTCGCCACCAGCCGCCCCAGCAGCAGCCGGCTGCCACGGACCGCGCCCGCGCCCGTCACCGACACCCGCACCCCGTGCCCGGCCGCCTCGTCGGTGACCAGCGTCCCGAGGTCCAGCTCCTCCTGGTCCTCGCCCCCTGCCCCGGGCCCCGCCGCAGGACCGCGCTCGCTGCGCGCGAGCACCAGCAGCCCCTCGATGAGCTGTTCGCTGCGCCGGTTGTTGTCGAGCAGGGTCTGTTTCGTACGGGCGAGATCGGCGGCCGAGCAGCCGTCGTCCAGGCCGATCTGGATCGCGGCGCGCTGGGTCGCCAGCGGGGTCCGCAGTTCGTGCGAGGCGTTGGCGATGAAGCGGCGCTGGCTGTCGAAAGCCGTCTGGAGCCGGCCGAGCAGCGCGTCGAGCGTGTCGCCCAGCTCCTTGAGTTCGTCGTCGGGCCCGCTCGCGCCGATCCGCTCGTGGAGGTTGCGCTCCGACAGCCTGCGCGCCGCCGCAGCGCGCGGACCCGGGAGACCAGCTCGGGGAATTCGAAGGGCTTGCCCAGATAGTCGTCGGCGCCGAGGTCGAGGCCTTCGACGCGGTCCTCCATGGAGGCGGACGCGGTGAGCATCAGTATCCGCGTACGGGAGGCATCGGCGACGAGCTTGCGCGCCACGTCGTCGCCGTGGACGCGCGGCAGGTCCCGGTCGAGGACGACCACGTCGTAGTCGTGCAGACCGAGGTAGGCGAGGGCCGCGTCACCGCTGTACACGGTGGCGAAGCCGGCCCGCCGCAGTCCGGTGGCGACCAGCTCGGCGAGTATCGCCGTGGCTCATCGTCCTGGGCGACCCAGTACCCGCATGCTCTCGTCCCCCACCTCGCGTACCGACTCCTTGCGCCCTGCCTCGTACATGACGTCCTTCTCCTCCCAGGATGCGCCCGTCCTACGGCACCGGGTGTTTCGCAAAGCTCTCCGCCGGGTATTCACCGGCCTTTATGCGGGTGAAGTGATCTCCGCGGGGCCGTTAGGATTTCCGGCATGGCGGCCAATGGATCCGAAGAGCAGGGTGGGAAGGCGTACTACGTCACCACCCCCATTTACTACGTCAACGACGCTCCTCACCTGGGCCACGCCTACACGACCGTCGCAGGGGACGTGCTCACGCGCTGGCACCGCCAGCGCGGTGAGAAGGTGTGGTACCTCACCGGCACGGACGAGCACGGTCAGAAGATCATGCGCACCGCCGAAGCCCACGGGGTGACCCCGCAGGAGTGGTGCGACAAGCTGGTGGACGAGTCCTGGCGGCCCCTCTGGGAGCACCTGGACATCGCCAACGACGACTTCATCCGGACGACGGAGAAGCGCCACACCGACCGGGTGCGGGAGTTCGTGCAGGACCTGTACGACAAGGACCAGATCTACAAGGGCGGCTACGAGGGCCCGTACTGCGTGGGCTGCGAGGAGTACAAACTCCCCGGCGAGCTGATCGAGGACGAGAACGGCGTCAAGCTGTGCGCGATCCACAAGACGCCGGTGGAGATCCTCAAGGAGGAGAACTACTTCTTCAAGCTCAGTGAGTTCGGCCCGAAGCTCCTCGCGCACTACGAGGCGAACCCCGGCTTCATCCAGCCCGAGTCCGCGCGCAACGAGGTCGTGAACTTCGTCAAGCAGGGGCTCCAGGACCTGTCGATCTCCCGCTCGACCTTCGACTGGGGCGTCCCGGTGCCGTGGGACGAGAAGCATGTGATCTACGTGTGGATCGACGCTCTCCTGAACTACGCGACGGCCGTCGGCTACGGCGCGAACCAGGAGAAGTTCGACGGGACGTTCCCCGCCGACGTGCACCTCGTGGGCAAGGACATCCTGCGCTTCCACGCGATCATCTGGCCGGCCATGCTGATGGCGCAGGGGCTGCCGCTGCCCGGCAAGGTCGTCGCCAACGGCTGGCTGCTCGTCGGCGGCGAGAAGATGTCGAAGTCGAACCTGACCGGCATCAAGCCGCAGGACCTGACCACGCACTTCGGCGTGGACGCCTACCGCTGGTACTTCCTGCGGGCCATCGCCTTCGGGCAGGACGGCTCGTTCTCCTGGGAGGACTTCAGCGCCCGCTACACCTCCGAGCTGGCGAACGACTACGGCAACCTCGCCTCGCGCGTCGCCGCCATGGTCGGCAAGTACTACGGCGGTGCGCTGCCGCAGGCGACGGACTCCGGTCCGGCCGAGCAGGCGGTACGGGACGGTCTGACGAAGGCGGTCGCCGAGGCGGACCGGCGGATCGGCGAGGAGCTGGACTTCGCGGGCGGTATCGCCGCGGTCTTCGACTTCGTCAAGCAGGTCAACGGCTATCTGACCGAGCAGGAGCCGTGGAAGGTCGCCAAGGACGAGTCGGAGGCGGGCAGGGCCCGGCTCGCGACGATCCTCTACACGGCGGCCGAGTCGCTGCGCGCCTGCGCCGTCCTGCTGAACCCGGTGATGCCGGAGACGTCCCAGAAGCTGTGGGAGTCGCTGGGCGCCGAGGAGTCGCTGGGCGCGCTGGCGGACCAGCGGGTGGCGTCGGCGGCCGACTGGGGCCGGCTGGCCCCGGGCACGAAGGTGACGAAGGGCGCGGTGCTCTTCCCCCGCCTGGAGGAGAAGCCCGCGTAACCGCGTCCGCGTGACGTACGGCAGGCCCGGAACCGCGACGGTTCCGGGCCTGCCGCCGTGTGACGGACCGTACGGCTCAGCGTTCCAGCGAGGTCGCGTCACCCATCACGACCACCGGCTCCTTGTCCGGGTCCAGCAGTTCCAGCAGCTGCTTCACCCGGTCGCGCGGCAGTGAGACGCAGCCCTGGGTGGGGCCGCCGTGGTCCACGTGGATCCAGATGCCGCCGCCCCGGTCGCCGCCGAGGGGGCGGGTCCAGTCCAGGGGGGTGGTGCCCGCCTCGCGGTTGTAGTTGATCGCCACGACGTAGTCGAAGGAGCCTTCCAGCGACTCGCCGTGGAAGCCGGTGCCGTCGGCGTAGAAGGCGTCCGACCTGTCGTACGGGAGCTTCGTGCCGGGGTCGGGCAGCGAGCCGCCCGCGTCGGTGAGGCCGTAGACGCCGATCGGTGAGCGGCGGTCGCTCTGGACGTGGTGCCCGGTCCAGCCGTCCAGGGCGTTGTGCGCGGGCCAGGGTCCCGCGACCGGGTGCCAGCCCAGGCGGGGCGCCACTCCCGAGGTCCCCGCGGCCCACTCGGAGCCGCTGTCGCGCTCCCAGACGCGGACCGTGGAGCGGTTGGCGTCCCTGCCCGCGCCGGTCACCACGACGGCCTGCCGGGTGTCCTGCGGGATCTCGGCGCGGGTCCGCGGGCCGAGGCCCGGGATCTCCCCGGAGGACGCGGTCCGCGCCTCGGGGCCCGCCCTGCCGATCAGGCCCCTGTCCTTCGCCGAGGTCGTGGTGGTGGCCGCCGGCGCCGGGTCGGCGTGTCCTGCGGTCCCGGCCGCGCCGGCGCAGCCGGTCAGCAGCAGACCGGCGGTCAGCAGCGCGGCGGCGGGGCCGAGGGAACGGACGGACGACATGGAGTGGGCCCTTCATTTGACGCGACGAGGGAGGAACCTCGCGGTCCGGTCTTGCTGGAGGCGTCTTTCGGGCTGCTCCAGTGTCCCCCAGCGTCCGGGCAGTCGCACCGCGAGCTTATCCAGCCACCGGCATGGAAATCGCGATATACACGCCATGACCCGGAACGCGAAAGAGGCCCGGAACCGGCTCGTTCCGGGCCTCAGCCGTGTGTCGTCAGCCGCCCGACGTCGTTACTCGCCCGACTTGGCGACCGGCTTGCGCAGCGCGATGTTCAGCTCACGCAGCCGCGACTCGTCCAGCTCGGTGGGCGCGCCCATCATCAGGTCCTGCGCGTTGCCGTTGAGCGGGAAGGCGATCGTCTCGCGGATGTTCGGCTCGTCGGCCAGCAGCATCACAATGCGGTCGACGCCCGGGGCGATCCCGCCGTGCGGCGGGGCGCCGAGCCGGAAGGCGCGGAGCATGCCGGCGAACTCGTGCTCGACGGTCTCGCGGTCGTAGCCCGCGATCTCGAACGCCTTCAGCATGACCTCGGGCTCGTGGTTACGGATCGCGCCCGACGACAGCTCGATGCCGTTGCAGACGATGTCGTACTGCCACGCCAGGATGTCCAGCGGGTCCTTCTCTTCCAGGTCACGCACCCCGCCCTGCGGCATCGAGAAGGGGTTGTGCGAGAAGTCGATCTTGCCGGTCTCCTCGTCCTTCTCGTACATCGGGAAGTCGACGACCCAGCAGAACCGGAAGACGCCCTCCTCGAAGTGGCCGGCGCGCTTCGCCGCCTCGACGCGGACCGCGCTCATGATCTTCGAGACCTCGTCGAACTCACCCGCGCCGAAGAACACGGCATGACCGGGGGCCAGCGACAGCCGCTCGGAGAGGACCTTCACGTTCTCCTCGGTGAGGAACTTCGCGATCGGGCCGCTCAGCGCGCCGTCCTCGCCGACCCGCACCCAGGCCAGGCCCTTCGCGCCCTGCTCGACCGCGAAGTCCCCGAGCCCGTCGAAGAACTTCCGCGGCTGGCCCGCCGTGTCCGGCACCGGCAGCGCGCGTACGTGCTTGCCGGCGAACGCCTTGAACTCGGAGCCGTCGAAGACGTCCGAGATGTCGGTCAGCTCCAGCTTGGCCCGCAGGTCCGGCTTGTCGTTGCCGTACTTCAGCATCGACTCGCGGAACGGGATGCGCGGGAACGGCGAGGTGACCTCACGGCCGCCGCCGAACTCCGTGAACAGCTCCGTCATCAGCTTCTCGATCGGCCGGAACACGTCCTCCTGCTCGACGAAGCTCATCTCGACGTCGAGCTGGTAGAACTCGCCGGGCGAGCGGTCGGCGCGGGCGTCCTCGTCGCGGAAGCACGGCGCGATCTGGAAGTAGCGGTCGAAGCCCGAAATCATCAGCAGCTGCTTGAACTGCTGCGGCGCCTGCGGCAGCGCGTAGAACTTGCCGGGGTTCAGCCGGGACGGCACCACGAAGTCACGGGCGCCCTCGGGCGAGGTCGCCGTGAGGATCGGGGTCGCCATCTCGTTGAAGCCGAGCGCCACCATCTTGGACCGGATGGCGGCGATGACGGCCGAGCGCAGCATGATGTTGCGGTGCATGCGCTCACGGCGCAGGTCGAGGAAGCGGTACTCCAGACGGCGCTCCTCGTTGACCCCGTCCTCGGCGTTGATGGTGAAGGGCAGCGGGGCGGCCGCGCCCAGGATCTCGACCTCCGAGACCTCGATCTCGATCTCGCCGGTCGGCAGCTCCGGGTTGACGTTCTCGGCGCCGCGCGCGGAGACCCGCCCGTCGATCCGGACGACGGTCTCCTTCGTGAGCTTCGACAGCTCCTCGTTGGCGGCCGTGCCGGGCCTGGCCACCAACTGGACCAGTCCGTAGTGATCGCGCAGATCGATGAAGAGGATGCCGCCCAGGTCTCGGCGATTGTGCAGCCAGCCGCTCAGCCGGACGTCGGTGCCGACGTCAGAGGCGCGGAGCTCGCCGCAGGTGTGGGACCTGTACCGATGCATCGTCGTTCATCCAGTCTTAGCAAGTCGGGATTGGGGGTGGAGCTGGGTGGAGCCGGTTCGGGTGGAGCTGGGTCGAGCCGGGGTGGGACACGGAGACACCAGGTTAGCGCCCGGTTCCGGCGCCACTCTCGGTGGCGAGGGTTCGTAACCTGTTCATACAGTGGGAAAATGCGCACCGAGGACGTCCTTGCCGCGATCGCGACAGGCCTGTGGCGCTGGGACGACAGCTCAGGAGCTGTCAGTGTCGACGCGGAGGCGGCCCGCCTGCTCGGACGGCCCGAGGAGGCAGCGGTCCTCACCGCGGCGGAGGTCCGCGCCCATTTCCACCCCGTCGACTGGAACGAGGTTGACGGGATCGTGCAGCTCGCCCTGACCGAGGGCGGGCTCGCCGAGGCCCGGCTGCGGATCGTCGACCGGGGCGGCCGGGTGCTGCGCACCGTACGGTCCCGCTCGAAGCCGTACACCCGTACGGATGCGGCGGGCAAGCACCACTACGAGCTGGTCGGCACCCTCCAGGAGGTCGCCGAGCCGCAGCCCGGCACCACCGTCGACGCCACCACCGTCACGGGCGACTGGCGGCGCTCCCGCGAGGCGTTCCTGCTGGACGCGGGGCGCGCGCTGGCCGAGGCGAGATCGACGGCCGAGGTGCTGCGGGTCGCCGCCTCCCTCTCGATGCCCGGGTTCTCGCCCGACGCGCTCACCCTCTTCGGCACCGACGGGGACCGGCTGCGGATCATCGGCATGCACGGCAACACCGTGCTCGACGCCGAGAACTTCCCCGAGCTGCTGGTCGGCTCCGACTATCCGGCGTCCGAGGTCATCCGCACCGGCCGGGCCATCTACCTGCCCACGCCCAAGGCCTACGCGGAGCGCTACCCGGCCATCTGGCCGTCCGTCGAGCCGTTCCGGCGCAGCTCCTGGGCCTTCCTCCCGCTGATCGTCTCCGGGCACACGCTCGGCGCCTGGATGGCCGCGTTCAAGCACCGCGTCACGTTCTCCCCCGACGAACGGTCCGTGCTGAGCACCGTCGCCCGGATGCTCGCGCAGGCGCTGGCCCGCGCCGAGATCACCGAGACCGAGCGTGAGCTGTCCCTCGGGCTCCAGCGCTCGATGATGCCGACCATCGGCCCCGACATCCCCGGCATGACCGTGGCCGCCCGGTACGTGCCGACCGGCGGCGGGCTCCAGGTCGGCGGCGACTGGTACGACATGATCCCGCTCCCGGGCCCGGGGCCGCACGGCGAAGGCGGCGAGGGCGGCAGGTTCGCCATGGTCATCGGCGACGTCCAGGGCCATGACGTACGGGCGGCAGGGCTGATGGGGCAGCTGCGGATCGCCCTGCGCGCCTACGCGTCCGAGGGCCACCGCCCCGACGCCGTGCTCTCCCGCGCCTCCCGCTTCCTGGCCGGCCTCCAGCAGTACCCGGGCACCGGACCCGACCCGGACTCCGAGCCCGACGAACGGCCGCCCTTCGGCGTCACGCACTCCTCCGACAACGCGACGCTGGACTACGACGCGCGCGCCCCGCGCTTCGCGACCTGCCTCTACCTGGAGGTCGACCCGGCGACCGGCACGCTCGACATCGCCCGCGCGGGCCACCCCGACCCGGTGCTGCGCATGGCGGACGGCACAGCCGTCATCCGGCAGACCGCCGGCGGTCTGCCGCTCGGCATCGAGGCGGACTCGGACTATCCGACGACCCGGCTCGTACTGGGCAGGGGCGAGCTGCTGATGCTGTGCACGGACGGCCTCATCGAGACCGGCGGCCACGACATGTACACCGGCTGGGGCAGGCTCCAGCCGGTGCTCGAAGGCACCAAGGGCTCCATGGAGAAGCTCGCCGACGCGCTCGTCGAATCCGTCATCGGCCCGACCTCGCACTACACGACGGGGCCGCTGGCCGACCGCCGCGAGGACGACATCGCGCTGCTGCTGCTCGCCCGCAACGACTCGCCCGACCGGCCCCGCACCCCGGTCACCCGGCGTACCGCGCTGAGCATCGCCCAGGCCGAACCCGAGCGGATCGCCGACGCCCGGCAGCAGCTGCGGGACCTGCTGCACGACTGGGCCGACGAGGACCAGATCGACTCCGCCGTGCTGATGCTGTCCGAGATGGTCACCAACGTCCTCGTCCACACCGACGGCGACGCGCTGCTGACGGCCGAGGCCGCGGGCAAGCGCGGCAAGCGGCGGCTGCGCGTCGAGGTCACCGACGCGAGCGACGAGCAGCCGCACCGCAGACGCCCGGGGGAGCTGGCGTCCAGCGGGCGCGGACTGGTGCTGATGGAGGTGCTCGCGACGGCGTGGGGCGTCGACCCGCGCGGCGAGGGCAAGTCGATCTGGTTCGAGCTCTACGAGGACGGCGAGGACGCGCCGTCCGGCGGCCCCGGTTCGCCCGGGGCGCTGTAGCGGCCCCGCAGCTCGGAGATCACCCCGAACACCGCGGCCGTCAGCGGTACGGCCAGCAGCAGCCCCAGGATCCCGGCGACGGCGGCGCCCGCAGTGATCGTCACCATCACCACGGCCGGGTGCATCTGGACCGTACGGCTCTGCACCGCCGGCTGGAGCACATGCCCCTCCAGCACCTGCACGGCCAGCACCACCCCCAGCGCCCACAGCGCGATCGGCCAGCCCCGGTCGGCGAGCGCGACGAGCACGGCGACGGCGCCCGAGATGAGGGCGCCCAGGTACGGGATGTACGCCCCGACGAAGACCAGCGCGCCGAGCCCGACGGCGCCCGGCACCCGCAGGATCAGCAGGCCCACCGTGATGCAGACGGCGTCGATCAGGGCGATCACGGTCGTCCCGCGCATGAACCCCTCGACGGCGTGGAAGGCGCGGCGCGCCATGGCCTCGACGGCCTCACCCGTCGCACGCGGCGCGAGCGACCTGAGCGCCCCCGCCGCCTTGTCGGAGTCCCGCAGGAAGAAGAACATCAGCAGCAGCGCCAGCACGGAGGTGGCGATCAGCTCACCGATGACGCTGATCCCGGTGACCACCCCGGACGCCGCCGTCGCGCCGAACTTCCCCAGCAGCTCCTTGGCGTTGCTCGCGATGTCGTCCAGCGAGGTCCCCGCGGCGCCGAAGTGCTTGGACACGTCCTTCGCCGCCTGCTTGAGCGAGGAGACGATCTGGTCGCCGCTGTCCACGATCGCGTTGACGACGATGTACCCGGCCCCGCCGACCACGGCGACGACGGCGGCGCAGGTGAGCGCGGCGGCCAGCGACCGGTTCAGCCGCAGCGCGACGAGCCGCCGGTGCAGCGGCCCCAGCAGCGCGGTGCCGAGCAGCGCGAGCAGCAGCGGCGTGACGGCCGTCTTGAACGTGACGCACAGCCAGACCGCGACGGCCACGACGCCCGAGGCGAGCAGCAGCACCCCGCACCAGGCGGCGAAGCGCCGGACGCCGACGGGCAGGAGCGGGGACGGCGGCAGCGAAGGAGACGGCGGCGTGGGCGGGGACACGGGCCCACCCGACCACGCCGGAGGCCTGTTTGTCCCGTCCTGGTCGCGTGCGCACCGCCACGCGGGTGACGTGCCGCCGCGGGTGCCGTCGGGCGTTCGTAATCCGTAAGAACTTCCACGGCATCCGCGTCCGGGGACTGCGCGAAGCTGGAGCCGGCCGGCCGTACGCGTACCGCGAGGGGCCGGCATCGCAGGGCGGGAGCGTACGCATGCAGGTCTGGGGCCGCGGAATCGGCGGGATCGTACTGGTGGTGCTCGGAGCGGTCTGGATCGCCCAGGGGTCGGGGTCGATGAAGGGCTCGGCCATGTCGGGCCACTCCCAGTACGCCCTGCTGGGCGTGGTGGTGGCCCTGGTCGGCATCTATCTGCTGTGGGCCGCCTGGCGGGCCCACAGCAGGCGGGACGCCGAGGCGCGCGCGCCTCGCGCCTAGGTCGTGTCCGCGAAGTCTCGTCTGGCTCGCGATGCCCGGCAGCCCCGCCCATAGGGCGGACGACGATACTTCGCGGACACTCCCTAGGTCGCCCGGTGCCGGCCCGGTGAGGTGATCGCGCGGGCCGCCGTCACTTCCTGGCGCAGCGGGGCCAGGACGCCGGTCTCGTCGCCGGTCAGCTCGGCCCGTACCTGCGTCAGCGTCGTACTCGACCGCACGCCCTCCGCCATCCCGCGCAACTGCCGCTCGATGGCGGCGACCTCGGCGGGCGCGGGCGGCGGCGCCCCGTGGTTGACGCGGACGCGGGCCGCCGTCGTGGCGTCCACGACCCGTTCGACGGCGACGACCAGCGGCCACCAGGCGGCTGCCCGGCGGCCGGTGGGCGGCGGTTCGGTCAGGGCGCGCTGGAACTCGGAGCGTACGAGCGACAGGTCGCGGTAGATACGCCGCCGCCTGCGCACGCGTTCCGCCCGGTCCGCGCCGCCGCCTCCACCGTCACCTTCGCCCGCCGTGCCGAACGCGTAACTCACGTAGTCCGCCGCGTCGTCGACGGCGTCCGCGAGCCGGTCGCCGATCCTGGTGTGCCAGCTCTCCGGCCAGAGCAGATAGCCGGCGATCAGCGCGATGCCGCAGCCGATCAGACTGTCCAGGAGCCGGGGCACCACCAGGTCGAAGCCCTGGTGGTTGAGGATGTCCGACAGCAGCAGGATCACCGGCGTGATGGCCGCCGTCTGGAAGGCGTACCCCTTCACCGACAGGGCCGGGATGAGCGGCGCGAGCACCGCCATCACCGCCACGTCCCACCAGCCGCGCGGCACTTCGGCGAGCACGGCCGCCCCCACCACGACCCCCGCCGCCGTGCCGAGCGCGCGCAGCACGGCGCGGGAGAAGACCGAGCCGAAGTCGGGCTTGAGCACGAAGGTGATGGTGAGGGCGACCCAGTACGAGCGGGGCACCGGGATCAGCGAGACCAGGCTCTGCGCGAGGCCGATGCACAGCGCGAGCCGCAGCCCGTAGCGCCAGGACGCCTCCGACAGCAGGACGTCGCGGGTCGCGCGGCGGGCCCGGATGCGCAGGGCGGCGGGGCGGCCGAGCGGGTCGTCGCCGGTGGCGGGCGGGTCGGCGTCGGCGTTGTGCACCACGGCTGACGCGTACCGCAGCGCGACGTCCACGGCGCGCTGCGAAGGGGTGGCGGGCGCGGGCAGTTCGAGCGTGGGGTCGCCGCCGCCGCGTCCTGCCGCCACGGTCGCGGCGAGTTCCCGCACCGCCGCCGGGATCGCGTCCGGCAGCGGGCTGCCGTGCAGATGCGCGGCGGGCGCCGCCTCGACGAGCGGGATGACGACGTTGAGCTGGGCGAGCAGCCGCACCAGTGAGCTGCGTCTGCCGTGGTCGTGCGCGCGGCGGGCCAGCACCAGGTCGTACGCGTGGTTCAGCGCCTGGGTGACGGCCTGTCTGCGCGTCTCGTACGCCGGGGTGCCCGCGGCGGCGAGCAGATCGGCCGCCGCGCCGTACGTCGCCGCGACGGCGCCGCGCTCCGGCACCCGGCCGCGCAGCGGCCAGGCCAGCAGGGACAGCGCGAGGACGAAAAGACCGCCGAGGGAGAGCAGCAGCGGGGCCTTCCACCAGGGGTCCGGCATCTGGAGGCCCGCGCCCACCACGGCGTTGAGCAGGAGCAGCAGCCCGGAGACGCTGGCGACGGCGCCGATCGAGGAGATCATGCCGGAGACGAGCGCGATGAGCGTCAGTATCCCGACGGCCAGCCAGCCCTCCCCGTAGACGAGGGTGCCGAGCGTGACGCCGACGGCGCCGAAGAACTGGGGGAGGGCGATGTTGAAGACCCGCATCCGGTACGCGTCGGCGGTGTCGCCGATGACTCCGGTCAGGGCGCCCATCGAGACGAGCGCGCCGTACGCGGGCTTGTCGGTGGCGAGGCCGACGACGATCGGTACGGCCATGGCGACGGAGGCCCGGGCCGCCGCGGCCCAGGGGACGGGCGCCTTCTTGGGCCGCAGCCCGGCGACCAGCCATGCGGGCGGTGCCAGCAGGGCGGCTCGCGCGTCGGTGCGTACTCGGTCTCGGTCCCGGTCTCCCATGGGCGCCACCTTGGCCTACGGGGCGGGGTGACGTCAGCTTTGACAGCGCGGGAGCGCCTGCGGAAGGGTGCGCGGGCCTGCCGAAGGGTGCGCTGGCCTGCCGGGGGTCTCAGCCCTGGTACCCCTCGACCTCGCCCTCCGGGCGCACCCGCGCCTCGTCGGGGTTCTCGCCGAACTCGGTCTTGGCGCGGCGCTGGCGCAGCAGGTCCCAGCACTGGTCGAGCTGCACCTCGACGGCGCGCAGCCGTACCCGCTCCTCGGCGTCGAGACCGAGATTCCCTGTCGACCGCGAGCGCAGGCTGTGCTCCTCGGCGACGAGGTCGTTGATGTTGGCGAGGATGTCGCCGTTGTCACTGGGGGCGTTCATGACTGCCTCCTCCTTCGGAGCCGGGCTCGCACCTTACCCCCGCCGCTGGGTCGCGACGGGGGCAAGGACGGTGTGGAGGGAGAGTGCTGTTGACGGTCGGTCACCGGGACTTTCGTCACCGGGGCTTCGGCACGTAGTGGTCCGAGGCGAGTGCCCAGATCACGAACGCCGACAGTGCCATGCCTACGACCGCCCAGACGGGCTGGTGCGGCAGATACATGAACTGCGCGACGATGTTCAGCGAGGCGAGGGCGATGCCGACGTACCTCGCTATCCGGTTTCCGGTCAGGATGCCGAGACCGGCCAGTGCGATCAGAACTCCGAGGCCGAGGTGGATCCAGCCCCACGACGTGATGTTGAAGGCGTACGCGTAGTTCCCGGTGCTGTTCAGCACAGCATCTTTCTTGATCGCGACGATGCCTTGGAGGATGTCGGTCGCACCGGAGACCAGCATCAGAACACCGGCGAAGAGAGTGCCACCCATCGCCCAGGCGGCGTTCCTCGTCGTATGGGAGCCGGTCCCGGAACCGGTGCCGGTTCCCGCCCTGCTGCCCATCCCGTTCATGCTGCCGTTGCCGTTTCCGGTGCCTTGGTTGGTGCCTGCGCCCATGCCCGTTGAAGGGGGGCGATGCGTTGTGTTCTGGCTCATGTCTCCACTGTGCTCCGAATGGTGCAATTACGACATTTGAGACGAAGCGTTTGGGTATAAAGATTCAGTAAAGGCGCCCTCGCAAGGCTCCCACCAGCCAAGAAGCAGCGGCGACGATCAGTCCGCAGACCAGAACGATCCAGGAGGCCGTACGCAGCGAACCGGTCAGCGCGTCGTACACGGCCCCGCCCGCCGAGCGGTCCACGTCGGACGGCAGCGCGTCCAGGGACAGCCCGCGGCCCACCGTGATCAGCACGATCAGCACGACGGCCCCCACGGCGAAGGCGGCGCCGACGAAGATCGCCGCCCGCCGCCGGCGTACGGCGACCAGCACGGCGAGGACGGCGACCACGAGCGCCGCCACCCCCGGCCAGATCCCGGCCCGCTGCAGACCGCGTACGGCTTCGCGCGAGACGCCCAGATCGGCGGGGTCCAGCACGGTGATGCTCGCGTGCCGGACCGGGATCCGGCCCGCGAACGGCACCCCGTCGGCGACGAGCTGCCGCTTCACCGCCCGGCTCACCGGCGCAAGATCGATGGTCACCGACTTGTCGGAGTCGCCTTCCAGTGCTTGCTGGGTGCTGCTCTGCACGGCGCGGCTGAGCGCCTTCCACACGGTGGCGAAGGCGCCGCTGGTCGTGAAGGCGTGCACGGCGTCGTGCAGCGGCGCGCGCACCGCGTCGCGGAGCGGCCCTGGACCGAGCTGCCGCAGGGCCTCCTCGGTGACCTGGTCCGTGACCGCGTTCCGCACGTCCCTGTCGGAGGAGAGCGGCGCCATCGTGGCGACGAAGCGGTCGGAGTCGTCGAGTTCGAGACGGGCCCACGCGGCGACGGCGCTGACCGGCGTCAGCAATGCCAACAGGACGATCAGCGTCATGGAGAGGGAGTTCCGCAAGGTCCGCACCCCTCAAGTGAACGGGGCGGGGCCCGGGGCCGCGATCGGACCGCGTCCGATCGCCACGGTCCGGCCGCCGCGGTCGCCACGGGTTGCCGGGTCCCGCGTCCGGGTGTGCTCTGGAACGAACGGGGGGTGCGACGGGGGTACGACGGAAGGAGCGCCTGCCATGGCACACGCAGCGATACCGACGCGACGCCGACACCGCTACCGCCAGGACCACGGGCAGGACCACGGGCAGGACCAGCGGAACGATCACCGGCACATCTCGCGGCTCGCCGTCGCCGTACCCGTCCTGCTGGGCATCGCGTACGGCGCCTACGCGTCGTTCATCGCCCGCAGCGGCGGCCCCGCCACCTACGGCCAGCTCGCCCTCGCGCTGATCTCCGGCGTCGGCATGGCCCTGCTCGTCTTCGGCCTGCTACGCGTCGCACCGGCCCTCCCCCGCGAGCTGCGCGCCGCGGCCTGGGGCGTCCTGGTCGGCGGCTCCATCGGCTTCCTGTACAGCCTCACCGACCAGAGCGTGCTGCGGTCGTGCGCGGTGGGGTTCTTCGTCGCGGTCGGTACGATCGCTGCGACGTTCTACGCGTTCTACATGCGAGAACAATGACCCACCAATGACCCTTCCGCCGTCGCGGGCTCCGGCTCCGTCCCCCCATGCGAACGCCGCGCCGAAAGGCGCGGCATTCGCTGCTTGACCTTCCTCCTCGGGGAAGCCCCAGCATCGGGTCGTACCGGGCGAGGGGCCCGGTACGAGGAGGGAAGCCATGGATGCGCCGGCGGCGGGACTGACGATCGGCGTCTTCGCGCGCCTGTCCAGGCTGTCGGCGAAGGCGCTGCGCCGCTACGACGAGCTGGGGCTGCTGCCGCCGGCCCGGGTCGACGCGGACACCGGATACCGGTACTACGACGAGACGCAGCTGGAGCGGGCCAGGCTGGTCGCCTGGCTGCGCCGCGTCGGGATGCCGCTGGCCAGGATCCGCCACGCATGCGACGTGTACGAGACGGACGCGGCGGCCGCCGCCCGCGATCTCAGGGCGTACTGGGCACAGGTGGAAGCCGAGACAGCGGCGCGGCGTGACCTGGCGACCTTCCTCATCGGCCATCTGTCGGCCGGTGCTGTCCGGCCGACGGACCACGCAGGAAAGGGCGTTATTCCTATGCCGTCCATGCCGTCCATACCGTCGTCGACGTCATCCAACTCGCTGGGGCTGCGCTACGCGGCGCTGTCCGACCGCGGACTCGTCCGCGAGACCAACCAGGACACCGCGTACGCCGGTGCCCGGCTGCTCGCCGTCGCCGACGGCTTCGGGGCGGAAGGCGCCCCGGCCAGTACGGCGGCGGTCGACGCGCTGAAGGCGCTGCCGGACACCGTCGACAGCGGCGATCTGCTCGGCGCGCTCGCCGACTCCTTCGAGCGGGCGAACCACGCGGTCGACGGCTTCGCCGACTCGGGCACGACCCTCACGGCGATGGTGTGGACGGGCGCCGAGCTGGGACTCGTCCACATCGGCGACACCCGTGCGTATCTGCTGAGGGACGGGGAGTTCTTCCAGCTCACGCAGGATCACTCCGTGGTCAGGTCGATGATCGACGCGGGCACGCTCACCGAGGAGGAGGCGCTGTCGCACCCGCAGCGGATGATGCTGCTCAAGGCACTGGACGGCGACGCGAGCCAGGCGGCTCCCGATCTCCGGATGTGCGAGGCGCGGGCGGGGGACCGCTATCTGCTGTGCTCCGACGGCCTGTCCAGGGTGGTGGACACGGCGGAGGTACGGCGGGTCGTCGCGGACACGGACGAGCCGGCGGCCGCCGTACGCGAACTGGTCGAGCTGGCACGGGCGGCCGGGGGTCCGGACAACATCGCGTGCGTGGTGGCGGACGTGACGGAGGAGCCGGCGGGTGCGGAGCTGCCGGGTGGGGAGCTGTCGGCTGTGGAGCTGCCGGGTGGGGAGCTGTCGGGTGGGGAGCCGCGCGGCGTGCAGCTGCCCGGCGTCGTCAGCCGCTATCTGGCCGCCCAGCGCGCCGGGCAGGCGAAGACGGCCGCGGCCGCCTTCCACCGGGACGCCACCGTCACCGACGACGGCGCGACGTACACCGGCATCGGCGCCGTCGAGGAGTGGCTGGGTGCGGCCGGCAGCGAGTACACGTACACGGTCGAACTGACCGGCGTGGAACGGCTGGACGAGACGCACTACGTCGTCACGAACCGGCTGGAGGGCGACTTCCCCGGCGGGATCGTCGACCTCCACTACCGGTTCGCGTTGCGCGACGGCCTGATCGGGGACCTGACCGTCGAGCTGTGACGCGGGCCGCCGGAGCGGTCAGTCCTCGACGATCTCGCCGCGGACCACCACGACCGGGCTCTTCGCGTGCTGCGAGACGTGCAGGCTCACCGAACCGATCAGCGCGGCGGTGAAGTCGCTGTGCCCGCGGTCGCCGACCACCAGCAGCGTCGCTCCCTCCGAGCGGTCCACCAGGACCTGCGCGGGATGGCCGGTGATGACCTGACGGTCGACGGCCGCGGCGGCCTCGGCGTCGAGCGTCTTGTCGACGGCCTCGTCGAGGATCGTCCGCGCCAGCTTCTCCGGGTCGAACTCGGCCGGCACGCCGGGGGTCATCGAGGCCCAACTGGTCGCCGGGTACTGCCAGCTGATGATGGTCTCTATGCGGTCCCCGGTGACCTTGGCCTGCCGTGCGGCCCAGCGCAGCGCCTTCAACGACGATTCCGAGCCGTCTACCCCGACAACGATCCTGCCCATGGCGCACTCCCTTTTGATCGATCATTCAAACGTCTACCCAGGCAACGGGCGCGCGGCCCGTTTAATGCCCGCGCAGCAGTTGCTCGAACGGAACGATCTCGTCAGCGTCGTCGTCCGCGTCGGCTGTGGGCGCTTTCGCGGTGCCGCCCAGCAGCCCCGCCAGCTCCTCGGCCGCCCGCCGGATCCGCGCGGGCAGACCGCCGGCGTGGGTGTCGGCCCCGGCGCCCCAGTCGTCGGTGGCGGCGAACACGGAGGTCGGGGCGGTCAGGGCGTGCAGGTACGAGAAGAGCGGGCGCAGCGCGTGCTCCGTGACGAGCGAATGGCGCGCGGTGCCGCCGGTCGCCGCGAGCAGGACGGGTGTCCCGGTCAAGGCGTCCGGCTCGATCAGGTCGAAGAACGACTTGAACAGCCCGCTGTACGAGCCGGCGAAGACGGGCGTGACGACGATCAGCCCGTCGGCCTCGCCGACGGCCGCCAGCGCGTCACGCAGGTCGGCCGCCGGGAAGCCGGTGACGAGGTTGTTCGCGACGGCGACGGCCAGGTCGCGCAGTTCGACGACCCGTACGTCCGTCTTACGGTCGGCGCCGGCGAGCGCGCCGGTGGCCGCCTCGGCGAGCCGGTCGGCGAGGAGCCGGCTGGAGGAGGGCTTGCCGAGACCCGCGGACACGACGACGAGCTTCAGGGTCTCCATGGGACTCAAGCTCCCTTCGCGGAGTTGGCGACGGACGAGGCGACGGAGGGGTGGACCGGACCGTCGGGCACGGACAGCGGACGGTTGTTCGCGAACTCCTTGCGCAGTACGGGAACGACTTCCTCGCCCAGCAGGTCCAGCTGCTCCAGCACGGTCTTCAGCGGCAGTCCCGCGTGGTCCATCAGGAACAGCTGACGCTGGTAGTCACCGAAGGCGTCGCGGAAGGCCAGCGTCTTCTCGATGACCTCCTGCGGACTGCCGACGGTCAGCGGCGTGTCCCTGGTGAACTCCTCCAGCGAGGGACCGTGGCCGTAGACCGGCGCGTTGTCGAAGTACGGCCGGAACTCCCGGACGGCGTCCTGCGAGTTCTTGCGGATGAACGCCTGGCCGCCGAGACCGACGATGGCCTGCTCGGGGGTGCCGTGGCCGTAGTGCGCGTACCGCTGCCGGTAGAGGCGGATCAGCTTCTGGAAGTGCCCCTTGGGCCAGAAGATGTTGTTGGCGAAGAAGCCGTCGCCGTAGTACGCGGCCTGCTCGGCGATCTCGGGGGAGCGGATGGAGCCGTGCCACACGAACGGCGGGGTGCCGTCGAGGGGGCGGGGCGTCGAGGTGAAGCCCTGGAGCGGCGTACGGAACGTGCCTTCCCAGTCGACGACGTCCTCGCGCCACAGCTTGTGCAGCAGGGCGTAGTTCTCGATGGCGAGCGGGATGCCCTGGCGGATGTCCTGGCCGAACCACGGATAGACGGGCCCGGTGTTGCCGCGCCCCATCATCAGATCGACCCGCCCGTCGGCCAGGTGCTGAAGCATCGCGAAGTCCTCGGCGATCTTCACCGGGTCGTTGGTGGTGATGAGGGTGGTGGAGGTGGAGAGGATCAGCCGCTCGGTGGTGGCGGCGATGTGGCCGAGCATGGTGGTGGGCGACGAGGGGACGAAGGGCGGGTTGTGGTGCTCCCCGGCGGCAAAGACGTCGAGCCCGACCTCTTCGGCCTTCTGCGCGATGGCGACCATCGCCTTGATCCGCTCGTGCTCGGTCGGCGTACGTCCGGTGGTCGGGTCGGCGGTGACATCGCCAACGGTAAAGATCCCGAACTGCATCGCGCTCACCTCTCGTATGGCTCGCATGGCTCGTATGGTTGAACGTTAAACTTCCTTCGGGGAGTGTAACGGGAGGGGGCGGGCTTGTATTCCGACGGGGGGTGGGGGGGGCGGGGGGCATGGGCCGGGGGCTGGGCGGGCCGGGATTGAGGCCGGCCGCGGGGCTCCACGGGGGAGCTGGGCTCGTGGTGACGGGTGCGTGGCCGGGCGGCGGGTGCCACGCACCAGTTGCATGGGGGGACTCGGCTCGGCTCGGCGTCCACCCCCACCGGGCAGCGGTTGCCACTCATGCCCCGCTGGTCACTGGAGGGTGGCGGGTGCAGGTCAGGACGCATGAACCGGGAACTGGGCGGGCCCGGAATTGGGGCCGGCCGCAGGGCCGCCCCTGGGCTTTGAGTGTCGCGGTTCCGGTCCGGGCGTCAAGGGCGCTCCTGCGTCGCGTCGGCTTCGCCGATGACCTGCGGTCACCCTTGACCCCCGGCCCTCCACCGCAAGTACTTCTTTGAGGGGGGGGCGGCCGGGGGGGGGCTCCACGGAGGCGCTGGGCTCGTGGTGACGGCGGCTTGGCCGGGTGCGGGTGCCACGCGGCAGTTGCATGGGGGGACTCGGCCCGGCCAAGCGTCCACCCAAGCCGGGTATCGGCTGAGACTCATGCCCCGCTGGTCACTCCGAGTGGAGGAGGGCGGGAGGGCGCCCTGGCGGGGGTAGTTGGGTGGAGCAACGGGCCGGTGGGTGGGGCGGGTGTGGCTGGGGTGATGGGGGATGGCCTGGGGGGCGGCCCTCGGCCGCCTTTTGCGTGGGTGGTTGCGTTAGACGCGCCATAGGGCGCATCAGGCGGTGGGCCCCTGCCCCCGGATACGTCCGGCGGTTGGTGGTTGTGGCGTGTAGGGAGAGTGATGGCGCAGGTGGTTGATCCTCAGTCATTCGACCGGTTCGCCCGCGACTACGACCGCTTCGTGAGCCTGTTGCCCGGGCAGAACACCGCCTGGTTGCTCGGCCTAGGGCCAGGTGGCGGGCGCGCTCTTGATGCCGGTTGTGGTTCCGGGCATGCGGCGGTCGCCCTGGCGGACCGCTTTGAGGAGGTCGTCGGGTTGGACCTCAGCGGGCCCCTGATCGAGATCGCCGAGGCCAAGAGGGCACGTCCCAACGTGCGTTACGCGGTGAAGGACCTGTTCGAGTTGGACGACGGCAGCTTCGATCTGGTCTACAGCCACACGATGCTGCACCACCTGGCGGACTACCACGCGGGACTGCGACGCCTGAAGAGTCTCGTGCGGCCCGGCGGCACCGTCGCGATCGTCGACAACGTCTGCGATCTCTACCCCACCCCGCCGCGTCAGGCCTACACCTGGCCCGCGCTGTGGAGCTTCCCCCACCAGATCCGCCGCATCGGGCTTCGCGACGCCTGGTTTCAACTGCGCTTCTGGCACAGCCGACCGTGGCTGGCGCACCTGCTCTCCGATCGCTACCTGTCGCGCGAACAGTTCCGGGAGCTCTACGGAAGTGTCTTCCCCGGCGCCCGGTTCGACGACCTCGGCTTCGCCCTGGCCATGGTCTGGACGGCCCCCACCAGTCACACCCGCCCCGACACCCAGGGCCCTTCACCCACCTGATGCTCCCTGCGGCGCGCCTAACGCAACACAGGACGCAAAAGACGCTCCAGGGCCGCCCCACAGGCCATCCCCCGTCACAACAGTCACACCCGCCCCACCCACCGACCCGCTGCCCCGCCCACCTACCCCCGCCAGCAGACCATCCCGCCCTACACCCACCCCCAGTGACCAGCGGGGCATGAGTCTCAGCCACTACCCGGCCTGGGCGGACGCCGAGCTGGCCCGAGTCCCCCCATGCAACTGCCGCGTGGCACCCGCACCCGGCAAAGCACCCGCCACCACGAGCCCAGCTCCCCCGTGGAGCCCCCCGGCCGCCCCCCTCAAAGAAGTACTTGCGGTGGAGGGCCGGGGGTCAAGGGTGACCGCAGGTCATCGGCGAAGCCGACGCGACGCAGGAGCGCCCTTGACGCCCGGACCGCAACCGCGACACTCAACAGAAAGGGGCGGCCCTCCGACCAGCTAACTTCCCGGCCCGCACAGCTCCTGGCTCATGCCGCCCTGACCCGCACCCGCCCCACCCCAGTGACCAGCGGGGCATGAGTCGCAACCGATACCCGGCGGGGGTGGACGCTTAGCCAGCCCGAGTCCCCCCACGCAACCGCCGCGCGGCACCCGCCAGTCGGCCAAGCACCCGTCACCACGAGCCCAGCTCCCCCGTGGAGCCCCCCGGCCGCCCCCCCTCAAAGAAGCACTTGCGGTGGAGGGCCGGGCGTCAAGGGTTAAGCGAAGCGCAATCGGCGCAGCCGACGCGACGAAGGAGCGCCCTTGACGCCCGGACCGCAACCGCGACACTCAACAGAAAGGGGCGGCCCCCGGTTCACCTAACTCCCGGCCCGCACAGCCCCCGGCCCATCAACGCCCGCCGCCCCGTCGCAGCGAGCTGCGGCGGGGCGGCGGGCGTGAGCCGGAAGGCCTTATACGTGCGGCACCGGGACCGTTCCCAGGCGGCCGGCCTGGAAGTCTTCGAATGCCTGCTTGAGCTCGGCCTGGCTGTTCATGACGAACGGGCCGTAGTGCGCCATCGGCTCACGGATCGGGCGGCCGCCCAGCAGGACCACCTCCAGGTCCGGGGTGTGCGCGTCCTGGGTCTCGTCCGCGCGGACCGTGATCGACGCGCCGTCGCCGAAGACCGCCGTCTGACCCGTGTGCACCGGCCGACGGTCCGTGCCGACCGAACCGCGGCCGGCCAGCACGTACGCCAGGCCGTTGAAGTCCTCACGCCACGGCAGCGTGACCTCGGCGCCGGGGCGCAGCGTCGCGTGGATCATCGTGATCGGGGTGTGCGTGATGCCCGGGCCCTCGTGGCCGTCCAGCTCGCCCGCGATGACGCGCAGCAGCGCGCCGCCGTCGTGCGAGGTGAGCAGCTGGACCTGGCCGCCGCGGATGTCCTGGTACCGGGGGTCCATCATCTTGTCGGCCGCCGGGAGGTTCACCCAGAGCTGCAGCCCGTGGAAGAGTCCGCCCGCCATGACGAGCGCCTCCGGCGGCGCCTCGATGTGCAGCAGACCGGAGCCCGCCGTCATCCACTGCGTGTCACCGTTCTGGATGGTGCCGCCGCCACCGTTGCTGTCCTGGTGGATGAAGGTGCCGTCGATCAGGTACGTGACGGTCTCGAAGCCGCGGTGCGGGTGCCAGGGCGTGCCCTTGGCCTCGCCCGCCGCGTACTCCACCTCGCCCATCTGGTCCATCATGATGAACGGGTCGAGGTACTGGTAGTTGATCCCGGCGAAGGCGCGGCGCACCGGGAAGCCCTCGCCCTCGAATCCGCCGGGCGCGGTGGTCACGGCCAGCACGGGGCGGGCCACGGCATCGGCCGCGGCGGACACCCGCGGCAGAGTCAGCGGGTTCTCGACGGTCACAGCAGGCATGAGGGCCCTCCTCGGGAGTCTTCGCGTTCCAATTTAGTTGAACGGTGAACATCCCGCAAGGCGCACTTCATTCCCCGCCGCCCCCCGGCGCCTTCTCCCCCGCCCGCGACGCGCGTAGCCCCGTCCGCGAAAACCACGGCGATCGGGCAGGTACTCCAGCCCCACCAGGGACTTCCCGCCCCAATAGCGGGCAATAGCGGGCTTCCGGTTTGCCCTTCCGCCGTTTCGAGCAGGCGCTCTGCGACCAACTACCTTTCGAAAGAACGGAGTTGCTTATCGTGGTAAGAACCGCCCGCACCACCGCATTCGTCGCTGCGACGCTCCTGGTCACCGGCGCGCTCGCCGCGCCGTCCGCCGGCGCCGCAGCCCCGGACGAGACAGCCTCCGGCACCTCCGCCCGGCACTGCGTCGTGAACAGCGCCACCGGCGCGGAGAGTTGCTTCGCCGCCTTCCCCGACGCCATCGAGGCGGCGACCGGCGGACAGGTCACCGACACCCCCGCCTCCGCGAAGGCGGCCGCCGGCGACCAGTCGTTCCGTACGGAGATGAAGCGCTTCAACGCGCCCACCCGGTCGAAGCAGTCAAAGCAGTCGGAGTCGACGTCGCAGTCGGAGTCGAAATCGAAGTCGACGGAATCGTCGACGCTCGCCGCCGCCGACTCCGTCGTCCAGGGCACTTTCTTCGACGAGGTCCAGTTCGGCGGATCGTCACTGACGATCACCGGGACCGCGCCCTGCGTGAAGGACGGCTGGATCGAGTACCAGTACGACTTCCCGGACGACTGGAAGAACCGCGTCTCGTCCGTGCAGCCCTGGGCCGACTGCTGGATCTGGCTCTACCCGGAGCCGAACCTCACCGGTGACAGGGACGGTCCGTTCGACGAGAACACCGCCGACGTGGGCTCGTTCATGAACGACCGCGCCCAGTCCGTCGGGTTTAGTTGACACGTACACGTCAACACGCCGACGAAAACCCCCACAAAAACCCCCAAGGAAACCCCCACACCCTCGCACATATCCCCCCACACCGTTCGGAGAAATCCATGACGAAAAGAGCACGCCTGTCCATGCTGCTGGTGGCCCTCGCGACAGCGGGCAGCGCCGCCCTCTCCACGGGCACGGCCTCCGCCGAGGAGACCCCCACCTCCCGCGAGCTGCTCGACAAGTGCGACAACGGCAGCGACCTCTGCGTCTTCCACCCCGACGGGCCCCCCTCCGTCTCCATGGGTGAGGCCCACCAGGTCGGCGACAGCGCCTACAACTGCACCGCCGACCTCCAGCGCTCCACCGTCGGCTGGTCGGACACCACAGGCGAGTCGAACAGCCTCGGCGTCTCCCTGAGCGCGGAGTACGGCTTCTCCGAGGTCTTCAAGGTGACCATCGAGACCAGCTACCAGCACACCTGGGAGAGCTCCCACACCGAGTCCGAGCAGACGAACGTCGACGTCCGTCCCGGCGAGGTCGGCTGGATCACCCGCGAGGCCCAGATGCAGCACGTCTCTGGCACCTACGAGCTGCACTTCGGTGACCCGTTCTACGGCCACTACTACTGGTACGTGCCGTTCGACGCGACCGGCCCGCTGCCCGACGCGCCCAGCACCAAGACCCAGCACACCCGGGCGATGACGGACCAGGAGCGCGCGGAACACTGCGCCTGACCACAGCCCGCAGAACACAGAACACCACGACGGCCCGGCCCCCGCGTACCTGTACCTCTACGCGGGGGCCGGGCCGTCGCCGTCAGGAAAACCTCAGCCGTACATCCGCCGCATCGCGAAGTCCACCATCTGCTCGACCGCCTTCGCGTCGAAGACCATCCGGTGGTCGCCCTCCATGTCCAGGACGAAGCCGTACCCCGTCGGCAGCAGGTCGATCACCTCGGCGCCCGTGATCACGAAGTACTTGGACTCCTTGCCCGCGTACCTGCGCAGCTCCTTCAGCGTGCTGAACATCGGGATCACCGGCTGCTGCGTGTTGTGCAGCGCCAGGAACCCCGGGTTGTCGCCGCGCGGACAGTAGACCTTCGACGTCGCGAAGATCTGCTGGAAGTCCTCGGCCGCCAGCGAGCCCGTCGTGAAGGCCCGGACGGCGTCACCGAGCGAAGGGGGCGACGGCTCCGGGTAGAGCGGCTGCTCGCCGTACCCGCCGACGCCACCCATGGGCTGGCCGCCCATCGGCTGGCCGCCCATCGGCTGCTGGGGCGGCGCGGCGTACTGCTGCTGTGCGCCCGGGGTCTGGTCGTAGCCGTACATGCACGCAAGAGTACTGACGAATGGGCCCCGAGGGAGCCTCGTCACAGATGACCTGTCGGGGTTGCGTCTTATTACCCATGGGTAGCATCATCGTACGTAGCCAAGTACACAGCCGCGTACACAACCACGTGCGAAGCCCATACTTGGACAGCCGACACACGAGCCACGAGCCACACGAGCCTTACGGAGCCGTCGCCATGGGGCACTACAAGTCGAATCTCCGCGACATCGAGTTCAACCTCTTCGAGGTCCTCGGACGCGACAAGCTGTACGGCACCGGTCCGTTCGCCGAGATGGACGCGGAGACAGCGAAGAGCATCCTCGCCGAGGTCACCCGCCTCGCCGAGAACGATCTCGCGGAGTCCTTCGCCGACGCCGACCGCAACCCCCCGGTCTTCGACCCCGACACCAACACCGCCCCCCTCCCG
Source organism: Streptomyces sp. NBC_00370 (assembly GCF_036084755.1). Classification (NCBI taxonomy): domain Bacteria; kingdom Bacillati; phylum Actinomycetota; class Actinomycetes; order Kitasatosporales; family Streptomycetaceae; genus Streptomyces; species Streptomyces sp. NBC_00370. The sequence continues at coordinate 4,225,825 of NZ_CP107968.1, forward strand.
GCCTCCTTCAAGAAGAGCTACAAGGCCTTCATGGACGCCGAGTACTGGCGGCTCGGGCTGCCCGAGGAGATCGGCGGCACGACCGCGCCCCGCTCCCTGATCTGGGCGTACGCGGAGCTGGTGCTGGGCGCGAACCCGGCCGTGTGGATGTACGCCTCGGGCCCCGCCTTCGCCGGCGTCCTCTTCGAGGAGGGCAACGAGGCGCAGAAGAAGATCGCCGAGATCGCCGTCGACAAGCAGTGGACCTCCACGATGGTGCTCACCGAGCCGGACGCGGGCTCCGACGTGGGCGCGGGCCGGACGAAGGCCGTCGAGCAGGAGGACGGCTCCTGGCACATCGAGGGCGTGAAGCGGTTCATCACGTCCGGTGAGAACGACCTCTCGGAGAACATCCTTCACTACGTGCTCGCCCGCCCCGAGGGCGCCGGCCCCGGCACCAAGGGCCTGTCGCTCTTCCTCGTGCCGCAGTACGAGTTCGACTTCGAGACCGGCGAGCTGGGCGAGCGCAACGGCGTCTACGCCACGAACGTCGAGCACAAGATGGGTCTGAAGGTCTCCAACACCTGCGAGCTGACCTTCGGCGACCGGCACCCCGCCAAGGGCTGGCTGATCGGTGACAAGCACGAGGGCATCCGCCAGATGTTCCGCATCATCGAGTTCGCCCGGATGATGGTCGGCACGAAGGCCATCGCCACGCTCTCCACCGGGTACCTGAACGCGCTGGAGTACGCCAAGGAGCGCGTGCAGGGCCCCGACCTGGCCCAGTTCATGGACAAGACCGCGCCCAAGGTCACCATCACGCACCACCCCGACGTACGCCGCTCGCTCATGACGCAGAAGGCGTACGCGGAAGGCATGCGCGCCCTGGTGATGTACACGGCGGCGCTCCAGGACGAGATCGCGGTCAAGGAAGCGGCCGAGGAGGACGTGAAGGCGCTCAACGGCCTGAACGACCTGCTGCTGCCGATCGTGAAGGGCTACGGCTCGGAGCGCTCGTACGAGCAGCTCGCGCAGTCGCTGCAGACCTTCGGCGGCTCCGGCTATCTGCAGGAGTACCCGGTCGAGCAGTACATCAGGGACGCCAAGATCGACACCCTCTACGAGGGCACGACGGCCATCCAGGGCCAGGACTTCTTCTTCCGGAAGATCGTCCGCGACCAGGGTGTGGCGCTGAACACACTGGCCGAGGAGATCAAGCAGTTCCTCGCCGTCGGCACGGGCGGTACGGAGCTGGCGCCGGCCCGCGACGCGCTCGCGAAGGCCGCCGTCGACCTGGAGGCGATCGTCGGGCGGATGCTGACCGACCTCACCTCCACCGGTGAGGACGTCAAGAACATCTACAAGGTCGGGCTCAACACGACCCGCCTGCTGATGGCTTCGGGCGACGTCGTCGTCGGCTACCTGCTGCTGCGCGGCGCCGCGGTGGCGACGGAGAAGCTGGAGACGGCGGCGGCCAAGGACGTCGCGTTCTACCAGGGCAAGATCGCCGCTGCGAAGTTCTTCGCGGCGAACGTGCTGCCGGGTGTCTCGGCCGCGCGGGCGCTGGCGGAGTCGGTGGACAGCTCGCTGATGGAGCTGGCCGAGTCGGCCTTCTGACCGGCGCAACTGTCAGGTGTGGGGCGTTCGTTCGGACCGGGTCCTCGGTCCGGAGGAACGCCCCACAGTTGTGTGCGGCCGCAGCAACCCCCCAGCGCCCAGCGGCGCCCCGGGCCCAGCGCCCCGGACCCTGTGTTCCTCCCGCTCCCGACCGCTTTGACGCCTGTCGCACCAAACCTCCGCCCATGGGCGGAGCCGCCTGTCAAGGCTCTTGGCAGGCGCAGAGCAGGTGTCATAAGCCGTCGTTAAGGTGAAGGCATGCGTTCTTCCCCCCGCTTCGACCGCGGCCACACCGACGACCTCATGTCCTTCCTGGCGGCGAGCCCGTCGCCGTACCACGCTGTGGCGAACGCCGCGGCGCGCCTGGAGAAGGCGGGCTTCCGGCAGGTGTCGGAGACCGACGCGTGGGACGGCGCGGCCGGCGGGAAGTTCGTGCTGCGCGGCGGGGCCCTGATCGCCTGGTTCGTGCCGGAGGGCGCGGCGGCGCACACGCCGTTCCGGATCATCGGCGCGCACACGGACTCGCCGAGCCTGCGGGTGAAGCCGCAGCCCGACATCGGCGCCTACGGATGGCGTCAGGTCGCCGTCGAGATCTACGGCGGACCGCTGCTCAACACCTGGCTCGACCGCGACCTCGGCCTCGCAGGGCGGATCTCGCTGCGCGACGGCACCCACCGGCTGGTCGCCGTCGACCGCGCCGTGCTGCGCGTCCCGCAGCTCGCGGTGCATCTGGACCGTTCGGTGAACACCGACGGGCTCAAGCTGGACCGGCAGCGGCACATGCAGCCCATCTGGGGCCTCGGGGAGCCGGACGAAGGCGATCTGATCCGCTTCGTCGCCGAGGAGAGCGGCGTCGGCGCCGCCGAGATCACCGGCTGGGACCTGATGCCGTATCCCGTCGAGCCGCCGGGCTATCTGGGCCGCGACCGCGAGCTGGTGGCGGGTCCCCGGATGGACAACCTGCTCTCGGTGCACGCGGCCACCGCCGCGCTGGCCGCCGTCGCCAACCTCACCCCTGACGACACCCCCGCCCCGGACGGGACGTCCGCCGCCGACGAGCCCCTGCCGTACATCCCCGTGGTCGCCGCCTTCGACCACGAGGAAAGCGGCTCCCAGTCGGACACCGGCGCCGACGGCCCGCTGCTCGGCACGGTGCTGGAGCGCTCGGTGCTCTCCCGTGGCGGGACGTTCGAGGACCGCGCGCGTGCGCTGGCCGGCTCCATCTGTCTCTCCTCGGACACCGGCCACGCCGTGCACCCCAACTACGGGGAGCGGCACGACCCGACGCACCACCCCCGGGCCAACGGCGGCCCGATCCTCAAGGTGAATGTGAACATGCGGTACGCGACGGACGGCGGTGGCCGGGCCGTGTTCGCCGCCGCCTGCGAGAAGGCGGACGTCCCGTGGCAGACGTTCGTCTCCAACAACGCGATGCCCTGCGGCACGACGATCGGCCCGATCACGGCGGCGCGGCACGGCATCACCACCGTCGACGTGGGCGTGGCGATCCTGTCGATGCACAGCGCGCGCGAGTTGTGCGGCGCCGACGACCCGTACCTCCTGGCGAACGTGCTGGCCGCGTTCCTGGAAGGCTGAGGGGACAGACCTCGGCCAACGGCCCCCTGAACACCTTCCGTCCCGCCTGACGACCGATCAACCGCCAACGCTCGCATGCCCGATCGAGTCGGGGGTACCCGAGCAGTGGCCCGGAACGGCCACCACTCGTATCAGGAGGCGGGATTCATGGGCATCGGCGGATGTATCGCTCTTATCGGGGTTGGTGCGATCCTCACTTTCGCAACCGACTGGCATTCGGACAGCGTCAACATCGACCTGGTCGGCGTGATCATGATGGCGGTCGGCATCATCGGGATCGCCACCTTCACCAGCATCGCCAGGCGGCGGCGCGCGGTCGTGTCCGAGACCGTCGTCCAGCGGGACGACCGCGGCGCCGGCGGCGGCTTCGGAGGTCCGGGCAGCTACTGAGGCGCCCCGTCAGCCATCGGCAGCGTCGCCGATGTTGACTGACACTCCGTACTGACACCCCGTCAGGAGTCCATCCCTGCCAGGACCAGAGCGAGCCGTGACGTGCCGTCGGCCGCGAGCCGGACCGGAACACCCCAGTCCTGCTGGTGCACATGGCACGCCGGGTACTCGTTCGCCGGGTCGTCGTCGCAGGACGCGGCCATCGCCGACACATGCAGGACGCCCTCGGCGACCTGGTCGGAGAGCACCACCTCACGGCTGAGGTCCGTGCCCGCGCCCTCCCCGGAGACCAGCAGCTCCGGCGGGGTCGCCGACACCAGCAGCCGGGTCGAAGGCCCGTAGCGGGTGTCCAGCTTCTGGCCGGTCGGCGCGGTGAAGACCACAGCCAGCTCGAACGCACCCGGCGCCACCTCGGTCGCCGTGCGCTGCGTACGGTGGGCGACCGACTCGACCCGTACCGCCTCCTCGGGCAGCCGCAGCCGGGTCAGCCGGTGCCGGGCCGATTCGACGACGACGATGTCGTCCCCGACGAGCACGGCGTCGGACGGCTCCCGCAGATCCGTCGCGAGGGTCGTCACGTCACCCGTCGCCGGGTCGAAGCGGCGCAGCGCGTGGTTGTACGTGTCGGCGACGGCGACCGAGCCGTCGGGCAGCGCCGTCACGCCGAGCGGGTGCTGGAGCAGCGCCTCGGCGCCGGGGCCGTCGCGGTGGCCGAAGTCGAACAGGCCGGACCCGACGGCAGTACGGATGACGAATCCGGCGCCGTACCCCTCGCTCCCCGCTTCGCTCGCACTCTCCCCGCTCCCCGCCTCGCCCGCACGCTCCTCAGCGACGCGCTCCACGTAACGCAGCGCGCTCGTCTCGGAGTCGGCGATCCACAGCCGGTCCCCCGCCGCAGCGAGCCCGGACGGCTGCGCGAACCACGCCTCGGCCGCAGGGCCGTCGACCAGGCCTTCGTTGGTCGTCCCCGCCACCGCCTCGACGGTGCCGGTGGCCGGGTCGTACGTCCACAGCTGGTGGACGCCGGCCATCGCGATCCACACCCGGTCCGCCCACCACGCCACGTCCCACGGCGACGACAGGTCCACCTCGCGTGCGGGCCCCGCCGTCGGCGACCCCTGCCACCACTGCCTGCCGGTTCCCGCGACGGTCTCGACGGCGCCGCTGACCGGGTCGTACGTGCGCAGCGCGTGGTTCACGGTGTCCGCGACGATCACCCGGCCGTCGGGCAGCAGCGCGAGCCCCTGCGGCTCGGCGAAGGAGGCGGCGGCGAAGGAGCCGTCGACGGCCGTGGCGTCGCGGAAGCCGCGATCACCGCTGCCGACGCGGCGTACGACGCTCTCGCCGTCCGGCTCCAGCTCGACCAGCTGGTGCCGGGTCGAGTCGGAGACGAGCAGATTCCCCGAGGGCAGCACCAGCGCCTTGCCCGGGAACCGCAGATCGGTCGCGACCGGCTCCGGCGGCACGTACGGTCCGTCGCCGCGGCGCAGCGTGCCCTTCGCCGCGTGCTCGGCCTCCAGCTCCTCGACCAGTTTCTCGATGGCGTGCGCATGGCCCTCGCCCGCGTGCTGCGCGACGACGTACCCCTCGGGGTCGACGACGACCAGCGTGGGCCAGGCCCGCACCGCGTACTGCTTCCAGGTCGCCAGCTCGGGATCGTCCAGGACGGGGTGGTGCACCTCGTAGCGCTCCACGGCGTCCACGACGGCCTGATGCTCGGCCTCGTGCACGAACTTCGGCGAGTGGACGCCGATGATCACCAGCGTGTCCCGGTGCTTCTCCTCCAGCTCACGCAGCTCGTCCAGCACGTGCAGACAGTTGATGCAGCAGAACGTCCAGAAATCCAGTACGACGATCCGTCCGCGCAGGTCGGCGAGGGTGTACGAGATGTCGCCCGTGTTGAGCCAGCCGCCCTTGCCGGTCAGCTCGGGGGCACGGACGCGGACGCGCCGCGGGGAGGAAGTCGCACTGTTCATGGTTCAAGGGTGCCACCCCGCCCCCACGCGTTTCGCGCCGAGTAGATTCCCCGCATGGGGACTGGGGAACTGCTCGGCTCGGGCCGGAGCGCGGACGTGTACGCGATAGACGACGAGTGGGTGCTGCGGCGCACCAGGGACGGCCTCGACGTGACCGACGAAGCCGTCGTGATGGCGTATCTGTGGGAGCACGGGTATCCGGTGCCGCAGGTGCGGCTGCCCGCGGACACGGGTCCCGGAGCAGGCGCGCGGACCGAGCTGGTGATGCGGCGGCTGTCCGGGCCGACGATGGTCCAGTCGCTGCTGCAGGGCACCACGACGCCGCAGGAAGGCGGGCTGATGCTCGCCCGGCTGCTGCACCGGCTGCACGCGGTGCCGCCGATGACCGGGGACGATCCGGCCGACCGGATCCTGCATCTCGATCTGCATCCGGAGAATGTGATCCTCACGCCGAGCGGCCCCATGGTGATCGACTGGACCAACACCGAGGAAGGGCCGCCGGGGCTCGACTGGGCGATGTCGGCGCTGATCCTCGCGCAGGTGATGGTGGCCGGCGAGCTGCCGCCCGAGCCGATCCGGGTGGGTCTCGCCGAGCTGCTGGCGCACGGCGACGTGGACCCCGGGCACCTCGACGCCGTACGGGCCCGCCGGCTGGCGAACCCGACGATGAGCGAGCGGGAGCTGGGCCTGGTGGACGAGGCGGTGGCGCAGGTGCTCGCGATCCGGAGCGAGCAGGGCCGCTGAGCGCGTCGGCCGGGCGGATCCGGCTGCACGTGCTCCGCTGCACGCGTCCGTGACGGCGTACGCCCCACCCGAACGCGTGCACCTACGCCCTGTCGGTCATCGGCTCGTACGGCGGGGGTACCCGTCCTTCATGAAATACCTCGTACGCGACAAAATCTTCGCGATCGGCGACGACTACTGGATCGAGGACGAGCACGGCCGCAAGGCCTTCCTCGTCGACGGCAAGGCGCTGCGGCTGCGTGACACCCTGGAACTCAAGGACCCCTCGGGGGCCGTCCTGATCACGCTGCGCGAGAAGATGCTCAGCCTGCGGGACACGATGACCATCGAGCGCGACGAGCAGCCGCTGGCGACCGTCCGCAAGAAGCGGCTCTCGCTGCTGCGCAACCACTACCGGGTCACCCTGGTCGAGGGCACCGAACTCGACGTGAGCGGCAAGATCCTGGACCGCGAGTTCGCCATCGAGTACGAGGGCGAACTGCTGGCCGACATCTCCCGCCGCTGGCTGCGGGTGCGCGAGACCTACGGCGTCGATGTCGTACGGGAGGACACCGACCACTCACTGCTGCTCGCGGTCGCGGTGTGCGTGATCCGGATGGCGGAGAAGGAACGCGAGGGCGACGACCACTGAGGGACGGTGACCGCCGCCGCGCACATGGATTTTGACGCCCTGTCGCGATGCCCTACTCGGAAGGCTCGGGCTGCGCGGACGGCTTCTGCAGGCCCAGCCGCCGGTCCTTGAGCGCCGGGAACTGTAGGCGGGTCTTCGCCACCTTCGCCGGGTCGAGGTCGACCGTCAGGACTTCCTCGCCGGTGCCCGCCTCGGCGAGCACCTCGCCCCAGGGGTCCACGACGATGCTGTGGCCCGACTGCTCGACCCCGGCGTGGGTGCCCGCGGTGGCACAGGCCAGGACGTACGCCTGGTTCTCCACGGCGCGGGCCTGGGCGAGCAGCGTCCAGTGCGCGCGGCGGCGGGCAGGCCAGCCTGCGGGGACGACGAACGCCTCGGCGCCCGCGTCGACAAGGCCCCGGAACAGCTCGGGGAAGCGCAGGTCGTAGCAGGTGGCGAGGCCCAGCGTCAGGCCGGACAGCTCGAAGGTGACGAGTTCGTCCCCCGCGCCCATCAGCGTCGCCTCGCCCTTGTCGAAGCCGAAGCGGTGGATCTTCCGGTACGTACGGGCGAGTTCGCCCGAGGGGGAGATGAGCAGCGAGGTGTTGTAGAGGACGCCGTCGGCGGCGCCCTCGACCACCGACCCGGCGTGCAGCCAGACCCCGGCGTCGGCCGCCGCCTTCGACATCGCCTCGAACGTCGGTCCTTCGACCGGTTCGGCCTCTTCGGCGAAGGATTCGTACGCGAACGCGCCCACCGGCCACAGCTCGGGAAGGACCACCAGGTCAGCGCCGCGCTGCTCGCGTACCAGCGATGCCGCGCGCCGCCTGCGCGCATTGACCGTTTCGTCCGGGTCTACTGCGATCTGGATGAGCGAGGCGCGCACACTACCACCGTCCTGGCATTCGAGCCGTCAACACGGGCCTACGATCGTCACACGAAAGCACTGCCGGGGTGCCACCGGGCAGCGTAACTTAGGCTGCCGAACCTCCCACGCAGCCCGCAGCCAGCCAGCCACCCAGCAAGCCAGCCCGCGTACCGCAGAACCGCCGAGGGGTCCCGTGACCGTCCATCCCAGCCTTCAAACCTACGTCGATGCCTGGACCCACTCAGTGGAAGCGATAGCCGAGTTGGTACAGCCACTCGGCGAGGGCGAGTGGAACCGGCGCACGCCGTGTCCCGGCTGGTCGGTCCGCGACATCATCTCCCATGTCATCGGCATGGAGTGCGAGATGCTCGGGGACCCGCGACCGATCCACACCCTGCCGCGTGATCTCTACCACGTGAAGAGCGAGATCTCCCGCTACATGGAGATGCAGGTCGACGTGCGCCGGCACCACACGGCTCCGGAGATGACCTCCGAGCTGGAGTACACGGTCATCCGGCGCAACCGTCAGCTGCGTAACGAGACGCGCCAGCCCGACGCGATGGTCCGCGCACCGCTCGGCACGGAACAGACCCTCGAAACCGCCATGCGCGACCGGGCGTTCGACATCTGGGTGCACGAACAGGATCTGCGGACCGCGCTGAACAAGCCGGGGAACCTCGACTCGCCCGGTGCGCTGGTGGCGCGCGACGCGCTGCTGGCCGCGCTGCCGAAGGTGGTCGCCAAGGACGCGGGCGCCCCGCCGAGTTCGGCTGTCGTCCTCGACGTGCACGGACCGGTGGAGTTCCTCCGTACGATCCGGGTCGACGCGGAAGGGCGCGGGACGATCGACGGCGCGCCCTCGCTCGGTCCCGCCGTGACGCTGGCGATGGACTGGGAGACGTACTTCCGACTGGCCTGCGGCCGGGTCCGGCTCGCCTCGGTGGTGGACCGGGTCAAGATCGACGGCGACTACGACCTGGCAGAGGCGATCCTGCGGGAGTTCGCGGTCACGCGCTGATCTCCGCCGGCCGGGCCCCGGGCTGATCCCCGCCGGCCTGCGCGCGCCGCACGCTCCGTCTCACGCTCCGTCTCACGCGGGCACGTGCACGGCCTCCACCCGGCTGGCCACGAGCCGTTCCCGCTCCCTGCGTACCGCACGCGCCCGCAGCCGCAGGATCTGGGTGATCCCGACCGCTTCGAGCACGAAGATGGACGAGAAGGCGATCCGGTAGTTGTCGCCGGTCGCGTCCAGCAGGACGCCGACCGCGAGCAGCGTCGTCATCGAGGCCACGAAACCGCCCATGTTGACGATTCCCGAGGCCGTGCCCTGACGCTCGGGCGGGTTGGCCGGCCGCGCGAAGTCGAAGCCGATCATGGAGGCGGGTCCGCAGGCGCCGAGCGTGGCGCACAGGACGATCAGCAGCCACATCGGCGCATGCCCGGCCCGGTCGCCGGGATACGCGAGGGTGACGGCCCAGAGCAGTGTCGTCGTCCCGACCGTACCGAGCACCAGCGGCAGCCGCGCCGCGTGGTGCCGGCCGATGATCTGTCCGTAGACGAGCCCGATCACCATGTTGGACAGCACGATCAGCGTGAGCAGTTCGCCCGCAGTCGACCGGGACAGGCCCTGCGCCTCGACCAGGAACGGCAGCCCCCACAGCAGCAGGAAGAACATCGCGGGGAAGCCGGTGGTGAAGTGCACCCACAGACCGAGCCGGGTGCCGGGCTCCCGCCAGGCGGCGGCGATCTGCTTGCGTACGTAACTGACGCCGGCGTGTTCGACGGGCGGCGGCTCGTACCCCTCGGGGTGGTCCTTCAGGAACAGCAGCATCAGGACCAGGACGACGACGCCGGCCATGGCGCTGCCCGCGAACGTCGCCGTCCAGCCGAGGCTGTGCAGGGTGCGCGCGATGACCAGCGTGGAGACGAGGTTGCCCGCCATCCCGAACAGCGCGGCGACCTGCGTGATGAGCGGCCCGCGCCGGGCGGGGAACCAGCGGGCGCCCAGCCGCAGGACGCTGATGAACGTCATCGCGTCGCCGCAGCCGAGCAGGGCGCGTGACGCCAGCGCGGCGCCGTACGAGGGGGAGAGGGCGAAGCCGAGCTGTCCGACGGTGAACAGGACGACGCCGAGCGTCAGCACCTTCTTCGTACCGAGCCGGTCGACCAGCAGCCCCACGGGTATCTGCATGCCCGCGTAGACGAGCAGTTGCAGGATGGAGAAGGTGGAGAGCGCGGACGCGTCGATGTGGAAGCGGTCGGCCGCGTCCAGTCCCGCGACGCCCAGGCTGGTACGGAAGATGACGGCGACGAAGTAGACGGCGATGCCGATGCCCCACACCCAGGCGGCGCGCCGGCCGCCGGGCGGATCGCCGGGCAGCGTCGAAGAACCGGCACTGCTCCCGTTCCCCGCGCCGCTCGCACTGGCCGCGCTCACGGCACGTCACCCCTGACCAGCACCTTGACCCGGCCGACGTGGCGGCGCACGCACTGCGCCGCGCCCTCGACGTCACCCGCCTTGATCGCCTCGAACAGCTCGGTGTGCTCGGTGAGGTTCTTGGCGACACGGTCGGGGTGCGCCTCGATGATGGCGCGGCCCATCCGCAACTGCCGGTCCCTGAGCTGGTCGTAGAGCTTCGACAGGATCTGGTTGCCGGCGTGCCGCACGATCTCGGCGTGGAAACACCGGTCGCTGACGGACACGGCGGTCAGATCGCCCGCGGCGGCGTGCAGCCGCTGCTCGTCGAGCAGTTCCGCCAGCCGCTCGATCAGCCGCGCCGAAGCGGGCACGGCCTTGCGTACGGCGAACTCCTCGACCAGCAGGCGTGTCTCGACGACGTCGGCGATCTCCTGCGCCGACACGGCGAGGACCAGCGCGCCCTTCTTCGGGTAGAGCTTGATCAGCCCCTCGACCTCCAGCTTGAGCAGCGCCTCGCGTACGGGGGTGCGGGACACCCCGACGGCCTCGGCCAGCTCCCCCTCGGTGAGGAGGGTGCCGCCTTCGTAGCTGCGGTCGAGTACGGCCTCTTTGACATGGCTGTAGACGCGCTCTGCGGCGGGGGGTTGCTTGACGGGCTGCTTCAGCATGCGCACAGCTTAGATACAACAGAGGTGCATCAGCATCGCCGTCCGGGATATGGACCGGCGGCGGGCGGCCGGAATGCGGGAGCGCGACGGGGATGTTCCCACCCACGACCGACGGCCCTGAACCGGGGCCGGGGACGAACGACCGTGGAGGCAGCGATGTCGGGGGCAGTGATTGTCGGAGCCGGCCCGGGGATCGGCGCGTCGGTGGCGCGCCGCTTCGGACAGGAGGGGCTGCCGGTCACGCTGGTGGCCCGTACGGAGAAGTCGCTGCGCGCGGCGGCCGACGCCGTGGCTCCCACGGGCGCCGAGGTGCTGGCGCTGTCGGCCGACGTCACCGACGAGGACGCGCTGGGGGCGGCCCTGGACGCCGCGTCGGAAGCGTTCGGCGTACCGGACGCCGTGGTCTACAACGCGGCGGTCATCAGGCCGGACGCACCCGGCGACCTGTCGGCGCGCGGCCAGTTGGACGCCTGGGCGGTCAACGTGGGCGGCGCGCTGACCACGGCGGCGCGGGTGGCGCCCGCGATGGCGCGGCGCGGCAGCGGCTCGTTCATCGTGACGGGCGGCATGCCCGAGCCGAAGGCGGAGTACGTGAGCCTCTCGCTCGGCAAGGCGGGCGTGCGGACCCTGGTGGAGCTGCTCGACCTCCGGTACGGCCCGTCGGGCGTGCACGCCGCTTCGGTGACGGTGGCCGGAGCCGTCGCCCCCGGCACGGACTTCGATCCGGACGACATCGCCGAGCACTACTGGCGGCTGCACACCCAGCCGCGTACCGCTTGGCAGCGGGAGCTCGTCCACACGGGCCGCTGAGGCACCGGCCGCTGACGACGCAGACCGCTGACCTCACCGGGCTCTGACCACAACGGGCGGGGCGCCGAACGGCGGGGCGTTTCTCGCTGGACAAGCACGGGCCGCGTCTCACACAGTGGCGCGCATGTCCTCTCTGGTACACCACATCGTGATCGACTGCTCCGACCCCTACACCCTGGCCGGCTTCTGGGCCGAAGCCCTCGAAGGCTCCCTGGCGGACGACGACTTCGCCGGGGATCCGGAGGCGCAGGTCACCTCGGCGGGCGCGAGCCTGCTGTTCGTCTCGGTGCCGGACGCCAAGGAGACCAAGAACAGGATCCACCTCGACATCCAGCCCCAGGACCGCACCCGCGACGAGGAGGCCGACCGCCTCTACACCCTCGGCGCCAGCCTCGCCGCCGACCACCGCCGCCCTGACGGCTCGGGCTGGCTGACCCTGACGGACCCGGAGGGCAACGAGTTCTGCGTGGTGCGCAGCGCGAAGGAACGTGCCTCCTGAGGCCGTTCACCCGTTGACCCACCCGTTGACCCGCCGCCCCGTCACTCGCGCTGCGCGCCGACCAGGGCCTCGCCCGCGTCCGTCCGGTAGTACAGCACCGAACGGCCCGCGCGGCGGCGGTGGATCAGGCGGGCGTCGAGGAGGATCTTCAGGTGGCGGCCGACCGAGCCGAGGGCCTGGCCGGTCAGGGCCACGAGCTGTGTCGTGCTCTTCGGGGTGTCGAGCAGGACGAGGACGGTGGCCCGTACGGGTCCCAGCAGGGCGCCCAGCGCCTCGGGGACCTGCGCCGCCGCCGGTTCGGCCAGCGCGCCCGCGCAGGGGTACACGGCGGCGTAGCGGTGCGGTTCGTCCCAGGAGACCCAGCCGGTGCGCGGCGTGACCGGTACGAACAGCAGCCGGGCGCCGGAGATCTCGCGCGGCGGGTGGTCGTGCGCGTTGATCTGTAGCCGGCCCTCGCCCAGCCAGCGCATCTCCGGCCTCAGCGTGTCCAGGGCCGCCGCCCAGCCGCCCCTGCCGAGCTGTTCGGTCCGCGCGACGATGTCGGCCTCGATGACGCGCCGGCGGCGCGGCCACTCGGGCAGCACCGTCTCGGTCCACACCCACTCCAGCAACTCGGCGGCGAGGCGCGGCAGATCGTCCCTTTCGAGTTCGGCGGGGAGCGGGCCGCCGCCCAGCGAGAAGGCCAGATCCGCGCGGGCCGCCGCCGGGGGCGTCCGGCGGATCCACGCCAGCTCCTCCTCGAAGGACTGTCCGCCGTCACCGGCGGGGGTGGGCGTGAGGAAGTCTGCGTTCCAGGAGCGGCAGAGACCGATCCGTACGAGCAGCGGCGCTGCCGGGTCGGCGGCCAGCCGCGCGCGGTAGGCGGGGCGGTACGTGTCGAGCCACGCGCGCTCGCCGGGGTGCGCGGCCGATCCGCGCTCCAGGGTCTTCAGGCTCGCCGTGACCTCCGCCAGCGGGGACACCACGAACCTGCCGCCCGCGAGCGTGTCCGCGTTGACCAGCCACCAGCCCATTGTTTCGCCTCCACGCGAAACTCTAACGGTCCGCCGTCCGGGCGGCCGAGACTCCGGTCCATGCGCACCTACCGAGAGGTCTTCCGGACACCGGAGTTCACCCCCTTCTTCCTGACCTCCTCCGTCCAGGTCGCCGCCCAGACCGTGAGCGGCCTGGCCCTCGGCACGCTGATCTACGGGGCGACCGGGTCACCGCTGCTGTCCGCGCTTGCCATGTTCGGCCCGTCGCTCGCCCAACTGCTCGGCGCGACCACGCTCCTGTCCGCGGCCGACCGGCTGCCGCCGCGCGCCGCGACCGCCGGCCTCGCCCTGCTCTTCGGCCTCGGCACGGCGGCGCAGGCCGTCCCAGGACTGCCCGTGTGGGCGGCGTTCACCATCCTGCTGGCGCAGGGGCTGCTCGCGTCGGTCGGCGGCGGGGTGCGGTACGGGCTGCTCAACGAGATCCTCAGCAAGGAGGGCTATCTGCTGGGCCGTTCGGTGCTCAACATGTCGTCCGGCACGATGCAGATCTGCGGGTACGCCACCGGCGCCCTGCTCGTCACCGCCCTGTCGCCGCGCGGCACGCTGCTCACCGGCGCCGGCCTGTACCTCGCCGCCGCGCTGGTCGCCCGGCTCGGCCTCGCCGCCCGGCCGGCCCGTGCGGCGGGGCGGCCGTCCGTCGCCGAGACCTGGCGGACGAACGCGCTGCTGTGGTCGGCCCGGTCGCGCCGGTACGTGTATCTCGCGCTCTGGGTGCCCAACGGGCTGATCGTCGGCTGTGAATCCCTGTACGTCCCCTACGCGCCCCACCACGCGGGACTCCTCTTCGCCTGCGCGGCGCTCGGCATGCTCGCGGGGGACACGCTGACCGGCCGGTTCGTCACCCCGCTGTGGCGCACCCGGCTCGGCCCGCCGCTGCGGCTGCTGCTCGCCGCCCCCTACCTGGTCTTCGCACTGCACCCTGCGCTGCCGGTCGCGGTCGCCGCCGTCGTCCTCGCGTCGGTCGGCTACTCGGCGAGCCTGCTGCTCCAGGAGCGCCTGATGGCCCTGACCCCGCACGAGTTGAGCGGCCACGCCCTGGGGCTCAGCTCTTCCGGGATGCTCGCCATGCAGGGCGTGGGCGCGGCGCTCGCCGGCGGCGTCGCCCAACTCACCTCGCCCGCGGCGGCGATGACGGCCATGGCCGCCGTCTCCGTGGCCGTCACCTTGGTGTTGGCGCCGGGACTGCGGCCGGGGAAGGCCGCCGCGTATGCCTAGGATTACGGACACACCTCACACGACGGATCGCACGGCATCGGAGGACGGGTGGCCGTTCAGCGGATCACGACCCGCAATGCCCGTTTCCAGCAATGGCACGCGCTGCTCGGCAACCGCAACAAGCGCAAGCGCCAGAACGAGTTCCTGGTCCAGGGCGTACGGCCGATCACGATGGCCGTCGAGCACGGCTGGACCGTACGGGCCCTGCTGTACGACGCGAGCCGCCCGCTGTCGCGCTGGGCGGAGGAGCTGCTGCGCGGCATCAGCACCGAACGCGTCGCGATGGCGCCCGAGTTGCTGGCCGAGCTGAGCGAGCGTACGGAAGGGGCGCCGGAGGTGCTGGCCGTCGTCGAGATGCGCCCGGACGACCTGACGCGCATCCCCGTGCACGACGCCTTCCTCGGCGTCCTCTTCGACCGCCCGACCCAGCCGGGCAACATCGGCAGCATCGTCCGCTCGGCGGACGCCTTCGGCGCCGACGGCCTGATCGTCACGGGCCACGCCGCTGACGTGTACGACCCCAAGTCCGTCCGGGCCACGACGGGTTCACTCTTCGCGCTGCCCGTGGTCCGCACGCCCTCGCACCACGAGGTGACGGAGTGGCTGACCAAGGAGCGGGCCCGCGGCCACGCGGTGACGGTGGTCGGCACGGACGAGAACGGCGAGGCGGAGGCCTCGGACTTCGACCTCACCCAGCCGGTGCTGCTGCTGATCGGCAACGAGACGGCCGGCCTGAGCACGGCCTGGCGGGAGTTGTGCGACCACGTGGTCCACATCCCGATGACCGGCTCGGCCAGCTCCCTCAACGCGTCGAACGCGGCGACGGTCCTGCTGTACGAAGCGTCCCGCCAACGCCGTCGCTGAACGGGACGCTCACGCCGACCGCCGTCGCGGATCAGCTCGCCTTGCGCGGCTCTTCCTCTTCCTCGTCCTCCTCCCACTCGGTGTCGTCGTCCGCGTCTTCGGCCTCGGGGTCCTCTTCTTCGTCTTCTTCGTCTTCTTCGTCTTCGTCCTCGTACTCGCCGTCGTCGTCCTGGTCCTCGTCGGCCTCGTCCTCGGCTTCGAGCGCTTCCTCGTGGGTGACGACGACCTCGCCGTCGCGGATCTCGCCGCGCCAGCCCTCCGGCTCCTCGTCCGTGAGCGTGACGTAGCGCTGGAAGTTCTTGAAGTCCAGCCGCAGCCGCCTGCCTTGGGCGCGCCACAGGTTGCCGGTCTTCTCGAAGAAGCCGGCCGGGTAGTACTCGACCACGAGCACGATGCGGGTCAGGGACGGGGCCAGTTCGTGGAAGGTGACGGCGCCCTTGGTCGTGCCCTTGGCGCCCTCCGACTTCCAGATGATGCGCTCGTCCGGCACCTGCTCCTCGACCGTGGCGGTGAAACTGCGGCTCGACGGGCCGACCTTCGCCTTCCATTCGGACGTCACGTCGTCGTTCTTCGAGACCGTCTGGACACCCTTGGTGAAGCTGCCGAACTGCTCGTACTCGGTCCAGCTGTCATAGGCGATGCGCAGCGGGACGCCGACGTCCAAGGTCTCGATCATGCTCGTCACCTTGACGTCGCCGGCCTTCCGGTCGCTGTCGCCCCTGCCCACGGCGCTCTTGGCCTTGTCCACGACGTTGTCCTTCACGCCTTTCGCCTTGTCGGCCGCGAACGCCTTCACCGGGCCGCCGATCGCGGGGAGTTTCCCGCCGTTCTCGGCGACATCGGTTAGCTGCGTGGTGACACCCGTCAGCTTGTCGCCGGCCTTCTCGGCCAGCTTCCCCACCTGGGAGCCGACGTACTTCGTGAGTTCCTCGCGCAGCAGGACGAGAGTTGAGCTTGCCATGGCGAGCTACCTCCGTCGGTTGGAGCGCGGCTGAGCAGGAGCCTTCTTGGCCGCCTTCTTCGGCGCCGCCGCGGACTTCTTCGCAGGAGCGGCCTTCTTGGCCGGTGCCTTCTTCGCCGGTGCCTTCTTCGCGGGCGCGGACTTCCTGGCGGGGGCCGGCTTCGCGGGCTGGCGCCTGCGACGCCTCGGCGGCTCGGGCTCCTCCTCGGGTTCCTCTTCCGGCTCCTCGTCGGCTTCGTCCTCGGGTTCGCCCTCTTCCTCTTCCTCGTCCTCTTCCTCTTCTTCGTCCTCTTCTTCGTCTTCGTTCTCGTACTCGCCGTCGTCCTCGGAGCCCTCGGTGTCTTCCGTGTCCTCGGAATCCTCCGCCTCGGCCGGCTCGTCCTCGTCCTCGTCCTCGTTCTTGTCTTCTCCGCCGCCAACTCCCGGCACCCGGCTGCTGATCGCGTCGGAGATGGAGCCCACCCCACGGCCCGCGACGGCCGAAACGGCCTGCCGCGCCGCGTCGAGCCCCTCGGTCTTTATCTGCTCCTGCAACTCGGCCACCTGCGGTACCTCACCGAGCCGCCGGACGCCCTCCGTGACCAGCTGCCGTGGGTCGAGACCGAGGCGCCTGCCGAGCAGGAGCGTCATCGTGGTGAGGGCGAGCCGACCCTTCTTCGTCCGGCCCAGTACGTAGCCTCCGGCCACCGCCGCGGCGAGCGAGACTTTCGTTTCCTGATCCATAAGTGCGGCACCTGCCCTGCTGATAGCTGTGCTTCGGCTCGCGGTCTCACGTCCCACTGTGCGCGGCATGGCGCGATGTCGCCATTCGGGTGAACAACCTCAAAACGTGACAGTATTAACAAACCGCACTTAAAGCGTACTGCTGAGGAGGCACTCGTATGCGCGAGGACGCAGAGAACGCCGAAGAGCCCTACGAGGAGGAGGAGTTCGACGCCGAGATCGCCGACGAAGCCGACGACGAGGCCGAGGACTCCGAGGCCCCCGAGGATCCCGACGAGGCCGAGGACGCTTACGAGGGCGAGGACACGTTCGAGGGCGAAGGCGAGCTTGTCGACGACGACATGGCCGAGAACTCCGCCACCCAGGGCGCTCCCGATGTGTTCCTCGACGTCCCCACGCTCCATGTCGACGAGATCAACCTTGAAGTCGAGGACCTACGGGCCCGTGTCACCCTCCAGGCCGAAGTGCTCGATCTGCTCAAGCTGAACGTCGGCGCCGACGTGGACCTCGGACGGGTGCAGCTCACAGTGAAGGGCGTCGACGCTCAGGCGCAGCTCAAGGTGCGGCTGCACCATGTCGCGGTGATCGTCAACCGGGTGCTGACCACGATCGACCGCAATCCCCAGATCCTGGAACAGCTCACCCGCGGGGTGGGTTCGGCGGTCGAGGAGATCGGCAGCGGTACGCGGCAGGCCGTCGGCGAACTGGGCCATGGCGCGGGCGCCGCCGTCGAGGACGTCGGGCAGGGCGCGGGGGGCGCGGTCCAGGATGTCGGCCGCGGCGCAGGCGAGGCCGTACAGGACGTCGGCAAGGGCGCGGGGGGCGCGGTCGAAGGTGTCGGCAAGGGGGCAGGCGAAGCGGTGGAGGGCGTCGGCAAGGGCGCGGGCAAAACGGTGGAAGGCGTCGGCGAGAAGGCCGGCGACGCTGTCGGCAAGGCGGGCGACGTCGCCGGGGACGCGGTCGGGGACGCCGCCGAAACCGTCGAGGACACCGCCGGGCAGGCCACGGAACAGGCCACCGACACCGCTGAGCAGGCCACCGAGTCCGCGGGGGCGGCCACCGACGGCGTACGCGGGACGGCCGAGCGGACCGGCGAGAGGACGGCCGAGCGGTCCGGCGAGATCGCCGGTACGGCAAAGGCGAGGCGGCGCAAGCCGGCGGCCGGGACCCCGACGAAGCGCACCCACCGCAGGGACGAGGACGAAGCCGCGGCCCCGCGCCGCCGTCCCGTGCGGCGCGAGCGCCACTGACACCCGCCGCCCAGCAGCGCGGAAGCCCCCGCCCCGACCGGTACGTACGGTCGGGGCGGGGGCTCCGTCGCGCTCCGGGGACGTCGGCCCCTGGTGATCAGCCCCAGGTGATCAGGCGCTTCGGCTGCTCCAGGACCGCCGCGATGTCCGCGAGCACCTTCGACCCCAACTCGCCGTCGACCAGCCGGTGGTCGAAGGAGAGTGCCAGCGTGGTGACCTGACGGGGCTTCACCTTGCCCTTGTGGACCCACGGTTGGGGCTTGATCGCACCGACGGCCAGGATCGCGGACTCGCCGGGGTTGAGGATCGGCGTGCCCGTGTCGACGCCGAAGACGCCGACGTTGGTGATGGTGACCGTACCGCCCTGCATGGCGGCGGGCGTCGTACGGCCCTCCCGGGCCGTGGACACCAGTTCGCCCAGGGACTGGGCGAGTTGGGGCAGGGTCTTGTCGTGCGCGTCCTTGATGTTGGGGACGAGCAGACCGCGCGGCGTGGCCGCAGCAATGCCCAGGTTGACGTAGTGCTTGAGCACGATCTCCTGACGGGCCTCGTCCCACGACGCGTTGACGTCCGGGTGCCGCTTGACGGCCACCAGGAACGCCTTGGCCACGAGCAGCAGCGGGTTGACCCGCAGACCCGCCATGTCCTTGTCCGACTTGAGCTCTTCGACGAGCTTCATCGTGCGGGTCACGTCGACGGTGATGAACTCGGTGACATGCGGCGCGCTGAACGCGCTGCCCACCATCGCCGCCGCCGTCGCCTTGCGTACGCCCTTGACCGGGACCCGGGTCTCCCGGGCACCCGGCTGGACGGCCGGTGCCGGCTCCGCCACGGCAGCGGCAGCAGCGGGGGGCGCGACAGCGGTCACCGGTGCCGGGGCGGCGGTCGCCGCGCGGATGTCGTCGCGCGTGATGATCCCGTCCGGGCCGGTCGGGATGATCGTCGCCAGATCGACGCCGAGGTCCTTCGCCAGCTTGCGCACCGGCGGCTTCGCCAGCGGACGCCCGGCCGCGACAGGCGCGACCGGCTCGGGAGCCACCGGCTCGGCCACCGGAGCCGCGTGCCCGTTCACGGCCGGTTCCTGCCGCTCGGGGCCGCCCCTGCGCGGCCGGCGCTTCGTCGACGCCTCAGCGACGCCGTAACCGACCAGGACCGGGGTCCTGGTCGCGGCGGCCGGTGCGGCGGGCTCGGCTTCCGGTTCGGCGGCGGGCGCGGGAGCGGCGGGCGCGTCGCCCGTGCCCGGCGCCACGTCCACCGTGATGATCGACGCTCCCACGTCGACGGTCGTGCCCTCCTCGTACCGCAGCTCGTGCACCACCCCGTCGTAGGGGATGGGCAGTTCGACGGCCGCCTTCGCCGTCTCGACCTCGCACACCACCTGGCCGTCGGTCACGGTGTCGCCCGGCTGTACGTACCACTTCAGGATCTCCGCCTCCGTGAGCCCCTCGCCCACGTCGGGCATCTTGAACTCACGGAAGCGGGTCGAAGTGTCAGCAGTCATGGTCACGGCACTCCTCAGTACGCGAGCGAGCGGTCGACGGCGTCGAGCACCCGGTCCAGGCCCGGGAGGTACTCGTCCTCCAGGCGGGCCGGCGGGTACGGCGCGTGGAAGCCGCCGACCCGCAGGACGGGGGCCTCCAGATGGTAGAAGCACCGCTCGGTGATCCGGGCGGCGATCTCCGCGCCCGAGCCGTAGAAGACGGGCGCCTCGTGCACCACGACCAGCCGGCGGGTCTTCTCGACCGACGTCTGGATGGTGTCGAAGTCGATCGGGGACATCGACCGCAGGTCGACGACCTCCAGCGACCTGCCTTCCTCGGCCGCCGCTGCCGCCGCCTCCAGGCAGACCTTCACCATCGGGCCGTAGGCGGCCAGCGTGAGGTCGGTGCCGGTCTGCGCGACGCGTGCCTTGTGCAGCGGTCCCGGGATGGCCTCGGTGTCGACCTCGCCCTTGTCCCAGTAGCGCCGCTTCGGCTCGAAGAAGATCACCGGGTCGTCGCTCTGGATGGCCTGCTGCATCATCCAGTACGCGTCGGCCGGCGTGGAGGGCGAGACGACCTTCAACCCGGCGACGTGCGCGAACAGCGCCTCGGGCGACTCGCTGTGGTGCTCGACGGCGCCGATGCCGCCGCCGTACGGGATACGGATGACGACCGGCATCTTGATCTTGCCGAGCGCGCGGGCGTGCATCTTGGCGAGCTGCGTGACGATCTGGTCGTACGCGGGGAAGACGAAGCCGTCGAACTGGATCTCGGCCACCGGGCGGTAGCCGCGCAGCGCGAGGCCGATCGCCGTGCCGATGATGCCGGACTCGGCGAGCGGGGTGTCGATGACCCGGTCCTCGCCGAAGTCCTTCAGCAGCCCGTCGGTGACCCGGAAGACGCCGCCGAGCTTGCCGACGTCCTCGCCCATGATCAGGACCTTGGGGTCGGTGTCGAGCGCGTGCCGCAGCGATTCGTTGATCGCCTTCGCGATGGGAAGCTTCTGGATCGTCATGGCTACTTGCCCTCCCCCGCGTCCTCGAACGACGCCTGGTAGGCGGCGAACTGGGCCCGCTCCTCGTCCACGAGCGAGTGCCCGTCCGCATAGACATGATCGAAGATCGCCAGGTGCTCGGGGTCCGGCATCTGCCGCACCGCGTCACGCACCCGCTTGCCGAGCGTCTCGCTCTCCTCCTCCAGCGCGGCGAAGAACGCCTCGTCGGCGTCGCCCGTCCGCTCCAGATACCTGCGCAGCCGCAGGATCGGGTCCTTGGCCTGCCAGGACTCCGTCTCCTCGTCGGCGCGGTACTTCGTCGGGTCGTCGGAGGTGGTGTGCGCGCCCATCCGGTACGTGAACGCCTCGACCAGCGTCGGACCCTCGCCCGCGCGGGCCCGCTCCAGCGCCCAGCGGGTCACGGCGAGACAGGCCAGGACGTCGTTGCCGTCGACCCGTACGCCGGGGAAGCCGAAGCCCTGTGCGCGCTGGTAGAGCGGCACCCGGGTCTGCTTCTCCGTACGCTCGGAGATCGCCCACTGGTTGTTCTGGCAGAAGAAGACCACCGGCGCGTTGTAGACGGCGCCGAAGGTGAACGACTCCGCCACGTCGCCCTGGCTCGAAGCGCCGTCGCCGAAGTAGGCGATCACGGCCGAGTCGGCGCCGTCCTTGGCGACGCCCATGGCGTAGCCGACGGCGTGCAGGGTCTGCGAGCCGATGACGATCGTGTACAGGTGGAAGTTGTTGGTGTTGGGGTCCCAGCCGCCGTGGTTCACGCCGCGGAACATGCCCAGCAGGTTCGTCGGGTCGACCCCCCGGCACCAGGCGACGCCGTGCTCCCGGTAGGTCGGGAAAACGTAGTCGTCGTCGCGCAGCGCGCGTCCCGAGCCGATCTGGGCGGCCTCCTGGCCGAGCAGCGAGGCCCACAGGCCCAGCTCGCCCTGGCGCTGGAGCGCGGTGGCCTCCGCGTCGAAGCGCCTGGTCAGGACCATGTCCCGGTACAGGCCGCGGAGGGATTCGGGGGTGAGGTCGGCGACGTAGCCCTCGTATTCGGGGTTCTCGACCCGCTCGCCCTCGGTGCTGAGGAGCTGGACGAGCTGGGGCTCGGTGCTCCCCTGCTGCGCCGGTGGCGTCTTCTTCGCTGCGGCGCTGCTACTGGTGCGCTTGGCGCCGCTGCTGCGGCGCGGTTTACGCGCGGCAGTGCTCTCCACGGTCACGTGCGTGCTCCTCCGTCTGTCCGGCTCCCGGGATCCGCCGGGTACCAGTGCGGTCGCTTGCTCCTTCGTGCGCACGGGGTGGGTGCGACCGGTCGGAACAGGCGTGACAGGTGCCCCGGCGAGCGCCTTGTCACAGGCACGTTACCCAGTGGGCCGCATTCCTGCGAAACCCCCTTTGACCTGCGATTTTGCTTGGATTTCCAAGTAAATCGAAAAAGTCGGGAACAACCACTGGTCACAGCCTTGCAGGCCGTCGGGACAACGGCACGTTATCCCGCCCGTCTGCGGCAGGGAAGAGGCGAGTGTGTGAGACTGCGAAGGTGGATGAAAAGGGAAAAATTACCGTATTCCTACTGGATGATCACGAAGTGGTCCGCCGGGGCGTCTACGAGCTGCTGTCCGTGGAGGACGACATCGAGGTCGTCGGCGAGGCAGGCACCGCCGCCGACGCGCTCGTCCGGATTCCGGCGACGCGCCCGGACGTGGCCGTGCTGGACGTACGGCTGCCGGACGGCAGCGGGGTCGAGGTCTGCCGGGAGATCCGCTCGCAGAACGAGGACATCCACTGCCTGATGCTCACCTCCTTCGCCGACGACGAGGCGCTCTTCGACGCGATCATGGCCGGGGCCTCGGGTTACGTGCTCAAGGCGATCCGGGGCAGCGAGCTGCTGACGGCGGTACGCGACGTGGCGGCGGGCCGCTCACTGCTGGACCCCGAGGCGACGGCGCGGGTGCTGGAGCGGCTGCGGGACGGCAACAACCCGAAGACCAACGACAAGCTGTCGGGCCTCACCGACCAGGAGCGCAAGATCCTCGATCTGATCGGCGAGGGCATGACGAACCGGGCCATCGGCGAACAGCTGCATCTGGCGGAGAAGACGATCAAGAACTACGTCTCCAGCCTGCTCTCCAAACTGGGCATGGAGCGGCGCTCGCAGGCGGCCGCCTACGTGGCCAGACTCCAGGCCGAGCAGCGCTGAACGGGCCGTTCGGCGGCGGGGCAGGGACCGCCGGAAGGCCGAGCAGCACGCCGGGTCAGGGACCAACGTCCCGGGTGATCCGGGGCCGTCTCCCCTGTTGGCGGGCGTTTCGGTGACGGACAGTGGAGAACATGCCCACCGATGATGACCGCGCCCTCCAACTGCTGACCAGCGTCCCCTTCGGCCGTGTCACGACGAGCATGCGGGCCATGCCGTTCGTGGCCCCGGCCCGGCATTTCGTCGGCGCCGACTCGGTGGTGCTGCGCATGCACAAGGGGCTCGGCTACCACCGGGCGTGCGGCGGCAGCGTCGTCACGTACTCCGCGGACAACTTCGGCTCGGGCGAGCGGAACCTCTGGTCCGTCCAGTGCACGGGGACGGCCCAGCTCACCGCGCCGACACCGCGCGAGACCGCGCTCTTCGAGGCCGAGCCGCAGCCGCTCCAGGTGGACAGCGAGCCGTTCGAGCCGGTCTATCTGCGACTGGTCCCGCAGTTCGTGATCGTACACACGCTCGATTACGCGGTTGAGCGACAGGTCCGACACGCAGCGTCAACTATCATCTGAAGAGTGCCGCGCTCATCTGACACTCTGACTCCTCTGGCGTTATCCGCCCCCGCTCTGGTCTTACCGGCCCCCGCCCCGCCGCCCGAAGCGCTGCCACCGGTCGGCGCGCTGCTGCGCCGCTACCCGGACGCCGGCGAGCCGATCTCCTGCGTACCCGTCGCCCAGGGCCTGCTGAACCGCGGCTACCGGCTCGCCACGACCCGGGGCGCCTACTTCCTCAAGCACCACCTGGACGGCGACCAGGAGGCCATCACGCGCCAGCACCGGGCCGTCCGGCGGCTCCAGACGCTCGGCGTGCCGGTCGCGCCGCCCGTCGAGAACGCGCGGGGCGAGACCGTCGCCGTGATCGGCGGCCGCTGCTACGCCCTGCACCCCTGGATCGAGGGCCGCCACCGCGACGGCGGCCAGCTGACCGCCTTCGCCTCGCACCGGCTGGGCGGTCTCCTCGGGCTCGTCCACGTCTGTCTTGAGCAGGTGATGGACGCGCGGCCCGCCGCCCTCGCGCACGACAGCGCCGACCCCGCGGACACCTCCGCCGTCATCGACGAGCTGATCGGCCTCGCCCGGGGCCGCGCCCGGCGCAACGCCTTCGACGAGCTGGCCCTGCACCGGCTCGCCGAGCGCCGCGCCCTGCTGGAGCGGCACGCGCACCGCAGGCCGCCGCCGGGGGCCGAGCCGGCCGCCGGGTGGGTGCACGGCGACTTCCACCCGCTGAACGTGCTCTACCGGGGCGCCGAGCCGGCCGCGATCGTCGACTGGGACCGGCTCGCGGTGCAGCCGCGCGCCGAGGAGGCCGTACGGGCAGCCGCCATCTTCTTCGTCCTGCCGACGGGCGCGCTGGAGCTGGCGAAGGTACGGGCGTACGCGCGGGCCTACCGGGGGGCGTCAGGCGCGGACGGCGCCGAACTGGCCGCCGCCGTGCACCGGGTGTGGTGGGAGCGGCTCAACGACTTCTGGATATTGCGCTGGCGCTATCTGCGGAACGACCGCAGGGCCGACCCGCAGTTCGCTGCGGTGTCGGCCCTGGCGGTCTGGTGGACCCGGGAGTACGAGGCGGTACGCGAGGCGTTCGCGGACTGAACGTCAGGCCCGGTCGTGGTTGCGGGTCTTGGTTGCGGGTCCGTGGTGCGGGTCCGTGGTGCGGGTTCTTGGTTGCGGTGGTTGCCGGGTGCCGTTCCGGGGAGGCGTCCTGCGCTGCATGATTTACGGCGCGTACTCCCGAGACGCGGAGCCACCGCCAAGATGCGCCACAAATCACGCTCTACGCTCCGGACACCACCCCTGCACGACCCCCTTCAGCCCCCGCCCCATCGGGACGGCAACACCCCGGCCCGCACAGCACCGCTCACCCGCGCTGACGCGGGCGGTGTGGCCGACCGCCGGGGGGAGGGGGCCGGGGCCGGAGGAGGGGGGTGTCCGGACGTAAAGCGAAGGAGCTCATGCGACAAGCAGTCCGGACACCCCCCTCCGCAGGACCCGGACACCGGCACGGACGACGACAACCGCAACCACCGGACCCGGCCGCCCCCGCCGGACGGCGACACCGCCGGACGGCGAACCGTCAGCCGCCGGTGACCTGGCCTACCGGGTCGCCGCCCGGGTCGCCTCCGTCGCCGGCGCCGCCGTCGTCGCCGCCGGCGTTGGTGCCCGGCGTGCCGCCGCCGTCGTCGCCGCCGCCGGTCGGCGGGTCGCTGACCGGGGGACCCGAGGGATCGCCGTCGGTGCCGCCCGCGTCCGTACCGCCGTCCGCCGACCCGGTGTTCGAAGCCGACGGATCGTCGGACGGCTTCGGCGAGTGGGAGGGCGCCGGGGCCTCGGGAGCGCTCGGGGTGTAGTCCGGCTGGTCGTTGTCGCCCGAGGTGTAGTCGGGGTCCGTGGACTGCTGGTCGCCCTCGTCGTCCGAAGGCGTCGGCTCAGCGGTGTCCTTCGTCTGCGAGACGGTCGCCGACGGCTTGTCGGAGGGGGTCTCCTTCTTGTTGTCGCCGCCGATGCTCTGCACCGCGTACGCCGCGCCCGCCACGATCGCGACCAGCGCGAGCGCGACGAACAGCCACATCTTGTTGCGCCCGCCGCCACCGCCCCTGCCGCCGTCGTACGCGTACGCCCCGTCCTCCGGATTGACCGGCGGCAGGAGCGGGCGCTGGGCGGTGTCGCTGTGCGGCGGGTGGCCCAGCGCCGCCGTCGTCGCCGTACCGCCCATGGCGCCGGCGCCGCCCAGCGCGTCCACAGGTCCGGTGTTCCAGGTGCCGGTGTGGCTGCCCTGCTGCTGGAGCATCTGCAGCCCGTACTGGACGAGGCCGCGCATCTCCTCGGCGCTCTGGAACCGGTCGTCGGGCTCCTTCGCGAGGGAGCGCATCACCAGACCGTCCAGCTCCGGCGGCGCCACGTCCGAGACCTCGGACGGCGGCACGGGCGCGTCCTGGACGTGCTGGTAGACGACGGAGAGCGGCGTCTCACCGATGAACGGGGGCCGCAGCGCGAGCAGTTCGTAGAGCAGGCAGCCCGTCGCGTACAGGTCGCTGCGGTGGTCGACGGCCTTGCCGAGCGCCTGCTCGGGGGACAGGTACTGCGGCGTGCCCATGACCATGCCGGTCTGGGTCATCGTCGACTGCACGCCGTGCAGGGCGCGCGCGATGCCGAAGTCCATCACCTTGACCGCGCCGGCGTCCGTGATGATCACGTTCGCCGGCTTGATGTCGCGGTGCACGATGCCGTGCTGGTGCGAGTACGCCAGCGCCTCCAGCACCCCGGAGACGATGATCAGCGCCTGCTCGGGCGGCGGCGCCTCGGCGTTGACCAGCAGGTCACGGATGGTGCGGCCCTCGACCAGCTCCATCACGATGTACGGGACGGTCTGGCCGCCCACGGTGTCCTCGCCGGAGTCGTAGACCGCGACCACCGCGTGGTGGTTGAGCCCGGCGACCGACTGGGCCTCGCGCGTGAAGCGGGCCTTGGAGACCGGGTCCTCGGCGAGATCGGAGCGGAGCAGCTTGACGGCGACGGTACGGCCGAGCCGTACGTCTTCGGCTGCGAACACCTCCGCCATGCCGCCGCGGCCCAGGCGGTAAGTCATCCGGTAGCGGCCGTCGCCGACCAGCCCGCCGACGCCCCAGGAGTCCGCAGCATCCGGCACGCCGCCGCCGCCTGCTTCGGGTTCGGGTGACATCAGTCCTCGCCGTCGTTTCTGTCCGCGTCTGTCGGCATGGGGGTTCTGTCCACATGCGCGGACCGCGGTGTTATCGGTATGTCCCAAGGGTGCTATGCCACGTCACGCTACAGCCTTCCGGTGACACGCCGGTCCGGCACTGAGACCGGTCATCAAACCCGGTGCCGTGGCAGGCATGCAAATTCCTTGAGGTTCTTGTAACGCTTCCGAGACGCTTGCTGTGCGTACGGTCACGGAACGGGCACCTCGCTTGACGTCTGAGGGGCCTGCGGCAGACTTGCCCTGTAAATAGGGGGATCTTCGCGCATCGTCGCGGCCTAGGGGGAAGCACAGTCATGAGTCAGGACGGCGCACACGGCCGCTACGCGGGCGGTTCGGTCGCGGGCGGCCGGTACCAGCTTCGTGACCTGCTCGGCGAAGGCGGCATGGCGTCCGTATATCTGGCGTACGACTCGGCGCTGGACCGGCAGGTCGCGATCAAGACCCTGCACACGGAGCTGGGCCGCGAGCAGTCGTTCCGCGAGCGGTTCCGGCGTGAGGCGCAGGCCGTCGCCAAACTGTCGCACACCAACATCGTCTCGGTCTTCGACACCGGAGAAGACGATCTGGGCGGCTCGCTGATGCCGTACATCGTCATGGAGTACGTGGAGGGGCAGCCTCTCGGCTCGGTCCTCCAGACGGACATCGCGCAGTACGGCGCGATGCCGGCCGACAAGGCGCTCAAGGTGACGGCCGACGTGCTCGCCGCGCTGGAGACCAGCCACGAGATGGGTCTGGTCCACCGCGACATCAAGCCGGGCAATGTGATGATCACCAAGCGCGGCGTGGTCAAGGTGATGGACTTCGGCATCGCGCGCGCCATGCAGTCGGGCGTCACGTCGATGACGCAGACCGGCATGGTCGTCGGCACCCCGCAGTACCTGTCGCCCGAACAGGCCCTGGGGCGCGGCGTGGACGCGCGCTCCGACCTGTACTCGGTCGGCATCATGCTCTTCCAGCTCCTCACGGGCCGGCTGCCGTTCGACGCGGACTCGCCGCTGGCGATCGCGTACGCGCACGTGCAGGAGGAGCCGGTCCCGCCGTCCAGCATCAACCGCACGGTCACCCCGGCGATGGACGCGCTCGTCGCGCGGGCGCTGAAGAAGAACCCGAACGAGCGTTTCCCGAGCGCGGAGGCGATGCGCGACGAGTGCATGCGCGTCCTGCCCTCGGGGCATCAGACCGGTGCGCCGGTGATCATCCAGGGCGCTCCGACGAACAGCGGGGCCGGGGTCGCCTCGGCGGTCTTCCCGCCGGTCGACCAGTCGCTGCAGGCGCCGCCGCCGCAGAGCCTGCAGACGCCGTACCCGCAGCAGCCGGGCCCGTACGGCGCGCCGACACCCCAGCCCCTGCACCAGCAGCCGATGCACCAGCCGGTGCAGGGCTACGGCTATCCGCATTCGGGCGGCTACCAGCTGCCGGGGCAGCAGACGCCGCCGCCGTACTCGATGTCGCCGCACCCGACGGCCACGGGCGGCACAGGCGGCCGCAAGCGGAACATGCCGGTGATCGTCGGTTCGATCGTGGTCGCGCTGGTGGTGATCGGCGGCGGGATCGCGCTGTCGATGCGGGCCGGCGGGGACGACGACAAGAACGCCACCGATGACAAGTCCTCGGCCCCAGTCGCCGGCCATCTGGGTCCCGACCGCAGCCGCACGATCGACAGCGACAAGTGCAAGGACCCGATCGAGGACGGCAGCGACCCCACGAAGGTGGAAGCCCCCGACCTGCGGTACAAGGACCTGCTCTCGGTCAAGGCGTGTCTGCGGGCCGCCGGCTGGACCTGGAAGGACCCGCAGGACGTCGTCGACACCGCCCAGTACCCGCAGGACGCGGTGATCAAGCAGTACCCGTCGGCCGGCTCCCCCATGGACGCCAAGGGCACCCAGTTCGAGCTGACGATCTCGTCGGGCAACCCGGAGTAGCCCGCCGAGCGCCCGAGATGCCGGGTGTGTAGTCACATGTGACGCTGAGTCGGTGACTTCACGGCTTCGAATCAGCGCCCGCTGGGTGCCGGCTGCGGCCTCTCTGCTGCTCGCCGTACCGCCCGTCGTCGCGCACGCCGAAGAGTCGCCGCCCCCGTCCCCCGACGCGGGTGCCTCGCTGGCCGGGCGGCCGGCGGGGGAGGGCCGTGAGCGGCCCGGCAGGACGACGGGGCCCGAGGTCTCCCGCCCCGAGGACACCCCTCCGGCCGACGCGTCCTCCTCGGCCGGGACGCCGTCCCCCTCGGCCCCGGTCACGCAGTCGGTCGCGCCCGTCGTGCCGCTTCCCGATGTCCCGCTGCCCGACGCGGCCCGCCGGCCGGACCCTCAAGCGGTGGGGAAGTCATCCGAACGGCCGGTGCCCGTGCTCACCCTGGGAGCCGGAATCACCCTGTTCGGCCTGGGTCTCGGCTTTCTCGGACTGCGACTGCGCCGCCGCTGACCGCGTCCGTCCCCCTTGAGTACTACCCGCACAGCTCCCTCTCAGGTCGCTTGCGGACGACGACATACTCGGTATACATACTGAGTATGTCGATTCGCCACGGGCTACTCGCCCTCCTGGAACGCGGTCCGCGCTACGGCTCCCAGCTGCGTACGGAGTTCGAGAGCCGCACGGGTGCCACCTGGCCGCTCAACGTCGGCCAGGTCTATACGACCCTCAGCCGGCTCGAACGGGACGGGATGGTCGAGCAGGACGGGGAGGACGGGTCGGGGCACGCGCTGTACGCGATCACCGACCCCGGACGCGCGGAGCTGAACTCCTGGTTCCGCACCCCCGTCGACCGCAGCAACCCGCCGCGTGACGAACTGGCGATCAAGCTCGCCATGGCGGTGGGCGCGCCCGGTGTCGATATCCGGGAGGTCATCCAGTCGCAGCGCCACCACACCGTCCAGGCGATGCAGGACTACACCCGGCTCAAGGCCCGCGCGCTCGGGACCGAACCGGTGAACCGGGACGAGGTGGCCTGGCTGCTCGTACTCGAACAGCTGATCTTCCAGACGGAGGCCGAGGCGAGGTGGCTCGACCACTGCGAAGCCCGGCTGGTGCGGCTCTCGATGCTGCCGGCCGACCAGGACGCCACGGCAGCCCCCGAGCCGGCCGCGCCGGTGACCGAGGCGGCCACCGGACAGCCGGCCGAGCAGCGCTGACCCGGGACTGGCCCCCGCGGCCGGTCCCGCCACCGACGACAACGCCATTCGCACGCCACACATACGCCACACGTACGCCCAAAGGGGGACCCCACATGCCTGCTCAGTCACAACAGCCCCAGCAGCCACAACAGCCGCATGAGTCACAGAGTTCGGCGGACGCGCGGAGCGCACAGCGTCCGGTGCTCCAGCTCCAGCAGCTGACCCGCGTCCACGGCAGCGGGGCCACCGAGGTGCACGCCCTGCGCGGCATCAACCTCGATGTCTTCCCCGGCGAACTCGTCGCCGTCATGGGTCCCTCGGGCTCCGGCAAGTCCACGCTGCTCACCATCGCCGGCGGACTCGACATGCCCACATCGGGCCGGGTGATCGTCGAGGACACGGACATCACCACCGCCGACCGCAAGACGATAGCGGCGCTGCGCCGCCGCAGCATCGGCTACGTCTTCCAGGACTACAACCTCATCCCCGCCCTCACGGCGGCCGAGAACATCGCCCTGCCGCGCGAACTGGACGGGGTCTCCGCGCGCAAGAGCCGGGTCGAAGCGCTCGCCTCACTCACCGAGATGGGGCTCGAAGCCCTGGCGGACCGGTTCCCCGACGAGATGTCGGGCGGCCAGCAGCAGCGGGTGGCCATCGCCCGCGCCCTCGTCGGTGACCGCCGGCTGGTGCTCGCCGACGAGCCGACCGGCGCCCTGGACTCCGAGACCGGCGAATCGGTGCTCGCCCTGCTGCGCAACCGCTGCGACGCGGGCGCGGCCGGCATCCTCGTCACACACGAACCGCGGTTCGCCGCCTGGGCGGACCGGGTGGTCTTCCTGCGGGACGGCGCCGTCGTCGACCAGACCATCCGCAGCGAGGCGGACTCCCTGCTCACCGGCCAGGCGGCCCAGCTGTGATGACCGGTTACCACTCCTGGCGTGCCGCGATCCGGATCGCCAGGCGCGACGCCTGGCGCTTCAAGGGACGCAGCTTCCTCGTCCTCGCCATGATCGCGCTGCCCATCCTCGGGGTGAGCGCCGCCGATCTGACGATCCGCAGCGCCGAACTGTCCACCGAGCAGAATCTGCAGCGGGAGATAGGCGCGGCCGACGCGCGGTTCACCGATCCCGATCTCGGCGGCACGCCCCTGCTCCAGTCCCCGAACGCCGAGCAGTACAGCCCGGTCGGCGACTTCGACGACAAGCCGTACCCCGACGGCCACGGCGACATACGCAAGGCCCTGCCGCCGGGCGCCAAGACCCTGACCGACACCGTCGGTTCGGCGAAGCTGCGCACCACCCACGGTCTGCTGTCCACCCAGGTGCGCGAGTTGACCACCACGGACCCGATGACCAAGGGCATCGCCCGGCTCACCAAAGGCCGGTTCCCCCGGAACATCAACGAGGTCGCGGCGACCACGCAGTTCCTGAAGAACAGCGGGCTGCACATCGGCTCGAAGGTCACCGCACGCGGGCTCGCCGTCGACTACCGCATCGTCGGTGCCTACGAACTGCCGAGCGATCTGAAGGCCGAACAGGTCAACGCCCTGCCCGGCGCGCTGCTCGCGCCGCTCGGAAAGGCCATCAAGGCGCAGGGACTCGAAGTCGGCTACCAGTCCTCCACACAGCTGGTCAGCGTGCCCGGTGGTTTCACGTGGAACATGGTGCAAAACACCAATAAAAGCGGCATAACGGTGCTCTCGCGAGCGGTCATGCTGCACCCGCCGGCCGACGCCGATGTCCCCCTGTTCCAGTCGAAGGACTGGAACAACTACCAGGAATCCTCCGCCGCCACGGAACAACTCGCCGCTGCCGCGACCGTCGTGGGCCTCGCGATGCTGGAAATCTGCCTGCTGGCAGGACCCGCCTTCGCCGTCGGCGCCCGGCGCTCGCGCCGGCAGCTCGGCCTCGTCGGCGCCAACGGCGGCGACCGCCGGCACATCCGGGCCATCGTGCTCTCCGGCGGCCTGGTCATCGGCGTGGCCTCGGCCGTCGTCGGTACGGTGCTGGGTGTCGGCCTGACCCTCGCCCTGCAGCCCGTCCTTGAGAACGTCCTGGGCCAGCGGTTCGGCAGCTTCAACGTCCGGCCGCTGGAACTGCTCGGCATCGCCCTGCTCGCCGTACTCACCGGTCTGCTGGCGGCGATCGTCCCGGCGGTCACCGCGTCCCGGCAGACCGTCCTGGCGTCCCTCACCGGCCGCCGCGGCGTCCGCAGGACCAGCAGGGTGCTCCCGACGCTCGGGCTGATCGCGTTCCTGCTGGGCGGGGCGCTCGCCCTGTACGGGTCGACGATGACCAAGCAGTACGCCGTCGTCGCCGGCGGCAGCGCCATCGCCGAGCTGGGTGTCGTCGCGCTGACCCCGGCTCTGGTGGGGCTGTTCGGCAAGGCGGGCCGCTGGATGTCGCTCTCCCCGCGGCTCGCGCTGCGCGACGCCGTACGCAACCGTGGCCGTACGGCGCCCGCCGTGGCCGCCGTACTCGCCGCCGTGGCCGGTACGGTCGCCGTGTCCACGTACGCGGCGAGCAGCGACGCCGAGAACAGGGCGGCGTACGAGCCGTCCCTGCCCAGGGGCGCCATCTCCATGATGATCACCGAGGACGCCGGCCGTGACGTGGCGACCGCACGCCAGGCGGTCGCGAAGACGACCCCGGTCGACGTGGAGGCGGACATCGCCCGCATCTCCGTCGGCAAGCCCGGCTGCTCCCCGTACAGCGACGCCGAAGGCTGCGGGCGCTACGAGGTCGTCGTCCCCCCGGCCAACAACTGCCCGCTCTGGGAGAACGACGCCAACGGCGAGACGCCCAAGTTCTCCAAGGCCGAGCGCCGCAAGCTCGCGGACGACCCGCGCTGCGTCCAGTCAACCGTGTACAGCGGCATCGACGGCGGTGTGGCGGTCGGTGACGCGAAGGTGCTCAGCGTCCTCGGCATCGACGATCCGGCGGCCGTCAAGGCGCTGGACGCGGGCCATGTGGTCTCGTTCAACAAGCTGAACCTCGGCAAGGACGGCAAGGCGGGCATCCGGCTGATCACCGACCCGACCGCCGCCGACGAGGCCAGTGCCAAGGGCGAGGACCCGCCGGGCACCGTCAAGAAGTTCACGACGCACCAGGTTCCCGCCGGCACGAACGCCTACGGCCTGGAGATGCTGATTCCGCCGGCCGCCGCCAAGGCGGCGGGAATCAGCACCGTGCCGCTCGGTGCCTACTTCTCGACCACCTCGATGCCGAGCAGCGCCCAGCAGCAGAAGCTGGACTCCGAACTCGCCAAGAGCGGCAGCTCCGTCGATCTCCAGGTCGAGAAGGGCTACGTCAGCAAGAACAGCATCGTGCTGCTGTCGCTGAGCATCTTCGCGGGTCTGGTCACCATCGGCGCCGCCGGCATCGCCACCGGCCTCGCCCAGGCCGACGCCGAGGCCGATCTGAAGACGCTCGCAGCCGTCGGAGCGCCCTCCCGGGTCCGCAGGACGCTCAGCGGCTTCCAGTGCGGGGTGGTGGCCGCGATGGGGGTGCTGCTCGGCACGGCGTCCGGGGTGCTGCCTGCGATAGGGCTGCGGCTGACCGAGAAACGGTCCGCGCTGGCCAACTACCAGGAGTCCATCGACGCGGGGTCGGGCAGGATGCCCGTGCCGCACATCCCGATCGTCATCCCCTGGGAGACGCTGGGGCTGCTCCTGATCGCCGTCCCGCTGGGCGCCGCGGTACTGGCGGCGCTGGTGACCCGCTCGCGCGGGGCGCTGTCCCGCAGGGCCGCGACGTAACGGAGGCGGACACGCGGACGGCCCGGCACACCGCGAGGTGCGCCGGGCCGTCGTCGTACGAGTCCGCTCGTGTACGGATACCGCTCGCTTACAGGTACGGGCCCGAGCGGAGCGCGCCGTGGCCGCTCTGGTCTTCGTCGTCCTCGGGGATCGAGCCCGGCGGCAGTGCCCGCCGCATCTGCTCCAGCTGCGCCCTGGCCGCCATCTGCTGGGCGAACAGCGCCGTCTGGATGCCGTGGAAGAGCCCTTCGAGCCAGCCCACGAGCTGAGCCTGTGCGATACGCAGCTCGGCCTCCGAGGGAATGGCCTCGTCGGTGAAGGGGAGCGACAACCGCTCCAGTTCCTCGACGAGTTCGGGGGCGAGCCCGTCCTCCAGCTCCTTCACCGAACCGGCGTGGATCTCCTTCAGCCGGACCCGGCTCGCCTCGTCCAGAGGGGCCGCCCGTACCTCCTCCAGCAGCTGTTTGATCATGCTGCCGATCCGCATGACCTTCGCCGGCTGCTCGACCATTTCCGTCACCGGGATCTCGCGCGGCTCGCTGTCGGCGTCGCCGCCGCCGAGCGCCATCCCGTCCTGTCCCACCACGAGCACGTGGGGGCTCTCCTGCGAACGTTCGTTCCTCGGCTTATCCATGTGCCCATTGTCTCGCACCTGCCGGACCCGGCGTGGTGTGCCCCCTCGCCGAAGGGGGCACACCACGTATTCGTCGCCGGATCCGGGCGTCAGCCCGCCACCAGCAGGATCTTGCCGATGTGCGAACCGGCCTCCAGGGCGCGATGGGCGCCCGCCGCGTCGGCCATGGGCAGCTTCTGGTCGATGATCGGCCGGACCTGCCCGTCGGCGATCAGCGGCCACACATGCTCCTGCACAGCGGCGATGATCGCCGCCTTCTCGCTCTCCGGGCGGGCGCGCAGCGAGGTCGCCGTGATGGCGGCCCGCTTGCCGAGGAGTGTGCCGAGGTTCAGCTCGGCCTTCATACCGCCCTGCATCCCGATCACGGCGAGCCGGCCGTTCACGGCCAGGGCCCGCACGTTCCGCTCCAGATACTTCGCGCCGACGATGTCGAGGATGACATCGGCGCCCGCGCCGTCCGTGGCCTTGCGGATCTCCTCGACGAAGTCCTGTTCGCGGTAGTCGATCAGGATGTCGGCGCCGAGTTCGGCGCAGCGCGCCAGCTTCTCAGGGCCGCCCGCGGTGACCGCGACCCGCGCGCCGACCGCCTTGGCCAGCTGGATCGCCATCGTGCCGATGCCGCTCGCGCCGCCGTGCACCAGCAGCGTCTCGCCGGGCCGCAGGTGGGAAATCATGAACACGTTCGACCACACGGTCGCGGCGACCTCGGGCAGCCCCGCCGCCGATGTCAGATCGAGTCCTGCGGGCACCGGCAGCAGCTGCCCCACCGGTACGGCGACCTTCTCGGCGTAACCGCCGCCGGCCAGCAGCGCGCACACCTCGTCCCCGACGGCCCAGCCGGCCACCCCCGGCCCGAGCGCGACGACCCGGCCCGCGCATTCGAGCCCCGGGTAGGGGGAGGCACCGGGCGGCGGCTCGTAGTGGCCCTGCCGCTGGAGCAGATCCGCCCGGTTGACGGCCGAGGCCGCCACCTCGACGAGTACCTCCCCCGGACCTGCCTCGGCATCCGGCACGGTGGACCACACCAGTACGTCGGGCCCACCCGGTTCGGTGATCGTGATTGCCTTCATACGCCCGAACGTACCCCGGCCGGTACCGCGCTCACCCGTTCCCGCCCGCACGAGGACCTCGCCGCAGCGGGCCCGTGGCCGGGCTACTAGTGTGAGATACGCCCTGATCGGCCAGCCGAGGAGCGGATTCGTGCGAGATATCGCTGTATTCAGCGGTAGTGCTCACCCTGCGTTGGCGGCGGAGGTGTGTGCGCATCTGGGGGTTCCGCTCAGTCCCACGCGGGTCAGCCGCTTCGCCAACGACTGTCTTGAGGTCCAGCTCCAGGCCAACTGCCGGGAGCGGGACGTCTTCATCATCCAGCCGCTGGTCACGCCGGTGCAGGAGAACCTTGTCGAGCTGCTGCTGATGTGCGACGCGGCGCGCGGCGCCTCGGCCGGCCGGATCACCGTCGTGATGCCGCACTACGCGTACGCCCGCTCGGACAAGAAGGACGCGCCGCGTATCTCCATCGGCGGCCGGCTGGTGGCCGATCTGCTGGTGACCTCGGGCGCCAGCAGGGTGCTGGCGATGACGCTGCACTCGCCGCAGGTGCACGGCTTCTTCTCGGTGCCCGTCGACCATCTGCACGCACTGCGTGAGCTGGCCGACCACTTCCACGGCTACGACCTGTCGCGGACCACGGTCGTCTCGCCCGACCTGGGCAACGCCAAGGAGGCGGCCACGTTCGCGCGCATGCTGGGGGCGCAGGTCGCGGCCGGCGCCAAACAGCGGTTCGCCGACGACCGGGTCTCCATCAGCACCGTGATCGGTGACATCACCGACCGGGACGTGATCGTCCTGGACGACGAGATCGCCAAGGGCAGTACCGTCCTGGAACTCCTCGACCGGCTGCGCGAGCGGGGCCCGCGCTCCATCCGGGTGGCCTGTACGCACGGGCTGTTCGCCGCGGGCGCGCTGAAGCGGCTGTCCGAGCAGCCGGACGTGCTGGAGATCGTCTGCACCAACACCGTGCCGATACCGATCGAGGAGCACACGGAGAAGCTGCGGGTCCTGTCGATCGCCCCGGCGCTGGCCGAGGCGGTACGGCGGATCCACAACGGCGAGTCGGTCAGCGCGCTGTTCGACGCCTCCTGACCGGCGGCGGCCCCTGCCGCCGCCTCGGGCCGGCTCAGCTCGTCGCGTCGGGCGTCACCGGGTTCTCCGCCCGCACGATGGTGATCAGCCGGTCGGTCAGCTGGAGCGGGCTCGCCTGCGGGTCGTCGTAGCCCATCAGCCGGTGGCCGCGCAGCACGCTCACCACCAGATCGTCCGTCTCCCGTACCCCCAGGCCGACTTCGGCCTTTATCACCGGGCGCTCCACGAGGTCGAGGCCGCTGCCCTGCTGGATCAGGTCCTCCATCACCGAGCCCGCCGTGGGGCTGAGGACGGACATGCCGAGCAGCCGTCCTGCCGCGCTGGCACTGGTGATCACGGCATCGGCGCCCGACTGGCGCAGCAGCGGCGCGTTCTCCTCCTCGCGCACCGCGGCGACGATCTTGGCGGGGCGGTTGAGCTGGCGCGCGGTCAGCGTGACCAGGACGGCCGTGTCGTCGCGCTGGGTCGCGATGACGATCTGCCGGGCCCGCTGCACCTCGGCCCGCAGCAGTACCTCGCTGCGGGTCGCGTCACCGACGACTCCGACGAATCCTTCGGCGTTGGCCGCCTCGATCACCTTGACCGAGGGGTCGACGACCACGATCTGGTCCTTCTTGAGGCCCGTGGCACACAGGGTCTGCATCGCCGACCGGCCCTTCGTACCGAAGCCGACGATGACGGTGTGATCACGCAAGTTGGACCTCCAGCGGTTCAGCCGCCATTCCTCCCGGGTGCGCTCCGTGAGGACCTCAAGGGTCGTACCGACCAGGATGATGAGAAAGAGCACCCGCAGCGGGGTCACCAGCAGCACATTGACCAGCCGCGCCGAGTCGCTGTACGGGACGATGTCGCCGTAGCCCGTGGTGGAGAGCGTGACGGTCGCGTAGTAGACGGCGTCGAGGAAGTCGACGTTGTTGTCGGAGTTGTCGTGGTAGCCGCTGTTGTCGATCCAGACGATGAAGACCGTCACGAACAGGACCGCCAGTGCCATCACCAGCCGTCGGGTGACCTGGACCAGCGGCCTGTTGATCTGGCGGCGGGGCAGTTCGACCCGGGCGGTGACCAGATGCTCGTCCGCGTTCCGCGCCATCGCGTCATGGCCGGGAAGTTTCACGTGAAACACCCGCCCTCGACTGCGGCCGTCCAGGGCAAATCAAGAACCTCCAGCTCGGCGCCCGGCAGCGCGCCGCCCGGCGGAACAACGGCGAGACCGTCCGCGGCGGCGATACCGCGCAGCATCGCCGGACCGCTGAAGTGCAGGGGTACGAGCCGCTCGGCCCGGTGGACGAAGGGTACAAGGCGCGTGTCGGACGGATGCCCCGGGATCTCGTCCCGAACCGGCACCCGGTACGGCTGCGGTGTCCGCCGTCCCGCCAGGGCGCGCAGCAGCGGCTCGGCGAGGGTGAGCAGCCCGGAGACGGCGGCGAGCGGATTGCCCGGCAGTCCCACCAGATGGCGTCCGGGGGCCAGTCCGGCGAGCAGCATGGGGTGGCCGGGCCGGACCGTGACGCCGTCCACCAGCAGTTCGGCGCCCGCCTTGTGGAGCACGGGATGCACATGGTCGACGGGCCCTGACGCCGTACCGCCGGTGGTGATGACGAGATCGGCGGTGGAGCGCGTGACCGCGCGGTACAGGGCGCCCGCGTCGTCGGCGATCCGGCGGGTGGCGACGATCTCGGCGCCGAGGGTCCGCAGCCAGGGGCCGATCATCGGGCCGAGGGCGTCGCGGATGAGTCCGTCGTGCGGGCGGCCTTCGATGAGCAGTTCGTCGCCGAGGACCAGCACCTCGACGCGGGGCCGGGGGACGGTCAGCAGTTCGTCGTAGCCCGCCGCCGCGGCGAGACCCAGGACCGCCGGGGTCACCGGCGTTCCCGCGGGCAGCAGTTGGTCGCCGGAGCGGCACTCCTGGCCGCGCGGCCGGATGTCCTGACCCTGCACCACATCGCCTTGGGCGTGGAGATGGCCGTTGGCGTCCGTGCGGGCATGTTCGCTGCGGATGACGGCGGTCGCCTCGGGCGGGACCCGGGCGCCGGTGGCGATCCGTACCGCCAGGCCGTCGGGAAGCGGCTCGCACGCGCCGCGCCCGGCGAGGATGCCGTCGCGCCCGGTACGGCCCTCACGGCTGTCGTTGTCGCCGCCGAGGGGGCCGATCACCGACCAGGGGCCGGGACCCGAGACCGCCCAGCCGTCCATGGCGGAGGTGTCGAAGGACGGCAGGTCGGTGAGCGCGGCCAACGGCTCGGCAAGCACCTCCCCGATGGCCCGGTCGAGCGGCACCCGGCGGGCCCGCGCGTCCGGCGCGGCGCCCTGCCGGCCGGAGCGCTGCGCGACGGCGCGGGCCGCCGCCCAGGGGAGGGCGATACGCCGCTCCGGGTCGGAGCCGCTTCCGTCCCGTGATCGCCCTTCCGGTGGTCGCCTGCCGACCAGGGCCAGCGCCTCCTCGACCCCGTCCGTCTCGGGCCTGGCCGCGGCCCCCGTCCCGCGGTCCGGAGCGGTCATCCGGATTCGTCCCCCTTGGCGCCGTCGGCCCCCTCGCCCTCTTGCGCCCAGCGCAGCGCGAGCGCCGTCGCCTTACGGGCGGCCTCGGCGACCGCCTGCGGTCCGTCCCCGCTCGCCTGCCCCGCCGCGTAACCGACCAGAAAGGTCGTCAGCGGAGCGGCGGGCCGGGCGACGCCGTGCGCGGCGTCGCGGGCGAGGTCGAGCAGTACGCCCGTGTCGACGTCCAGCTCGATGCCGAGTTCGTCCTTGACTGCGGTGATCCATTCGTCCAGCACGGTCCCATGCTCCCTGATCCGGGCGCGGGCCGCCGAGATGTCCTCCCAGGTGTCGCAGTCGAACGAGGCCAGCGGTCCCGCTTCGACGCGTACCAGGTCAAGTTCGGGTGGAAGCAGGCGAAGTGGCAGCCCGGCGAGGCTGCCGTACTCGGTGTGCAGCAGCGCGATCTCGCGGCGCAGCGGCTCGGTGCGGTATGCGGCGACCAGCGGCTGGTCGCGGCCTTCGGCATCCGTCAGCAGCGCCGCCTCTGCGTCGCCCGCGGCGAGGGCACCGATCAGCCGATCCACGGTCGCCGTCCGGAGGAACGGGAGATCCGCCGAGAGCACCAGCACGGCCGGTGCCTCGACATGCCGTACGCCCGCTTCGAGCGCGGCGAGCGGACCGCCGCCCGGCGGCTCCTCACGGGCCCAGCTCACCGGCCGTACGGTGGGCCGTCTGCCGCCGACGACGACGGTACGGCCGGCGCCGGCGCAGGCGCCGAGCACCCGGTCGAGCAGTGCCCGGCCACCGACCCGTACCCCTGGCTTGTCGGCGCCGCCGAGCCGCTTGGCGGCCCCTCCGGCCAGCACGATGGCGTCATACGCGGTCATGACCGAAGTATGGTCCTGTCACAGCGTGCGCAGCAGCACCGCCGGTTGTTCGACGCAGTCCGCCACGAAGCGCAGGAAGCCGCCCGCCGTACCGCCGTCGCAGACGCGGTGGTCGAAGGTGAGCGAGAGCTGGACGACCTGACGGACCGCCAACTCGCCCTCGTGCACCCACGGTTTGGGGATGATCCGGCCGACCCCGAGCATCGCCGCCTCGGGGTGGTTGATGATCGGCGTCGAGCCGTCGACCCCGAACACGCCGTAGTTGTTCAGCGTGAACGTGCCGCCGGTGAGATCGGCCGGGGTCAGCGTGCCCGACCGGCCCGCCTCCGTCAGCCGTCCGAACTCGGCGCTCAGCGCGTCGGTGGAGCGGGTGTGCGCGTCACGGACGACGGGGACGACGAGGCCGCGCTCGGTCTGGGCGGCGAAGCCGAGATGCACCTCGGAGAACCGGACGATCTCCCCCGCCGCCATGTCCACCGACGAGTTGAGCTCCGGGTACCGGGCCAGCGCCGCCGTGCAAATCCGGGCGAGCAGCGCCAGGAGCGAGACCTTCGGACCGCCGGCCGCGTTCATGGCCGTACGGGCCGCCATCAGCTCCGTGGCGTCGGCGTCGACCCAGCAGGTCGCCTCGGGGATCTCCCGCCGGCTGCGGGAGAGCTTCTCGGCGACCGCGCCGCGCACCCCGCGCAGCGGGATCCGGACCTGGCCGGCCGCAGGGGCGGCCGGCTGCGGCGCCCGCGGCACCTCGGCGGCCCGGACGATCGCCTGCTCGACGTCGGAGCGCAGGATCAGTCCCTCGCGGCCCGAGCCGGTCAGCGCGCGCAGATCGAGCCCGTTCTGCCGGGCGAGCCGCCGCACGAGCGGCGAGATGACCGCGACGGGCCCCGAGGGCGCAGCGCCGACCGCCGTACCGTTCACGGCAGGCACGGACGCGGGCGGAGACGCGGGTGCGGGTGCGGGTGTGGGGCGCGCGGCGACGCGGCTCGCGGCGCCGATCGGCTCGCGGGTGACCCGGCGCCTGCGGGGGGCCGGTGCGCCCGTGCCGTATCCGACCAGCACATTGCCCGACGTGTCACCTTCGGCGTCGGGCGGCTCGGCGGCGGCGCCGTCCGGCGTGCCCACCGCCACCGTCATCAGGGCGGCGCCGACGGGCAGTTCACTGCCCTCCTCGCCGAACCGCGCCGTCACGACGCCGCCGTACGGGCAGGGCACCTCGACCGTCGCCTTGGCCGTCTCGACCTCGACCACCGGCTGGTCGACGGCGACGACATCGCCCACCGACACCAGCCAGCGCACGATCTCCGCCTCGGTCAGTCCCTCGCCGAGGTCGGGCAGCTTGAATTCGAACACCTGGGGCATCAGCTGTCCGCCTCCCACTGGAGCCGCGCGACCGCGTCCAGCACCCGGTCGACACCCGGCAGATGGTGTTTCTCCAGCATCGGCGGCGGATACGGGATGTCGAACCCCGCCACCCGCAGCACCGGCGCCTCCAGATGGTGGAAGCAGCGCTCGGTGACCCGGGCGGCGATCTCACCGCCGGGCCCGCCGAACCCGTTGGACTCGTGCACGACGACCGCCCGGCCCGTACGCCGTACGGACTCGGCGACCGTCTCGTCGTCGAACGGCACCAGCGAGCGCAGGTCGACGACCTCCAGGTCCCAGCCCTCGGCCCGAGCCGCCTCGGCGGCCTCCAGACAGACCGGGACGCTGGGCCCGTAGGTGATGAGGGTGGCGCTGCTGCCAGGACGCCGCACGACGGCCCGGCCGATCGGCTCGACCGCCGACGGCGCGTCCGGCGACCAGGACGCCTTCGACCAGTAGAGCCGCTTCGGCTCCAGGAAGACCACCGGATCGTCGGAGGCGATGGCGGCACGCAGCAGGCCGTACGCGTCGTCGACCGTCGCGGGCGTCACGACATGGAGCCCCGGAGTCGCCATGTAGTACGCCTCGGACGAGTCGCTGTGGTGCTCGACGCCGCCGATCCCGCCGCCGTAGGGCACCCGCACCGTGATCGGCAGCGGCATCGCGCCCCTGGTGCGGTTGCGCATCTTCGCCACATGGCTGATCAGCTGCTCGAACGACGGATAGGCGAAGGCGTCGAACTGCATCTCCACGACGGGCCGCAGCCCGTACATCGCCATCCCGACGGCCGTCCCCAGGATGCCCGCCTCGGCGAGCGGGGTGTCCGTGCAGCGGTCGTCGCCGAACTCGGCGGCGAGACCGTCGGTGATCCGGAAGACCCCGCCGAGGGTGCCCACGTCCTCACCGAGGACATGCACGGACGGGTCGTCGGCCATCGCGTCGCGCAGGGCGCGCTGCAGCGCCTGCGCCATCGTGGCGGGCTTCAGCGCCGGCTTTACCGCTGCCGTGGTCATCGCGGCTCACCCGCGGCGTCCAGCTCGGCGCGCAGCATCTCGGCCTGCTCGCGGAGCTGGCTGGTCTGCTCGGCGTAGACATGTGCGAAGAGGTCCATCGGGTCCAGCACCGGATCGGCGTTCATCCGCTCGCGCAGCCCCGCCGCCATCTCGTCGGCGGCCTGCGCCGCCTTGCCCGCACCTTCGTCGTCGAGCACTCCGCGCTCCCTCAGCTCTCGTTCGAGCAGCCGGACCGGATCGTGCGCGCGCCAGGCCGCCACCTCGCTGTCGTCGCGGTAGCGCGTCGCGTCGTCGGCGTTCGTGTGCGCCTCCATGCGGTACGTGACGGCCTCGACCAGGGTCGGTCCGCCGCCGCGCCTGGCGCGCTCCACGGCCTCGCCGAGCACCGTGTGCACCGCCAGTACGTCGTTCCCGTCGACCAGCCTGCCCGGCATCCCGTACCCGACGGCCTTGTGGGCCAGGGAGGGCGCCGCGGTCTGCTTGGCGAGCGGTACGGAGATCGCGAAGCCGTTGTTCTGGACGAGGAAGACGACCGGCGCCTGCCATACGGCGGCGAAGTTCATCGCCTCGTGGAAGTCGCCCTCGCTGGTCCCGCCGTCGCCGACGAGGGCGAGCGCGACCACGTCGTCGCCCTTGAGCCGGGCGGCGTGCGCGAGGCCCACGGCATGCGGGAGCTGGGTGGCGAGCGGCGTCGACAGCGGGGCGACGCGGTGCTCGTACGGGTCGTAGCCGGTGTGCCGGTCGCCGCGCAGCAGGGAGAGCACCTCGACGGGGTCGAGGCCGCGGGCCACCGCCGCCAGCGAGTCGCGGTAGCTGGGGAAGAGCCAGTCCTGCTCGCGCAGGACCTGCGCGGCGGCGATCTCGCAGGCCTCCTGGCCGGTGCTCGACGGGTAGACGGCGAGCCTGCCCTGCTTGGTCAGGGCCGTGGCCTGCGCGTTGAACCTGCGGCCGCGCACCAGCTCGCCGTAGAGGCGCAGCAGCAGCGCGGGATCGGCCGCTGCGGCGGCCGGCGTGCCCAGCACGCGGTACGGCTCGGTGTCCGGCAGCAGCGGCGCGGCGGCGGTACGGGGCTGCCACGCCGGGGGCGGGGTGGGCCGGCGGGACGCGGCAGTGGCGGGCGGTTCCTGGACCGGCGTACTGCTCTTCTTCACGCGTGCACCTCCTCTTGGGAGTGGGCGAGGGCAGTGCCGGGATGTGGCACGTCTCACCTACCGATTGTTCGGTCGCGGGCGCATTTTGGCTACATGGGCCGCCAGCCTGTGGACAAACGGTTCTGCACAGCTTGGGATGGACACAGGGCGTCCACGGCGGAGAGGCAGGGGGACATGGCAGCTGAACAAATGGCCGAAGGCGACGGCGGGGCACGCGGCGAAAGAGCCGAGCCGGCGCAGCCGCCGCGCCCGCTGGACGACATCGACCGCGACATCCTGCGCATCCTGCAGACGGACGGGCGCGCCTCGATACGGTCCGTCGCCGAGCGCGTCCACGTCTCGCGCGCCAACGCGTACGCCCGGATCAACCGGCTGCTCGACGACGGCGTGATCAGCAGCTTCAGCGCCCGGATCAACCATGAGCGGGCGGGTCAGGGCGCCTCGGCCTACATCACCCTGAAGATCGTCCAGAATTCCTGGCGCACGGTGCGCGAACAGCTCCAGGAGCTGCCGGGCGCCGCGCACATCGCGCTGGTCAGCGGCGACTTCGACGTCCTGCTGCTGGTGCACACCCCGGACAACCGAACCCTGCGCGAGCTGGTCCTGACCCGGCTGCAGTCCATGCCGGAAGTGCTCTCGACCCGCACGCTGCTGGTCTTCGAGGAGACGGACCTGGACCCGGGTCCCGCGCTCTGACCAGTCTCGGTGTGTGAGCCTTACGGCTTGCGCAGGCCGTCGAAGGCCAGCCGTACGACCGTGTCGGCGACCTGCCGGCCCTCGTAGCCGCCCGGCGCGTGCGGCCGGTACCACTCCACCAGCGAGTTGACCATGCCGAACAGCAGCCGGGTCGCCAGTCTGCTGTCCAGGTCGTCACGGAGATCGCCCTCGGCCGCCGCCGCCTTCAGCAGCTCGGCCACCCGCTGGTCGAACTCGCGCCGCCGCTCCATGGCCCAGCGCTCGGTCTCGGTGTTGCCCCGCACCCGCAGCAGCAGCGTCACGTACGGCAGCTCCGCGATCAGCACCTCGACCATGCGGCGGGTGACGTACTCGACGCGCGCCACCGCCCGCCCCTTCGTCGCCCCCTCGTCGTCGAGGATCCCGAACAGGCCGTCCAGGGCGCGGCTGACCGCCCGCCGCAGCAGCTCCTCCTTGCCGACGACATGGTGGTAGATCGACGACTTGGAGATCCCGGCCGCCTTGGAGAGATGCTCCATCGACGTGCCGTCGTAGCCGCGCTCGTTGAAGACCCGCACGGCGACCGTCAGCAGGGTCTCCGGCGTGTACGTGTCGCGCCGCGCCGTGGTCATGACCGCCCACCGCCCTGCCGCCGGTTCCCGCCGAGCCTGACCAGGGCCCGGGAGGGGCTGTAGCGGCCCCCCGGATACATCTGCGCGAGTTCGGTGAGGAAGTCCTCCGCCCAGTGCGCGCCGAGCCGCCGGGACCACTCTCCGGGGCCGCCCGGGTAGTTCAC
The DNA here is from genome assembly GCF_036084755.1 of Streptomyces sp. NBC_00370. NCBI lineage: Bacteria > Bacillati > Actinomycetota > Actinomycetes > Kitasatosporales > Streptomycetaceae > Streptomyces > Streptomyces sp. NBC_00370. The sequence goes on from NZ_CP107968.1 coordinate 4,270,502, forward strand.
GCCGAGCGTCATGGCGGTGTCGATGTCATCGGCGCTCGCGACCGCGCGCCCCTCGGCGTCGGCGGCGAAGTCGATCAGCATGGCGACCGTACGGGCGACGATCATGCCGGGGACGTCCTCGATGACGCTGACCTTCTTGCCGAGCCGCTGGAAGAGGCCGATGGCGGCCCGCAGGTCCGCGGGGTCGACGCCCGCGCCGGGGGCGAGCGCCACCCGAGTGCAGGAGCGGTAGTCCAGGGCGAGGTCGAAGTGGATGTACGTGCCGTCGGCGCCGTCCGAGGCGGCGGCGCCGGAGGCGAGGCCGAGATACGTACCGCCGGGGAGCACGATCAGGCTGTCCGGCCCGTACTCCCGCTCGTCGTCACTGACCTTGATGCCGGCTTCCCCGATCATCCCGGGCAGCGCGGCGGCGGGTCCGAGATCGCCCCGGATCCCCACGGCCGCCGGGGGGTCGCAGGGCTCGGCCGTGTGGGGTTCGGGGGCAGGGGCGCCTTCGCCGTACGGGTACCAGCCGTGGCCCGTCTTACGGCCGAGCCGGCCCGACTCGACGAGCCGGCGCTGGGCCAGCGAGGGGGTGAACTTCGGGTCGTGGAAGAAGGAGTCCCACACGCTGCGCGTCACGGCCTCGTTGACGTCCTGGCCGATCAGGTCGGTCAGCTCGAAGGGGCCCATCCGGAAACCGGCGCCCTCGCGCAGCACGGCGTCGATGGTGGCGGGATCGGCGGCCCGCTCCTCGTACAGCCGGAACGCCTCGGCGTAGAAGGGCCGGGCGATCCTGTTGACGATGAAGCCTGGGGTGTCGGCGCAGCGCACCGGTGTCTTGCCCCACGCGGCCGCTGTCGCGTACGCGCTGTCCGCCGCCGCCTCGTCCGTCGCGAACCCGCTGACGACCTCGACCAGGGGGAGCAGCGGCGCCGGGTTGAAGAAGTGCAGTCCCACCAGCCGCCCCGGCAGGCGTAGCGCGCCGGCGACGGCCGTGACGGACAGGGACGAGGTGTTGGTGGCGAGCAGGCAGTCGTCGGCGACAACGGCCTCCAGGGCCGCGAACAGCTCCTGTTTGGCGGGGAGGTGTTCCACGACGGCCTCCACGACGAGCGCGGCGTCGGCCAGCTCGGCGACGTCGGCGGCCGGCCGCAGCCGGTCCCGTGCGGCGTCCCGCGCCTGCCCGGTCAGCCTGCCCTTGTCGACGAGCCGGTCGAGGCGGCCCACGATGGCGGCCGCCGCCTGCTCTGCGCGGCCCGGTGCGGTGTCGTGGAGCCGTACGGGATGGCCCGCCACCAGCGCCACCTGGGCTATGCCCTGGCCCATGGTGCCCGCCCCGACGACCGCGACGGTCCGCGAGGTCTCGATAGCTGTCATGGTCGCGATCCTCTCGCATGCCTGATCCACAGGTGAGTTGTCCACAGATTCTGCGGGCCCCCTGGCACCGACCGATCGTTCGGTTACTCTAACCCTGTCCTTCCGTACGTGTCTCTGCTCGTGTCCCTGCCCCAGCTCGATGAGGAGTTGGTCCGTCATGGCCGCTCAGCTCACCCCCCAGAAGCTCGCCGAGGCCCACCGGCCCACGCTCGACCAGGCGCTCGACGCGATCCGCAGCCGCGCCTACTGGTCCCCCCACCCCGAGCACCCGAAGGCGTACGGCGAGAGCGCCCCCGCCGACGGGCTCGCCGCCTTCGACTCGCTGCGCGACACCCGCTTCGAGCTGGACCAGCCGGGGACCGACGGCTGGGCGGGTGGCGAGATCTCGCCGTACGGACCCGCGCTCGGCATCGAGTACCCGCATGCCGACATCGACGTGCTGCTGCCCGCGATGCGCGCGGGCGGCGCTGCCTGGCGGCAGGCGGGGCCCGAGACGCGCGCGCTGGTCTGCCTGGAGATCCTGTCGCGGATCAGCGCCAGGACGCATGAGTTCGCGCAGGCGGTCATGCACACCAGCGGCCAGGCGTTCATGATGGCGTTCCAGGCCGGCGGACCGCACGCGCAGGACCGCGGCATGGAGGCCGTGGCGTACGCGTACCAGGAGCAGACCAGGACGCCCGCCGTGGCCGACTGGTCCAAGCCGCAGGGCAAGCGCGGCCCGCTGGAGCTGCGGAAGTCCTTCACGGCCGTCCCGCGCGGCATCGCCCTGCTGATCGGCTGCAACACCTTCCCGACGTGGAACAGCTACCCGGGCCTGTTCGCCTCCCTGGCCACCGGCAACCCGGTGCTGGTCAAGCCGCACCCTCGCGCCGTGCTGCCCCTCGCGCTCACGGTCCGGGTGGCCCGCGAGGTGCTCACCGAGGCCGGTTTCGACGCGAATCTGGTGGCGCTCGCCGTGGAGCGGCCCGGCGAGGGCATCGCCAAGACGCTCGCCGTGCGCCCCGAGATCCGGATCATCGACTACACGGGCTCGACGGCCTTCGGCGACTGGCTGGAGACCCACGCCCGGCAGGCGCAGGTCTACACGGAGAAGGCGGGCGTCAACACCGTCGTCATCGACTCGACCGACGACTACCGGGGCATGCTCGCCAACCTCGCCTTCTCGCTGTCGCTCTACAGCGGCCAGATGTGCACCACCCCGCAGAACCTGCTCATTCCGCGCAACGGGATCACGACGGACGCGGGCGAGAAGTCGTACGACGAGGTGGTGGCCGACATCGCCGCGGCGGTCGACGGCCTGCTCGGCGACGACGCGCGGGCCAACGCCCTGCTGGGCGCCCTCGTCAACCCCGACGTGAAGGCCAGGCTGGAAGCGGCGGCCGGGCTCGGCGAGGTGGCGCTTGCGTCCCGTGAGATCGCCCACCCGGACTTCCCCGACGCCGTGGTCCGTACGCCGGTGATCGTGAAGAGCGACGGCGCGCGCAAGGTGTGGGAGAGCGGGGACGACGTCCCGTATCTCGCTGAGTGCTTCGGCCCGGTGTCGTTCGCCGTGGCCGTGGACTCCACGGAGGACGCGGTGGAGCTGCTGCGGCGCACGGTCCGCGACCGGGGCGCGATGACGGTCGGCGCGTACACGACCTCGGAGGAGGCGGAGCGCGCGATCGAGGACGTCTGTCTGGAGGAGCGCGCGCAGCTCTCGCTCAATCTCACCAGCGGCGTCTATGTGAACCAGACAGCGGCGTTCTCGGACTTCCACGGCTCGGGCGGCAATCCCGCGGCCAACGCGGCGCTGTGCGACGCGGCGTTCGTGGCGAACCGCTTCCGGGTGGTGGAGGTCCGCCGCCAGGCCTGACGGCGGCGCCGCCGTCAGGCCTTCGGGCCCGTCCAGTGGAACAGCGTCATGGCCACACTGGTCGCGAGGTTGTAGCTGGACACCTGCGGTCGCATCGGCAGCGACAGCAGTCCGGCCGCCCTGCCCCGCACCTCGGCCGAGAGCCCGTGCCGCTCGGAGCCGAAGGCGAGCAGGGCGTCGTCCGGCAGGGTGACGGACCTGATGTCGGCCCCCTCCGGGTCGAGCGCGTACAGCGGGCCCGGAGGGAAGTCGTCGAGGGGCAGCTGTTCGACGGCGGTGGCGAAGTGCAGCCCCGCGCCCGCCCGTACGGCGTTGGCGTGCCAGGGGTCCAGATCGCCGGTGGTGACCACCCCGGTCGCCCCGAAACCGGCGGCGAGCCGTACGACGGCGCCGACGTTCCCCAGATTGCGCGGGTTGTCCAGGACGACCACGGGGGACGGGCGGGGCAGCGCGGACAGCTCGGCCAGATTGACGCGGCGCTCGCGCCGGACCGCCAGGGCGGCGATCCGGGTGGCGTGGACCCGGGGCACCAGTTCCTTCAGGACCTGGGCCGGCACCTCCACGAGGGAGTCGCCGATCTGCTCGGTCAGGTCGTCGGCGAGTTCGGCGGCCAGCGCCAGGGCCGCCGCCTTGTCGCTCGTGACGGCCGACCGTACGTCGGCGCCGAAGCGCAGCGCGTGCTTGAGTGCGTGGAAGCCGTCGAGCACGACCAGCTCGGGGCCTGCCTCCCGCCACTGCCGTACGGCACGGGCGGCGGCGTCGGCGTCGTTCATCGCCTCAGCCTACGGGCCGCTCGTCGGCGAGCGCGCGGGGCTGTTCGTCGCTGCCGTCGCGCTGACCGGGCAGTACGGCTCTGCCCCGGGTCAGCAGCCGGCCACGGCCGGTCTCGGCCCGGCCGCCGAGCCTGCGCAGGAAGCCCGTCGGCAGGAACACCGCGTCGGCGGCGATCATCGCGAGGGAGAAGAACGGCAGCCCCAGCAGGACGGCGATGCCCGCGTGCTCCAGCATCATCGCGACCAGCAGCACGTTCTTGACGCGCCGGTTGAACAGCGTGAACGGGAAGGCCACCTGCACGATGACGGTGCCGTAGCTCACCAGCATCACCATCGTGCCGTTGGCGGCGAGCAGGTCGGAGAGGGCGGGCCAAGGCGTGAAGTAGTCGAGCTTCAGCGGGTAGTACAGGGCCGTGCCGTCGCCCCAGCGGGAGCCCTGGATCTTGTACCAGCCGGCCGTGGCGTAGACGAGACAGACCTGGCCCATGATCACGGCGAGGGCCGTGTTGTGGAGGATGTTGGCGAGGACGTCCAGCAGGGCGCGCGGCTGGCCGCCGGGCGCGTAGCGGTTCAGCGCCCACCAGAGGGCCGCCGTGCCCCACAGCCCCCAGAGCAGGACCCGCAGCCAGCCCTCCCCCTGGACCCGGCCCAGCAGCGTGGCGCCGAGGAGGACGGCCCCGAGGACCGCCCACAGCACGGGCCCCGCCCGGTCCGCGGCGCGCTCCTGCCCGCCCCGCTCCTCCCCGGCACGCGCGGCTCGCGCCGCCCGACGGGCGTCCAGCGACCAGACCTGGCCGCAGCGCGTGAAGACGAGGTAGATCGCGATCACGTGGATCACGTTGTCGCCGCCGTCGCCGACGAAGACGCTGCGGTTCTGCAGCGACAGCACGCCGAGCATGAACACCACGGACATGGCGCGGGTGCGCCAGCCGAGCATCAGCAGCAGCCCTGACACGACGGCGACGGCGTAGACGATCTCGAACCACACCGTGCTCCGCGACCACATGAGCGTGCTGAAGGCGCCGTTGCCCGCGATGAGCTGGCTCGCCATGTCCCAGCTCCACGGCGCGTCGGGTCCGTACAGCTCGCGGCGGTGCGGCAGCTCGCGCAGCAGGAAGACCAGCCAGGTGCCGGCGAAGCCGATCCGGACGACCGCGCTCTGGTACGGGCCGAGGGCGGCGCCGGTGATCCGCTGGACCGCGCGTGCCGCGTTCACCGCGCCGTCCTCGTACGGACGCCGCCCGCGCCGGCCGGCAGGTCGGCGGAGTTCACCGTCCACCAGGAGTAGGTGTGCAGGACGGGCCGGGTGTTGATCTTCTCGTCGCTCCACGGCGGGGCCGGCACGGTGCTGGTGGACGACCTGAGCTGGACGCGGGCCACGGACCCGCCGAGGTCGTGTCCCGTTAGCCGCAGCATCACGATGCGCCGGACATAGCCCTCGGAGAGCTGGCCGCGCGTGCCGACCGGACGGTCCTTGTCGTCGTGGGAGCCGGTGTAGAAGTCCCAGGCGCGGCGCAGTTCGTTCTGGTCGACATGGCTGGGCAGGGGATTGCCCCGTATCACCGCGCCGTCCTCGGCGGAGAGGTCGATCCAGCGGCTGAGCGTGCGCTCCCCCGCCGCGGTCTCGACCTCGGCACGCGCCTCGACGTGGATGTTCTGCTGGAGGGGGTTGGGGGCGAACAGCTTCCAGTTCTGCTCGAACTCGGGATTGACCCACTCGGCGACGGCCTTGCCGTGTTCCTTGGTCACCGTGTTCGAGGGGGCGACGTAGAGGAACACCATGGCCAGATGCGCGCAGCCGAGCAGTCCGACGACGGCGAGCGCGACGGCGGCGGCCACCTGGAAGGGGAAGGAGAGCCCCGCGATACCGGGGCCTGGCGGGGGCGGCGTCTCCCGCGCACCCTCGTCGTCGTACGAAACCATCCCGCCCCGATCGCCGTCGCGCCCCCCGCGAGCCATCCAAGGGTTGACACCCTACGGGCCGCCGACCCACCATTGAAGTCCATGAACCGAACGATCGGTCGGTAGGAGTCCTGATGACGGCAGAGGCCGCGCCGGAAACGACGGCGGGAGTGGCGGAGGCGTTCGAGGCCGCGTTCGACGCGGCCGTGGCCGCCGAGGAGCGCATCGAGCCGCGCGACTGGATGCCGGACGCGTACCGCGCCTCGCTGGTCCGCCAGATGGCGCAGCACGCCCATTCGGAAATCATCGGCATGCAGCCGGAGGCCAACTGGATCACCCGCGCGCCCTCGCTGCGCCGCAAGGCGATCCTGATGGCCAAGGTCCAGGACGAGGCGGGCCACGGCCTCTACCTCTACAGCGCGGCGGAGACGCTCGGCACGAGCCGTGACGAGCTGCTGGACAAGCTGCACTCCGGCCGCCAGAAGTACTCGTCGATCTTCAACTATCCGACTCTGACCTGGGCGGACGTCGGTGCGATCGGCTGGCTGGTGGACGGCGCCGCGATCACCAACCAGGTCCCGCTCTGCCGCTGCTCCTACGGGCCGTACGCCCGCGCGATGGTCCGGATCTGCAAGGAGGAGTCCTTCCACCAGCGGCAGGGCTACGAGCTGCTGCTGGCGCTGAGCAAGGGCACCCCCGCCCAGCACGCGATGGCGCAGGACGCGGTGGACCGCTGGTGGTGGCCGTCGCTGATGATGTTCGGCCCGCCCGACGACGCCTCGGCGCACTCGGCGCAGTCCATGGCCTGGCGCATCAAGCGGCATTCCAACGACGAGCTGCGCCAGCGGTTCGTGGACATCGCCGTCCCGCAGGCCGAGTCCCTCGGTCTCACGCTCCCCGACCCGGACCTGCGCTGGAACGAGGAGCGGGGCAAGCACGACTTCGGGGCGATCGACTGGACGGAGTTCCAGCAGGTCCTGAAGGGCAACGGCCCCTGCAACGAGCAGCGGCTCACCCAGCGCCGGCGGGCGCACGACGAGGGCGCCTGGGTCCGCGACGCCGCCGCCGCCTACGCGGCGAAGCACACGGCACCCCGGGCGCACGGCGGAGAGGCAGCGGCATGAGCGGCTCGACCGACTGGCCCCTGTGGGAGGTCTTCGTACGCTCCCGGCGCGGGCTCTCGCACACCCACGCGGGCAGCCTGCACGCCCCGGACGCCGAGATGGCCCTGCGCAACGCCCGGGATCTGTACACCCGGCGCAGCGAGGGCGTCTCGATCTGGGTCGTGCCGTCCACCGCGATCGAGGCGTCGTCGCCCGACGAGAAGGACCCGTTCTTCGCCCCGGCCGCCGACAAGGCGTACCGGCACCCGACGTTCTACGAGATCCCGGACGGGGTGAAGCACCTGTGAGCGCGGCCCTCGCCCTCGGCGACGACGCGCTGGTGCTCTCGCACCGGCTGGGGGAGTGGGCGGGCCACGCCCCGGTGTTGGAAGAGGACGTGGCGCTCGCCAACATCGCGCTCGACCTGCTGGGCCAGGCCCGGGTGCTGCTCTCCCTCGTCGGTGACGAGGACGAGCTGGCGTATCTCCGGGAGGAGCGCGCCTTCCGCAACCTGCAGTTGGTCGAGCAGCCGAACGGCGACTTCGCGCACACCATCGCCCGCCAGTTCTACTTCTCCACCTACCAACTGCTGCTGTACGGGCAGTTGGCCGCCGGGGACGGCGAGCTGGCCCCGCTCGCCGCGAAGGCCGTCAAAGAGGTCACCTACCACCGGGACCACGCCGAGCAGTGGACGCTGCGGCTCGGTGACGGCACGGCGGAGAGCCACGAGCGAATGACGCGCGGCCTGGAGGCGCTCTGGCGCTTCACCGGTGAGATGTTCCGGCCTGCGGCCGGGCTGGAGACGCTCGACGTCGACTGGGCGGCCCTGCGGGCGAGTTGGACCGAGTCCGTCACGGAGGTCCTGAAGCGGGCCACCCTGTCCGTACCGACAGGACCCGACTCGGGGGCCTGGACGGCGGGCGCCGGGCGGCAGGGGCTGCACACCGAGCCGTTCGGCCGGCTGCTCGCCGAGATGCAGCATCTGCACCGCAGCCACCCGGGGGCGTCATGGTGAATCCCCCGGCAGCCCCGACCGCGACCCCGACCCCGGCGACCGTCCCGGCGGCGGCGACCGCCCCGACAGCGCTGGAGGCCGAGCTGCGCCGGCTCGCCGGCGCCGTACCCGACCCCGAACTGCCCGTCGTCACGCTGGAGGAGCTGGGCGTCCTGCGCTCTGTACGGGTCAGCGGCCCGGGCTCTGTCCGGGTCGAGCTGACCCCGACCTACACCGGCTGCCCGGCGATCGAGACGATGTCGGCGGACATCGAAGAGGCGCTGCACGCGCGCGGGATGCCGGAGGTCTCCGTCGTCACGGTGCTCTCCCCACCCTGGTCGACGGACGACATCAGCGCCGAAGGCCGCCGCAAGCTCGCCGAGTCCGGCATCGCGCCACCCCGCCCGCAGGGCGCCGCCGGCCCCGTGCCGCTCTCGCTCGCCATCCGCTGCCCGCACTGCGGCTCCACCGACACGGAACTGCTCAGCCGGTTCTCCTCCACCGCGTGCAAGGCACTGCGCCGCTGCGCGGCCTGCCGCGAACCGTTCGACCACTTCAAGGAGTTGTAGATGTTCCATCCGCTCCGGGTCAGCGAGGTCGAGCGGCTCACCGACGACGCGGTGGCCGTGACCTTCGCCGTACCGCCCGCGCTGCGCGAGACGTTCCGGCACACCCCCGGCCAGCATGTCGCCCTGCGCAGGACGGTGGCGGGCACGGAGATCCGGCGTACGTACTCGATCTGCGCGCCCGCCGGGGCCGAGCCCGTGCTGCGGGTGGGGATCCGGCTGGTCGACGGCGGCGAGTTCTCGACGTACGCGTTCAAGGAACTGGCCGTGGGCGACACGGTCGACGTGATGGAGCCGACCGGCCGGTTCGTCCTGGAGCCGCGCGCCGGGCATTTCGCCGCCGTCGTCGGCGGCAGCGGGATCACTCCCGTCCTGTCGATCGCCGCCACGCTGCTGGCGCGGGAGCCGGCGGCCCGGTTCTGTCTGGTCCGCGCCGACCGTTCCGTGGCGTCGACGATGTTCCTGGAGGAGGTCGCCGACCTCAAGGACCGCTTCCCCGACCGCTTCCAACTGGTCACCGTCGTCTCACGGGAGGAGCAGCAGACCGGGCTGCCCTCGGGACGGCTCGACCAGGAGCGGCTGACCGGGCTGCTGCCCGCGCTGCTGCCGGTGGCCGATGTCGACGGCTGGTTCCTGTGCGGCCCGCTCGGTCTGGTCGCCGGGGCTGACCGCGCGCTGCGCGGGCTCGGCGTCCCCCGGGGCCTGATCCATCAGGAGATCTTCCACGTGGACGAGGCGACGGCCGGCGGCACCGCCATCGCCAAGTCGCCCTCGACCGCGGCGGCGCGCGCGCCCGAGGGCAGCACGCTCACCGCGACGCTCGACGGCCGCTCGGGCAACTGGCCGGTCAGGGAAGGCGAATCCCTGCTGGAGACGGTGCTGCGCAGCCGCGCCGACGCCCCGTACGCCTGCAAAGGCGGCGTGTGCGGCACCTGCAGGGCGTTCCTCGTCTCGGGCGAGGTCAGGATGGACCGCAACTTCGCCCTGGAGCCGGAGGAGACGGACGCCGGTTACGTACTGGCCTGCCAGTCCCACCCGGCGACGGCCGAGGTGGAACTGGACTTCGACCGCTAGGCCGTGTCCGCAAGGGCTGCTCCCAACGACCTTGCCCAGGCCTCTCGTTCATGTTCCAAGGGCCCCTGACGGGCGCTCAGAGCACGAACGCCGGGCTGCCGTCGTCCGTCACCATCGGGCGTCCCGCGCCGTCCCAGGCGAGCATTCCGCCGTCCACGTTCACCGCGTCCACACCCTGCTGGACCAGATACTGGGTGACCTGCGCCGAGCGCCCGCCGACCCGGCAGACGACATAGGCCTTGCGTCCGTCGGACACCGCCTCGGTGACCTCGCCGAAGCGCGCCACGAAGTCGCTCATCGGGATATGCAGGGCGCCCTCGGCATGACCGGCCGCCCACTCGTCGTCCTCGCGGACGTCCAGCACGAAGCCGTCGGACGGGACCGCCGCGACATCGACCGAGGGCAGCGGGGCGAAGTTCATGGGTGGTGCCTTCTCTCGTACGGAAAACCAAACCGGACCGGGCGGACCGGCCGGCACGAAACGTCCGCAAAAAACCTAACCCACCAGCGCGGCCAGCTCGGCCTCACGCTCGGCGACCTGCGCCAGCAGCTGCTCGGCGATCTCTTCGAGCAGCCGGTCAGGGTCGTCGGGCGCCATCCGCAGCATGGAGCCGATCGCACTCTCCTCAAGATCCTTGGCGACCAGCGTCAGCAGCTCCTTGCGCTGCGAGAGCCAGTCCAGCCGGGCGTAGAGCTCGTCGCTCTCGCTCAGCCGGGGCTCGGCGGGGGCAGGGCCCGCCGCCCACTCCTCGGCCAGCTCCCGCAGCAGCGGCTCGTCGCCGCGCCCGTACGCCGCGTTGACCCGTGTGATGAATTCCTCACGCCGCGCCCGCTCCGGCTCGTCCTGCGCGAGGTCGGGATGGGCCTTGCGGGCCAGATCGCGGTAGAGCTTGCGGGCCTCGTCACTCGGCCGTACCCGCTTGGGCGGCCGGACCGGCTGATCGGTGAGCATCGCGGCCGCCTCGGGCGACAGACCTTCCGAGTCCAGCCAGTCGTGGAACAGCTCCTCGACCCCGGGCATCGGCTGGACCATCGCGCGGGCCTCCTGGGCCTTGCGCAGATCCTCCGGATCGCCGGAGTGCTTCGCCTTCGCCTCGGCGATCAGCGCGTCCAGCTCGTCGAGCCTGGAGTACATCGGGCCGAGCCGCTGGTGGTGCAGCCGGGAGAAGTTCTCCACCTCGACCCGGAAGGTCTCCAGCGCGATCTCGAACTCGATGAGCGCCTGCTCGGCCGCCCGCACCGCCTTCTCCAGCCGCGCCTCAGGACGAGGCGGGGCATCCGACGACGGGGTCGTGGGCTGCGTCACATCCGGCACGTCTGGCACGTCCTGCTTGTCGTCGTTACGGATCGTCGGCTCCCCGGGGACGTCCTGCATCACCGCACCAGCCTACGGGGCCGTACGGGGGTCACACCCCGAGCTCGGCCGCTATCCGCCCGTTCCTGACCGCCGCCAGCAGCTCCGCGTGATCCGCTTCCGTACGGTCGGCGTACGTGACGGCGAAGGCGGCGACCGCCGAGTCCAGCTCGTCGCTCTTGCCGGTGTAGCCGGCGACCAGCCTCGGATCGACACTGTGCGCATGGGCCCTGGCCAGCAGCGCGCCGGTCATCCGGCCGTAGTCGTCCAGCTGTCCGTCCGCCAGCGCCGCCGGGTCCACGCTCCCCTTGCGGTTCCTGAACTGCCGTACCTGGAACGGTCTGCCGTCAACCGTGGTCCAGCCCAGCAGATTGTCGCTGACGACTTGCATCCGCTTCTGCCCGAGCACCACCCTGCGCCCCTCGTGCGCGACCGAGGGCGACCGGAAACCGGCGGCGGCCAGATACGGCAGCAGCGCCGAGGCGCGCGCCTCCTTCACCTGGAGCACCAGCGGCTCGCCCCTGTGGTCGATCAGCAGGACCACGTACGACCGGGTGCCGACGCTGCCGGTGCCCACGACGCGGAACGCCACGTCATGGATCGCGTGCCGGGCGAGCAGCGGCAGCCGGTCGTCGGCGAGGGTGCCCACGTACTCCTCGAGCGAGGCGGCCACGGCCGCCGCCTCGGCGTCCGGCACCCGGCGCAGCACGGGCGGCGCGTCCACGAAGCGCCGCCGCGCCCCTCGCCCGCCGGGCGAACCGTCCTCCTCGGGAACCGCCTCGGTCGACTTCGCGGCGAACCGGGCGCTGGTGTTCTTCCGCGCCTTCTCGGACACCCGCTCCAGCGTGCCCATCAGATCGCGGGCGTCCGCGTGCGAGACGAGCTTCTCGTCCGCGATCGCGTTCCACGCGTCGAGCGCGGGCAGTTTGGCCAGCAGCCGCATCGTGCGCCGGTAGGCCCCCACCGCGTCGTGGGCGGCGCCCCGGCAGCTGTCCTCGTCCGCGCCCGCCTCACGCCCGGCCAGCACCAGGGAGGCGGCGAGACGTTTGACGTCCCACTCCCACGGACCCGCCACGGTCTCGTCGAAGTCGTTGAGGTCCATCACCAGATGGCCGCGCGAATCGCCGTACAGGCCGAAGTTGGCCGCATGCGCGTCACCGCAGATCTGCGCGGCGACCCCGGTGACCGGGGTGCCGACCAGATCATGGGCCATCAGCCCCGCCGCGCCGCGCAGAAAGGCGAAGGGCGACGCCGCCATCCTGCCGACCCGCAGCGGCGCGAGCCCGGGCACCCGGCCCCTGCTCGACTCCTCGACGGCGCGCACGGCGTCGGGCCGGGCCGCGGCGAACACCACCGAGTCGTGCGAGGAGCGGGGCACCCTGCTGCGCAGCTCGCGCCCCGCCGCCTTGGGCGAGCCGGACGCCGTGGGCGGTGCGAAACCGGGCACCACCGGGATCCGCCCGGTCCCGGTCGCCGTCCCCGCCGTCGGCCGCTCGGACCCACGCGGCTCGGCCGTCAGCTGCCCGGACACCGCCGATTCGACCTCGCCCATGGCGCGCCGCCTCCCCCGTACTCGGCCGGCCTGCGCCGGACCAACATCAACTGCCCCTGACCGTACCGTCGGTCAAGGACAGCCGTCGCCCCCTGTGGATAACCCGGTCGAGACGGTTGTCCACAGCCCGCCGGCCCTCCGCCGGCTCCGCGCCTGGGCCCTGTCCGGCCGGACAGGGCCTAGCAGGGCGACTGCGGCGGCTCGCGCAGATATGACTGCGCCCACGTCGAGAGTTCCTTCAGCGCGGGCTCCATCGCGGACCCCGCCTCCGTCAGCCGGTACGAGACCCGCAGCGGCGGCCCCTCGTCCACCTCGCGCAGCACGAGACCCGCCGCCCCCAGCTCGGTCAGCCGGTCGGAGAGCATGCGCTCGCTGATGCCCGGGATCGCCCGCCGCAGCTCGGCGAAGTGGACCGCGCGCTGCATGAGGACGGAGACGATCGGGCCGGTCCAGCGCTTGCCGAACAGCTCGAAGACGCGGGAGATCCCTACGTCGACCTTCTTGCACGCGCCCTCGCTGTGCTCCGTCATGTCCACAGAGTACTGGTCCCCCGACCCGGGATGAAAAAAAGTAAGCGACTATGTTATCCATAGGTACGAACGGAAAATCCGCTCACTGCTCAACCCCCGTTCCATCCCGTTCCACCCCCGTTCCCATACGTATGGAGATCCCCATGGCCACGCTGCTGCACATCGACTCCGCCGTCTTCCCCGAGGGTTCCGCCTCCCGTGACATCACCTCGGTGTTCGTCAAGAGCTGGCTGGAGCAGCACCCCGAAGGCAAGGTCGTCTACCGCGACCTCGCCGCTTCCCCGCTGCCCCACCTCGACGTCGCCGCCGCCTCGGCCGGCGCGGGCCATGCCCTGCGCGCCGAGCTGGCCGACGAGCTGGCCGCCGCCGACGCGGTGCTGATCGGCGCCCCGATGTACAACTTCACGATCGCCTCCACCCTGAAGGCATGGCTCGACCTGGTCATCATCAACGGCCACAACGCCGGGGAGAACAGCCCGGTCGCCGGCACCCCCTTCACCGTCGTCGCCAGCCGCGGCGGCTCGTACGCCCCCGGCACCCCGCGCGAGGACTTCGAGTTCGTCCAGAACTACCTGGAGAAGGTCCTGACCGGCATGTTCGGCGTCACCGACCTGGAGTTCATCGTCCCCGAGCTGACGCTGGCCCACACCGTGCCCGCGATGACCGAGCTGATCCCGCTCGCCGAGGCCTCCCGCGCCAAGGCCCGCGAGGACGCCGAGACGAAGGCCAAGGCCCTCGCCTCCCGCCTCGCCGCCTGATCGCGAGCGACATCCTGAATCGCGCACGACACCTGATCGCGCGCGACGCCTGATCCGGAACACGAGGAAGCCCCGTAGGTCGATGACCTACGGGGCTTCCATCTGTGCGCGAGGGGGGAGTTGAACCCCCACGCCCTTTCGGGCACTGGAACCTGAATCCAGCGCGTCTGCCTATTCCGCCACCCGCGCATTGGGTGTGCCGTCCGGTGCTTCACCTGCGGTCTTGCCGGTGTGCGCTCCTGGCGACATCGAGAAGATTAGCACGCAGCGGAGGGTGGGTTCACATCCAATTGTTTGAGCAGTCCGCACACGGAACAGGGAACGGAGAGCCGTCGCCCCCCACTCCTCCTGAGTGCACCCGGGGTGCGGGACACTGTCAGGAGGCCCCCTCTACGATCCGTGTGAGAGGTGACACTCATCGACGGGGCAGACAAGGGGAACCAGCCGATTTCCCGACGCGTGGATACGATCAGTAAGCACGACAGCGACAGCGTCGACGCCGATCCGGCCACCGACGCCGAGAACTACCGAGGAGGTGCCTCATGGGAGTCCTGAAGAAGTTCGAGCAACGCCTCGAAGGTCTGGTCAACGGCACCTTCGCGAAGGTGTTCAAGTCCGAGGTCCAGCCGGTCGAGATCGCCGGCGCACTGCAACGCGAATGCGACAACAACGCAACGATCTGGAACCGCGAGCGGACCGTCGTACCGAACGACTTCATCGTCGAGCTGAGCACGCCCGACTACGAGCGCCTCAGCCCGTACTCCGGCCAGCTCGGCGACGAACTGGCCGGTCTGGTGCGCGACTACGCGAAGCAGCAGCGCTACACCTTCATGGGCACGATCAAGGTCAATCTGGAGAAGGCCGACGACCTCGACACCGGGCTCTACCGGGTGCGCAGCCGCACCCTCGCATCGAGCACGTCGCAGGCAGGACCCGGCGGCGGCCCCGGCGGCCCCGCTGCTCCGCAGGCCGGTGCTCCCGGCGGTTACGGCTATCCGCCCAGCGCCGTGCCGTCCGCTCCGCCCATGCCGGCGGCCCCGCCGCCCGGCGCCCGCCACCAGCCGCCCGCGGCCGGCCGGCAGGCGCCGCCACAGGCGCCGAGCGCGCTGCCGAACAACCAGGTCCGGCGGTGGATCGAGATCAACGGCAACCGCCATCAGATCTCCCGTCCGACCCTGGTGCTCGGCCGCAGCACCGACGCCGACGTGCGGATCGACGACCCCGGCGTATCGCGCCGGCACTGCGAGATCCGGGCCGGAACGCCCTCGACCATCCAGGATCTCGGGTCCACCAACGGCATCGTGGTAGACGGACAGCACACCACCCGCGCTACGCTCCGCGACGGCTCCCGGATCGTCGTGGGCCAAACCACCATCGTTTATCGGCAAGCCGAAGGGTGAAGCGGGGGCAATGTCAGAGCTGACCCTGACGGTCATGCGGCTAGGTTTCCTGGCCGTCTTGTGGCTGTTCGTGATCGTGGCCGTGCAGGTCATCCGCAGCGACCTGTTCGGAACGCGCGTCACGCAGCGCGGCTCACGCCGCAACAGCGACGCCAGACCGCAACAGGCCCGCCAGAACGCGGCTCCGCCGCAACAGCGCCAGCAGCAGGGGGGAAACAGGCAGCGCCGGGGAGCGCCGAGCAAGCTGGTCGTCTCCGAGGGCATCCTCACCGGAACCACGGTGGCCCTCCAGGGGCAGACCATCACGCTGGGCCGCGCCCACGATTCAACGATCGTGCTGGACGACGACTACGCGTCCTCCAGGCATGCCAGGATCTACCCGGACCGTGACGGCCAGTGGATCGTCGAGGATCTCGGGTCCACCAACGGCACGTATCTCGACCGGACCCGACTCACCACCCCGACCCCGATCCCCCTGGGTGCTCCGATCCGCATCGGCAAGACCGTCATCGAGCTGCGGAAGTAGTACGACAATGAGCGAGCGGAGCGAGCGAGCCGCAGCGGTCCCGACAGCGGACCAGGGCTGGCTCCCGACCGGAGGGTGGGCAGTGTGGCTCGATCGAGAGACCGGCTGGCCCCGGAGTCGGGGTCGACGGGCGAGCCGACGGGAGAGGTGCGCATGAGTCTGTCGCTGCGTTTCGCCGCCGGATCGCACAAGGGCATGATCCGGGAAGGCAACGAGGACTCCGGCTACGCCGGTCCCCGGCTGCTGGCCATCGCCGACGGCATGGGCGGGCAGGCCGCGGGCGAGGTCGCCTCGTCGGAGGTGATCTCCACCCTCGTCCAGCTCGACGACGACGTCCCCGGTTCGGACATCCTCACCTCGCTCGGCACGACCGTGCAGCGCGCCAACGACCAGTTGCGCCTCATGGTCGAGGAGGACCCGCAGCTGGAGGGCATGGGCACCACGCTCACCGCCCTCCTGTGGACCGGCCAGCGCCTCGGCCTGGTCCATGTCGGCGACTCCCGCGCCTATCTGCTGCGGGACGGCGTCCTCACCCAGATCACCCAGGACCACACCTGGGTCCAGCGGCTCGTAGACGAGGGCCGGATCACCGAGGAAGAGGCCACCACCCACCCGCAGCGCTCGCTGCTGATGCGCGCGCTCGGCAGCGGCGACCACGTCGAGCCGGACCTGTCGATCCGTGAGGTCCGCGCCGGTGACCGCTATCTGATCTGCTCCGACGGTCTGTCGGCCGTCGTCTCCCACCAGACGATCGAGGAGACGCTCGCCGACTACCAGGGTCCGCAGGAGACCGTCCAGGACCTCATCCAGCTCGCCCTGCGCGGCGGCGGTCCCGACAACATCACCTGCATCGTCGCGGACGTCTTCGACGTCGACTCCAACGACACCCTCGCCGCCCAGCTCAACGACACCCCGGTCGTCGTCGGGGCCGTGGCGGAGAACCAGCAGCTGAACGCCGGCCAGGACGACCCGTCGATGCAGACGCCGGCCGGCCGCGCGGCGGGCCTCGGCAGGGCCGTACCGCCGCAGCCGTCAGGCGGCTTCGGCCCGCCCGGAAGCGGCGGCCAGCACAGCGGCTACGGCGAGGCGTCCGGCGACGGTTTCGGGGCGTACAGCGACGAGTACGCGGGCGACCTGACCAAGCCGCGGCAGGGCCACAAGTGGCTCAAGAGGTCGCTGTACACGGTGCTCGTCCTCGCCGTCGTCGGCGGCGGTCTGTACGGCGGCTACCGCTGGACGCAGACCCAGTACTTCGTCGGCTCCAACGGGCAGCATGTCGCGCTGTACCGGGGCATCAGCCAGGATCTCGCCTGGGTCTCGCTCTCGAAGGTGGAGAGCGACCACGACGAGATCGAACTCAAGTACCTGCCGCCGTACCAGCGCAAGCAGGTCGAGGACACCATCGCCGAGGGCAGCCTCGGCAACGCGCACGAGAAGATCGCCGAACTCGCCACCCAGGCCTCCGCCTGCCGGAAGGACGAGCTGCGGCGCAAGGCCGACCAGGAGGCCGGCGTGGCCGCGGGGGCGACCAAGCCCGGCGCGACCAAGCCGACCACCAAACCCGGCACGACCGGCGCGAATACCGCCACCCACACCACCGACACCACGCCGAAAGCAGCTCCCTCTCCAGGCCCCAGCCTCACCGGGGAAGAGCAGAAGCTGGTCTCGAACTGCTCGAAGCAGTAGCCGGCCGTAGGGGGCCTTTTCACCACCATGAGCGTTGTCACCAACACCACCACCATCGGTGCGATCGAAGCTCCGAGCAGGCGCAACACGGAACTCGCCCTGCTCGCCTTCGCCGTCGCCATCGCCGTCTTCGCGTACCTGAACGTCGGGCTCGCGCTCGACGGCGAGGTGCCGGCGGGGGTGCTCGGGTACGCGCTCGGTCTCGCCGCCCTCGCCGGTGTCGCGCACCTCGTCGTACGGAAGTTCGCGCGCTACGCCGACCCGCTGCTGCTCCCGCTGGCGACGCTCCTCAACGGCATCGGTCTCGTGCTCATCTGGCGGCTCGACCAGTCCCAGCGGCTGATCGACCGGGCCAAGAACATCTACGGGGCGTTCTCACCTTCGGCGCCGAAGCAGATGCTGTTCTCCGCGATCGGCGTCGCGCTCTTCGTCGGCGTGCTGATCCTGCTCAAGGACCACCGCATCCTGCAGCGCTACACGTACATCTCCATGGTCGTGGCCATGGTGCTGCTGATCCTGCCGGTCTTCTTCCCCGCCCAGTTCGGCGCCCGGATCTGGATCCGTATCCCCGGGGTCGGCAGCATCCAGCCAGGAGAGTTCGCGAAGATCATCATCTCGATCTTCTTCGCCGGCTACCTGATGGTGAAACGGGACGCGCTGGCGCTCGCCAGCCGCCGCTTCATGGGCCTGTACCTGCCCCGCGGACGTGACCTCGGCCCGATCCTCGTGGTCTGGGCCCTGTCGATCCTCATCCTGGTCTTCGAGACCGACCTCGGTTCGTCGCTGCTGTTCTTCGGCGTCTTCGTCGTCATGCTGTACGTCGCGACGGAGCGCACCAGCTGGATCGTCTTCGGTCTGCTGATGTCCGCCGTCGGCGCCGTCAGCGTCGCCTCGTTCGAACCGCACGTCGAGCAGCGCGTCCAGGCCTGGCTGCACCCCTTCGCCGACAAGACCCTGGCCCAGAGCGACCAGATCGCCCAGTCGCTGATGTCCTTCGGCGCCGGCGGCACCATCGGCACCGGGCTCGGCCAGGGTAACTCCGACCTCATCGGCTTCGCCGCCAACGCCGACTTCATCCTCTCCACCGTCGGCGAGGAGCTGGGCCTGGCGGGGACGATGGCGATCCTGCTGCTCTACGGCCTGATCGTGGAGCGCGGCGTCAGAACGGCCCTCGCCGCCCGCGACCCGTTCGGCAAGCTGCTCGCCATCGGCCTCTCCGGAGGCTTCGCCATCCAGGTCTTCGTGGTGACCGGCGGTGTGATGGGACTCATCCCGCTGACCGGTATGACCATGCCGTTCATGGCGGCCGGCGGTTCGTCGGTGATCGCCAACTGGGGCCTGATCGGCATCCTGATCCGTATCAGCGACACGGCGCGCAGGCCCGCACCGGCCCCAGCGCCGACCTCCGACGCCGAGATGACCCAGGTGGTCCGCCCGTGAACAAGCCCCTCCGCCGGATCGCGATCTTCTGCGCCCTGCTCGTGCTGGCTCTGCTCGTGCGGGACAACTGGGTGCAGTACGTCCAGGCCGACAGCCTCAACACGAACGCGCTCAACCGCCGTACCGGCATCGAGCGGTACAGCCACCCGCGCGGCAACATCATCGTGGACGGCAAGCCGATCACCGGCTCCGTCGCGACGAGCGGCACCGACTTCAAGTACAAGCGGACCTACAAGGACGGCGCCATGTGGGCGCCCGTCACCGGCTTCGCCTCCCAGGTCTACGGCGCCAACCAGCTCGAACAGATCGACGACGGCATCCTGAGCGGCAACGACGACCGGCTCTTCTTCGACCGCACCATGTCCATGTTCACGGGCAAGGAGAAGAAGGGCGGCAACGTCGTCACCACCCTCAACGCGGACGCCCAGAAGGCGGCCTTCGAGGGGCTCGGCAAGAAGAAGGGCGCCGTCGCGGCGATCGACCCGGCGACCGGCAAGATCCTCGCCCTCGCCTCCACGCCCAGCTACGACCCGTCCACCATCGCGGGCAGCAGCGACGAGAAGGCCTGGGTCGGGCTCGACAAGAAGAACAACCCCGACGACCCGATGCTGAACCGGGCGCTGCGCCAGACCTACCCGCCGGGCTCCACCTTCAAGGTGGTCACGGCGGCGGCCGGCCTGGAGCACGGCATGGTCACCGACGTGGACAAGCCGACCGACTCACCGCTGCCGTACATCATGCCGGGCACCACCACGGAGCTGAAGAACGAGGGCAACCTGCCCTGCAAGAACGCCACGCTGCGCAAGGCGCTGGAGGTCTCCTGCAACAGCGTCTTCGGCCACCTCGGCGAGCAGCTCGGCAAGGACAAGATGCTGGAGACGGCGAAGAAGTTCGGCTTCAACGCCGAGCAGTTCACGCCGGTACGCGCCGACGCCTCGGTCTTCCCCGAGGACCCGAACGCGTCCCAGACGGCGCTGTCCTCCATCGGCCAGTTCGACACCCGCGCCACCCCGCTGCAGATGGCGATGGTCGCCTCGGCCGTCGCCAACGACGGCAAGCTCATGAAGCCGTACATGGTCGACGAGCTGCGCGCCCCCAACCTCGACCTCATCAGCAAGACCGAGCCCGAGGAGCTGAGCCGTCCGCTCAGCCAGGAGAACGCGCAGAAGCTCCAGTCGATCATGGAGACCGTCGTCAAGCAGGGCACGGGAACCAACGCACAGATCCCGGGCGTCACAGTGGGCGGCAAGACCGGTACCGCTCAGCACGGCGAGAACAACGACCAGAACCCGTACGCCTGGTTCATCTCGTACGCCAAGACCGGTTCGGGATCGCCCGTCGCCGTGGCCGTCGTGGTCGAGGACAGCGACGCCAGCCGGGACGACATCTCGGGTGGCGGTCTCGCGGCCCCCATCGCGACGGACGTCATGAAGGCGGTCATCGACAGCGAGAAGTGACGCGAGTCACTGCTCACGCCCATATCTGCACATTGCGATACCGGTCGTATATCGGGTCACCGCCACCGGCGGAACGGACACGGCGTGCCCGGTAGCGTATGCGCGAACAGCACACCGCCGGACCACACACCGGTGCGGTCGGGACTGACGGAGAGGGCCGGAACGTTATGGAAGAGCCGCGTCGCCTCGGCGGCCGGTACGAGCTGGGCTCGGTGCTCGGCCGTGGTGGCATGGCGGAGGTCTACATCGCCCATGACACCCGGCTCGGCCGCACCGTCGCCGTGAAGACGCTGCGGGCCGACCTGGCCCGCGATCCGTCCTTCCAGGCCCGGTTCCGCCGTGAGGCCCAGTCCGCCGCCTCGCTCAACCACCCGGCGATCGTCGCGGTCTACGACACCGGTGAGGACTACGTCGACGGGGTCTCCATCCCGTACATCGTCATGGAGTACGTCGACGGGTCGACGCTCAGGGAACTGCTGCACTCCGGCCGCAAGCTGCTGCCCGAGCGCACCCTGGAGATGACCGTCGGCATCCTCCAGGCGCTGGAGTACTCGCACCGCGCGCAGATCGTCCACCGTGACATCAAGCCGGCCAACGTCATGCTGACGCGCACCGGCCAGGTCAAGGTCATGGACTTCGGCATCGCGCGCGCCATGGGCGACTCCGGCATGACCATGACGCAGACGGCCGCCGTCATCGGCACCGCCCAGTACCTCTCCCCCGAGCAGGCCAAGGGCGAGCAGGTCGACGCGCGCTCCGACCTGTACTCGACCGGCTGCCTGCTCTACGAGCTGCTCACGGTCAGACCGCCGTTCGTCGGCGACTCCCCGGTCGCCGTCGCCTACCAGCACGTACGGGAGGAGCCGCAGCCCCCGAGCGTCTACGACCCCGAGATCACGCCCGAGATGGACGCGATCGTGCTGAAGGCCCTCGTCAAGGACCCGAACTACCGCTACCAGTCGGCCGACGAGATGCGCGCCGACATCGAGGCGTGCCTCGACGGCCAGCCCGTCGCCGCCACCGCGGCCATGGGCTCCGTCGGCTACGGCTACGGCGGGCAGGACCAGCCGACGACGGCGCTGCGGCCCACCGACCCGGCGGGCCAGACGTCGATGCTGCCGCCGGCCAACCCGGACGACGGCGGGTACCAGGGCTACGACGACCGGCCCGACCGGCGCCGCCAGAAGAAGTCCAACACCTCCACGATCCTGCTCGTGGCCGCGGGCATCCTCGTGCTCGTCGGCGCGATCCTGATCGGCAAGTCCGTCTTCAGCGGCGACGGGGACGACACCGCGCAGGTGCCGGTGCCGGTCCTGGTCGGGAAGCCGCTCAGCGAGGCGCAGACGCTCGCGACCAACGCCGACGTGAAGGTCGCCCAGTCCGGCTCCGAGCGCTGCGACCAGCCCAAGGGCGCGATCTGCAGCCAGGATCCCGCGAGCGGCAAGATGAACACCGGTGACACGATCAACGTCGTCGTCTCCGAGGGCGCCCCCAAGATCGAGGTGCCCGACGTCACGGAGAAGACCGAGGAGAACGCCACCTCGATCCTGGAGGACAAGGGCTTCAAGGTCGACACGAAGCAGGTCGAGTCGGACGACCAGGACCCGGGCACGGTCATCTCGCAGGACCCGGCGGGCGGCGCGCAGGCCGAGAAGAACTCCGAGATCACGCTGAAGATCGCGAAGAAGGCCCAGGTCAATGTGGCCCCGGTCGTCGGCAAGCAGATCGACGCCGCGACGGCCCAGCTCCAGGGGACCGGCTTCGAGGTCGCCAGGAACGACGTGGACAGCGACCAGCCGGCGGGCCAGGTCGTCAAGCAGGACCCGGCGGGCAACAGCAAGGCGGACAAGGGCAGCAAGGTCACCCTGGACGTCTCCAAGGGCCCGAAGCAGGAAATGGTCACGCTGCCGGCCAACCAGCAGATCCAGGGCAGGCCGCTGGGCGAGGTCAAGGCGCTGCTGGGAAGCCTCGGACTGACCGCCGAGGTCGCTCCCGGCCAGCCGGGCGACGACAACGCCATTGTGATCAACAGCACCCCGGGCCCCGGCCAGCAGGCCCCCAAGGGCTCCAAGGTGACGCTGAACACCGTGGGTGCCCCGGGCGGCGGAGGCGACAACGGCGGCAATGGCGGTGACGACAACGGCGGAGGCGGCGGAGGCTTCTTCGGCGGCCCGAACGGTGTCGCCTACCGCACCGAGGACTAGCGCCTCTGCGGCGGACCGCAACGACAAAGCCCCGGCGCCCTGACGGGCGGCGGGGCTTTGTCGTACCTGGACTCGGGCGGCTCAGCGCAGTTCGGGCGGCGGGGTGCGGTCCGCGTCGACCTTCTGCGTGCGCACCAGCTCGGCCCAGACGACGAAGCGGTAGTCCGACGTGTAGATCGGCGTGCAGGTCGTGAGCGTGAGATAGCGGCCCGGCTTGGTCTTGCCGGACTCCTCGGGGACCTGCGCGAGCACGTTGACGTTGTACTTCGAGGTCTTCTCCAGCTCCTTGTAGACCTTGTAGACGTACCAGGTGTCCTTCGTCTCGAAGACGACCGGATCGCCCACGTCCACCTGGTGGATGTTGTGGAACTTCGCGCCGTGGCCGTCGCGGTGCGCGGCCAGCGTGAAGTTGCCCGTCTTGTCCCAGGGCAGCGCCGACTTGACCGGGGCGTCGTAGTAGCCGGCGACGCCCTCGTTCAGGGTCTTGGTGTCGGTGCCCTTCTTGACGAGGACTTCGCCGTTCTTCATCGAGGGGACGTGCAGGAAGCCGATGCCGTCCTTGGTGTTGAACGGCGGCGGCCCGTTGTCGCCGGCCCCGCCGCCGCCCGCCTCCCAGTTGTGGCGCACCTGGTTGCCCTGCTTGGCGGCCTCGCGGTCGGCGAGGACGTTCGTCCACCACAGCGAGTAGACGACGAAGAGCGCGAGCACCAGGCCCGCTGTGATGAGCAGTTCACCGAAGACGCTGACCACCGTCGCGACAGGGCCGCGGGTCCTGCGGACGGTGTCGGTACCGGTGTCGGCTTCGGTGTCGGGCTGTTCGCCGCTCTCGGTCGTCGCTGCCACCGCAACCGTCCCCGTCCCATTCGTCCGTCCGCCCGGTCGACGGGCGGTCAGTCCACGAGAGCGTCGGGCATGCCCTTGCTGCGTGGCTGTTCGCCGACCATCTTGCCCCACACGATCATTCGATAGGTACTGGTGAATTCCGGGGTACAGGTCGTGAGCGTGATGTACCGCCCGGGTTTGGTGAAACCGGAGCCCTGCGGCACCGGCTGGATCACGCTGACGTTCGACGGAGGCGTCTGCGGGAGCGTGTTTGTCACGTCGTACGTGTAGTACGTGTCCTGCGTCTCGACGACCACTTCGTCGCCCGGCTTCAGCCGGTTGATGTAGCGGAACGGTTCGCCGTGGGTGTTGCGGTGGCCCGCCACCGCGAAGTTGCCCGTCTTGTCGGACGGCATCGCCGTCTTGAGGCTGCCCTCGGAGTAGTGGCCGACCATCCCGTGGTCGAGGACCTTCGACTTGCTGGTGCCCTCGGCGATCGGCACGACGACGTCCAGCTTCGGGATGTGCATGATGGCGAAGCCCTGTCCCGGCTCGAAGACGCCCGCCGGATGGCCCTTGTTGTTCTTCCAGGTGTCCTGGATCTTGTTCGCCTCTTTGCCCGCGTACTGGTCGGCCGCCACGTTCGTCCACCAGAGCTGGTACGTGACGAAGAGCAGCATCAGGACGCCGAAGGTGATGAACAGTTCACCGACGGCGCGGCTGGCGATGACCCCCGGGCTGTCCTTCAGCGCCTTCGCCGCGCGCCGCGCCTCGACCCGGGACAGCGGACGGGCGGGCGCGCCGCCCGCGGCCGTGGCGGCTGCTGTCGCCGCCTGTTGGGGGCGCGGACGGCCCCGGCCGCCCTTCGCCGCCTTCCGGCGCTCGGCGCGGCCTCCAGGGCGCGGCTCGGCGTCCACGGAGGCGCTCTCGGCGTCCGCCGCCTCCTGCGCCTCGACGGCGCGGCGCAGATCGGCCGTACGCAGCCCGACGGTCTCGTCGTCCAGCACGGGCGCCACGGGCCGTACGGGAGGGGCGGGTTGGGCAGGCGGCGCGGGTTGGGCGGGCACGGCGGGCTGGACGCGAGTGGGCGGTGCGGGCTCGGCGGGCGGGACGGGAGCGGCCGGCCGCACAGGAACTCCCGGCTGCGCGGGGACTTCCGGCTGCACAGGTGTCGCCGGCTGGGCGGGCGCCGCGGGTATCGGCTCGGCCTCCGGCTTACGGGCGTGCTTGCCACCGCCACCGCCACCACCGCCCGGCTGCGCGGCGCGCGCGGCCGGGCGCTGTCCGGGGAGCGGGTCGGTCAGCGGGTCCACCAGGCCGTCGACGGCCGCCTCGAACGCGTTGTCGTCCCCGTACGGCTGCTGCGGCTCGTACGGGCCGCCGGCGCCGATCCCGGCTTCGTGTTCGGGGCGGAGGGCGGTCACGCGACGACTGCCTTGCCCACCACCGGCGCGAGTCCGGCCGACCGCGCCACCGCTTCCGGATCCCCGCACTGCGCCAGCCAGTTGGCCAGCATCAGATGGCCGTGCTCGGTGAGCACCGACTCGGGATGGAACTGCACGCCCTCGACGGCCAGTTCACGGTGGCGTACGCCCATGACGATGCCGTCGGCCGTCCACGCGGTGACTTCCAGCTCGGCCGGCAGCTCGGCGGGGTCCGCCGCCAGCGAGTGGTAGCGCGTCGCGGTGAACGGCGAGGGCAGTCCGGCGAAGACGCCCCCGCCCGCGTGCGTCACCGGCGACGTCTTGCCGTGCAGCAGCTCGGGGGCCCGGCCGACGACCCCGCCGTACGCGACGGCCATCGACTGCATGCCGAGACAGACGCCGAAGACGGGCACGCCGGTCGCCGCGCAGTGCCGCACCATCTCGACGCAGACACCGGCCTGTTCGGGGGTGCCGGGCCCTGGCGAGAGCAGCACGCCGTCGAAGCCGTCCTGCGCGTGGGAGGTCGCCACCTCGTCGTTGCGCAGCACCTCGCACTCGGCGCCGAGCTGGTAGAGGTACTGGACGAGGTTGAAGACGAAGCTGTCGTAGTTGTCGACGACGAGGATGCGGGCGGGGCTCATCCTGCGGCCCCCGATCCGCCGTCGACCGTCACGTCGTTGAAGGGCAGCAGTGGCTCGGCCCACGGGAAGACGTACTGGAACAGCAGATACACGACGCCGAGCGCGAGGACGAGCGAGATGACCGCCCGCACCCACACGTTGCCCGGCAGATGTCGCCAGAACCAGCCGTACATGCTGTCCCTTCCGTTCGGTACCGCACCAGGCGGCACCGCACCAGACTAAAGGTCGCCACGGACACGTGGGCGGCGATGGGTCAGCTAGGGCCTTTCGTTTGGATCAGGCCGGATCAGGGAGCGGGGGCTGGTGTCGTGGATCGCAAGGCGGAGGAGGGAGGCGACGCGGAGCGTCGCCGACCGACGACAACGCCGCGAGGCGCGGCACCAGCCCCCGCGAGCCCGGCAAGATCCGAACGAGAGGCCCTAGGGAGCCGTCGGGGTTCGCCGTTCGTCACAGCGCGGGCTTCGCGTAGTGGAGATCGACCGGGCCCGAGTAGCCGGGGAGCGTCGTCGTGCCGTCGTCCTCGACCTTCCAGCCGAGGCCGTACGCCTGGACGTACAGCAGGTAGTTCTGGATCGGCGGTGACGCGTTGATCGCCTTGTGGAGCTTGTCCGGGTCGCCGACCGCGGTGATCTTGTACGGCGGTGAGTAGACCCGGCCCTGGAGGATGAGCGTGTTGCCGACGCACCGTACGGCGCTGGTGGAGATCAGCCGCTGGTCCATGACCCGGATGCCCTGGGCGCCGCCCTCCCAGAGGGCGTTGACGACGGCCTGCAGATCCTGCTGGTGGATGACGAGGTCGTTGGGCTGCGGGTCGGGGTAGCCGGGGTTGGCCGTGGCGTCCGGCGGGGCGTCGTTGAGGGTGACGGTGACGGCCCGGCCGGTGAGCTTGCGGGTACCGGCGGCGTTCTCCAGCCCGCGCAGCTTGGCGTCCTCGGCGGCGGTGGAGCCGTCGTCCCGTCCGGCGAGGGTGTCGACGTCCGTGCGTACGGTGGCGGTCGACCTGTCCAGCTCGCCGTTCTTGCGGCTGCGCTCCTGGATGAGGTCGGAGAGCTTCAGCAGGGAGGTGTCGGTACGGATGTTGGTGCCCTTGGCCGTGTTGAAGCTCGTGACGAAGATCAGCCCGGCCAGCGCGAAGACGGCGATCGTGAGCAGCCGCACCGGCCGCAGCCCGCGCCGGGCCGGAGAGGGGCCCGGGGCGGGGTCGGGGGCCTGCGCCGGGGTGTGGTCCTGGCCGCGGTCCCGCGCCTTGTCCGGACCTTCGGGGAAGTCGGCGGAATTGGTCAACGTACCCTTATCTCCCTAGGCGCCACGGAAGCACTACGCTAACGGACGCCCGGGGGAGCCGGTGTTCCCCCTGTTCTCCGCCCCCGGCACCCCGTTCCATTCCCTGCGCGGTCACGCAGCGCATCGACAGGAGAGTTCCTCGTGCCGAAGTCACGTATCCGCAAGAAGGCCGACTTCACGCCGCCGCCGTCGGCGACGCAGCCGGCCGCCATAAAGCTGTCCAACCGCAGCTGGGTGGCACCGCTCATGCTCGCGATGTTCCTCGTGGGACTCGCGTGGATCGTGTTGTTCTACGTGACCGAGGGCGATCTGCCGCTGAAGCCCTTCGGCAACTGGAACATCGTGGTCGGTTTCGGCTTCATCGCGGCCGGGTTCGGCTTCTCCACCCAGTGGAAGTAGCGCGCCTCTCCGGCGTGACGTGGAGTTATCCACAGCACTGTCCACAAGCAGGGGAAAAGGTCAGACGATCTGTGGATAACTCCACGGTTTGTTGACGCCGGTGTGACTGCGTCGGCCCTCGCGCCGATCCAGTCGCCCCTTGTCGCCGCTGGTCAGACCCACATCGGCGACAAGGGGTACAGATGTTCCCCACAGTTTGCACAAGATCCGGCACACTCTGTGGACAACTCTGGCCTCAGCTCGGCCCTGACGGTCACATCAGGTGAGCGCGGCAGTTCTGTAGATGACGATCGCGACGGTCACCAGCAGCATCAGCCCGCTCGCCCCGTACTGCAGCAGGGCCCGGTGGGCGCGCGGCGCGTAGACCATCGCGACACCGATGACCGTGCCGGCGACGAGTCCGCCGATATGCGCCTGCCAGGCGATCCCGGCCCAGCCGAAGGTGATGATCAGGTTGATCACCAGCAGGGCGACGACCGGCCGCATGTCGTAGTTGAGCTTGCGCACCAGCACGACCGTCGCGCCGAACAGGCCGAAGATCGCGCCGGACGCGCCGACCGTGAGCTGGTACTGGCTGGCGAGCAGATACGTCAGCGCGCTGCCCGCGAGGCCCGAGACCAGGTAGAGCGTGAGATAGCGCGCCCGGCCGAGCGCGGCCTCCAGCGGACCGCCGATCATCCACAGGCTGAGCATGTTGAAGCCGATGTGCAGGAACGCCTCGTGGGTGAAGACCGAGGTGAACAGCCGGTAGTACTCGCCGTCCGCCACCCCGATGAGCCCGCCGCGCCCGTCGGCCGCGTAGCCGACGAGACCGAGATCGTCGGCCAGCCGCGTGCCCACGACCTGGATCAGGATGAACACCACGAGATTGATCGCGACCAGCAGCTTCGTGACCAGCCGGGGGTCGGCCGTGACGGACCCGCCGACCAGGGTGCGCGGTCGGGTCGCGGCCGCCGGCTGTCCCGTACCCGAGCCCTCCCGCACGCAGTTCGGGCACTGGAAGCCGACCGAGGCGCTGACCATGCACTCGGGGCAGATGGGCCGGTCGCAGCGGGTGCACCGTATGCCGGTCTCGCGGTCGGGATGCCGGTAACAGCGGGGCGGTGCGTCGCTGACGGCGGGCTGGTCCTGGCCTCCATGGCCGTCGGGCGGCTGCTCCATCGGTCCCTCTTGCTCCCCTCGGTCCTCGGTGCTGCGTGCGCTGCGTACCGGCCCGCCGGGCAGCACGCACCGCGTGCCCGCCCGTCCGGTACGTAAGCAGTACGGACGGGCGGGGCGGGATGGTTCCCCGAAGCGGAGAACCGGACGTCAGCGCCCGGTCAGCGGGTCTCAACCTCGACCGACTCGATCACGACGTCCTGCACCGGACGGTCGGTGCGCGGGTTGGTCTCCGTGGCGATGATGGCGTCCACGACCTTCTTGCCCTCGTCCGTGCTGACCTCACCGAAGATGGTGTGCTTGCGGGTCAGCCAGGTGGTCGGCGAGACGGTGATGAAGAACTGCGAGCCGTTGGTGCCCGGGCCGGCATTCGCCATGGCCAGCAGGTACGGCTTGTCGAAGGCGAGGTCGGGGTGGAACTCGTCGCCGAACTCGTAGCCGGGGCCGCCGGTGCCGTTGCCCAGCGGGTCGCCGCCCTGGATCATGAATCCGCTGATCACGCGGTGGAAGACCGTGCCGTCGTAGAGCCGGTCCGTGGTCTTCTTGCCGGTCTCGGGGTGGACCCACTCGCGCTCGCCCTGGGCGAGCTCCACGAAGTTCTTGACCGTCTTGGGCGCGTGGTTCGGCAGGAGCCGGATCTCGATGTCGCCTTGATTGGTCTTCAGGGTGGCGTAAAGCTGCTCGGCCACGATGTGCCTTCCATGAGTCGTCACTGACTCTCACGATCCTCGCACGGAAGGTGCGGCGGTCGGCCGGGCATGGCCGGGAAGGGTCGCCGAAGAGGCGCCGGAACGGCGCTGAGGGGTCGCCGAAGCGACGCGCGGGCGCGGCCGGCGGGCGATTCCGGGGTCACCGACGTGTGTGAGTCCGCCGTCGGCGGACAGGTGTGGAGAAGAGGTGACCGAGGTCGCGCCGGAAACACGGGCATGACCCGGATGCCCGTATGGCATGCCGAGGCCGAGCCCAGCAGGCATGATTTCGAAAAGGGTGGACAGGCGACATAACGAACGCCACCGAGGAGGATGATCCTGTGACCCGCATGGACAGCGTGCGCGCCGCTACCGGTTCGGCGAAGGAGAGCGTGCAGCACGCCGCGGAAGCGGTGGCCCCTTACGCCGACACGGCCAAGGAGCAGGCCGCTCAGTACGCGCACGAGGCGCGCGTACGGCTCGCCCCGACAATGTCAAAGGCCGCCAAGCAGGCCCGTATTCAGGCTAAACAGGCCCGTATTCAGTACGACGCCAGGGTGGCGCCTCATGTGCCCCCAAAGGTCGATGTCGCCGCGCACCGGGCCGCGGTCAGCACCCGTAAGGCGGCCCGTCAGGCTGCCGAGTACACGCGTCAGGCCGCTGATTACACGGTCCCGCGGGTCGAGCAGGCCGTGGCCACGGCCCAGCCGGTCGCGGAGGAGGCCGCGGCACGTTCCGCTGCCGCCCTGGCCGCGCTGCGCGGACAGGTGACGGCGAAGGAGATCCACAAGCTGGTGCGCAAGCACGAGCGCCGGGCCAGGGCCGGCCGGCTGGCCAAGGGCCTTGCCGTCGTCGGTGTACTGGCCGGTGGTGCCTTCGCCGCGTGGAAGTGGTGGGACAAGCAGGCCAATCCGGACTGGCTGGTCGAGCCGCCCGCCGCTACCGAGGTCTCCGACCGCGCTCCGCTGACGTCCGTCGACGGCAGTACCGGTGCCACGGTCGTGGATCCGCTCGACCCCGAGGTCGAGGCCAAGCAGGCCGAGGCGGAGGCTGAGGCAGCGGCTCGGAAGGCTGATGGGGAGGATCGTTCCTGATCGTGCGCCGCGGTGGTACACGCCGCGGTGACAGCGCGTTCGCATGGCGCCGGGAGACCGCGGGTATCCCGGCGCCTCACGCTGCGACGAGCGCGGCTTGGGCGGCGTACGCGTTCTCGTCGGCGGCGGCAGACGTCTCGGACGAACCGTCGGCGTCGTCGATCCCTACAGGCAGGTGCCGGACCGAGGGCGAGGAACCGTGCGCCTCGGCGCGGATGCGCTGCTTGATCGTGGGCGGCAGCGAGCGGTCACGCGGCAGCGGGGCGGGCAGTAGTGCCCAGCCCGACTGGGCCGCACCTTCCTCTCGGTGGGTCGTGCCGAAGGGCGCGGGAACCGGCTGGTCGGCCGGCTGCTCGGCGGGCTGCTGAACAGCGGCACCGGCCGCGGTGGCGGGGGCGGTGAGGCCCAGTGAGGTGAGCACCGCGAAGAACGCGGTGAGGAAGACGGTCCACAGACTCTTGACCTTGAAGGCGGCCATGACCCCTCGCTTTCGGGTTGGGCGATCTACTTACCTTCCTTATGATGAGTACGCATTTCGGGAATCCACGGAGCGACGCCGCCCGTGCGCAGCTCTTAGGATGAACACCACTCTTACGGTCCAATCACCGTGCGGAAATCCTGATCTGTGTGTGCGTCAGGCCCGGTGCCGCAGGTGCGCGGGCTGCCGGCTGATCCGTACGAGCCGGTCGAAGTCGACGGCGACGCCGCGCAGCAGCAGGTCCACCAGCCGGCCCGCCGCGCCCTTGGCGGGCGATACGTCGCCGAACAGGGCCCGCTGATACACCGTCGACGCGAGCAGGTCGACCAGCAGCTCCGGATCCACGTCGGGCAGCAGATCACCCCGGTCGACCGCGCGGGCGACCGCTGTCGTGGCGGCCCTGCGGCTGGGCCGCAGCAGCTCGTCGAGCAGCCTGCGGTGCAGGTCGGCGTCGGGGGCGCAGTCCGCGATCAGCGCGGCCAGCACCCCGGACGGCAGCCGTTCGTGCAGCGCGTCGGCGAGCAGTTCGACACTCTCGATCAGATCGCAGCGGGTGCAGCCGTTGTCGGGCACCGGCGGGACGACGAGGACCGAGGCGAGCGCGTCGATGAGCAGGTTCTGTCGTACGGGCCAGCGCCTGCGGATCGCCGCCTTCGTCGTCGCCGCACGGGCGGCCACCTTCTCCAGCGCGAACCCGGCGTATCCGCTCTCGCCCAGCACGTCGAGCGTGGCCGCCAGGACGGCGGCGTCGATGGCCGGATCGCGCGGGCGGCCGGGCGCCGAAGGGGTCATCGCCCGGCGTCCTGCGGGTACCAGCGCAGCTCGACCGTGTTGCCGTCCGGGTCCGCCACGTATACGGAGCGCGCTTCGCCGCGCGCCCCGTACCGTCCAACGGGTCCTTCCAGGACGGTGAAGACCCCGGAGTCGATGACCTCCTGCCAGTCCAACGGCTCGACGACCAGGCAGAGATGGTCCACGTTCGACTCGCCGCGCGGCCGGTCGACCAGGTCGATGATCGTCACCGGGCTGACCCGTACGGAGGGGAAGGGCACTTTCCCCGCCCGCCATTCCGCCACCCGGACGGGTTCCAGGCCGAGCGGCCCGCAGTAGAACTCAAGGGCGCGCTCCACGTCCCCCACGTTGAGCACCAGATGATCGAAGTCCTTGACGCGCATGGCTCCC
This sequence comes from Streptomyces sp. NBC_00370, assembly GCF_036084755.1. Classification (NCBI taxonomy): domain Bacteria; kingdom Bacillati; phylum Actinomycetota; class Actinomycetes; order Kitasatosporales; family Streptomycetaceae; genus Streptomyces; species Streptomyces sp. NBC_00370. Next base: position 4,302,203 of record NZ_CP107968.1, read on the forward strand.
CCTTGGTGGCTGCTGCCGGACTCATTACGATCCGGACCGGTCCGGATCGTAATCGTTGCCGGCGTTCTCGTCCAGCCTGCGGGCCAGCGCGCGTACGAGATCACGCAGCGCGGCCGGGTGCTCGATCACGAACGGGCTGTCGAGAGCGGCGATCACGGGTGGGATCCAGTCCAGCCGCTCGGCCCGGATCCGGACCTGGATCCAGCCGGTGTCCCCGTCGGGCCCCGCCGTGGCCGGGGACAGGGTGGCGACGCCGGGCGGGAGGTGGCGGCGGATGTGCTCGGGACCGGCCTTGATCCGCAGGGACACGTCGTGGGCCCACGGGGTGCGGGCGAGGCTGTCCACCACGGTGGCCGCCGGGTCGAAGCCGGCCGGAACGGCGAACGACCCGGGCAGTACGCGCAGGGCGGAGATCCGGTCGAGACGGAAGGTGCGCACCTCACCGCTGTCCGGATCGGCGCCGGTCAGGTACCAGCGCCCGGAATGCGCCACGAGTCCGTACGGCAGCACGGTGCGTTCGCTGTCGTGGCCCTTGCGGTCGGTGTAGCTGATCGCCACCGGCCGCCGCGCGCGTGCGGCCTCGGCCAGCTCCAGCAGCACATCCGTCCCGGGCGCGACGCCCGGCCGTGGACGCGCGGTGAAGTCGGCCGTCGCCAGCAGCGCCTCAAGCCGCTGCCCCAGAGCCCGGGGCAGCACCCGCCGCAGCTTCGCCGCCGCGCTCTCGCCCGCCGCCGCGGACGTGGTGACAAGACCGGCCCGCTGACCGGCCAGCAGACCGAGCAGCACGGCCAGGGCCTCTTCGTCGGTGAGCATCAGCGGCGGCATCCGGTAACCGGGCGCGAGCCGGTAGCCGCCGTAGCGGCCACGCACCGAGTCGACGGGCACCCCCAGCTCCAGGAGGTGGCCGACGTAGCGGCGCACGGTGCGCTCGTCCACGTCCAGCCGGGCGGCCAGGTCGGGCACCGTACGCAGGCCGCCACTCTGCAGGATCTCCAGCAGGGCGAGGACTCGGGCGGTCGATGTGGTCACGGCACGAAGTCTGCCGCAGATACCGGGCGGATTCTGTCCGGTATCGGTCGTAGCGTTCGAGGTGTCCGCACCTTTACCGCCCTTACTGACAGGAGCCCCCTCATGAATTTCGTTTCGGTCCGGGTCATCACCGACGACGTCGCTCGTCTCGTCACGTTCTACGAAAAGGTCATCGCCGTTCCGGCCGCGTGGTCGACCCCGGAATTTGCCGAACTCGTCACGCCCTCATGCACGCTGGCCATCGCCGGCACCCGCACCGTGGCCCTGTTCGGCGCCGGTAGCGCGGAGCCGGCCGCCAACCGTACGGTGATCATCGAATTCCGGGTCGCCGACGTGGACGCGGAATACCGGCGGCTGACCGCCCTCGACTGCGAGGTCGTACAGACCCCGACGACCATGCCGTGGGGCAACCGTTCGCTGCTGCTCAGGGACCCGGACGGAAATCTGCTGAATCTCTTCACGCCCGTCACCGCCGACGCGGTACGCAGGCAGGACCGCTGAGGCAGTCGGGGTGTGGCTGGCCACACCCCAAGTGGATGGCGCACTGCAATGACCCGGCTGCGGCGCTGCGACATGGTCGTCCGTATGCGATCACCATCCCGTCCCACCAGCACGTTCGGCGTGCTCACCGCCCTCGCTGTGGCCCTCGTCCCCGCGTTCGTCTACGCTCCCCGCCCGCTGGCCGCCGCCGTCTCCGGCCACGACTACGGCAGTCAGGGCGATCTCACCGACAGCTTCTCCGAGACGTTCGTCGGTTACTGGAATTCCGGCGACCGGCGATACACCCCGGACCTGGCGAGGGTCGTCGACTACTGGTCCGCCTATCACGTGGTGAAGGCGGTGGCCGCCGCACTGCTGCTGGGTGTGCTCGTCGCGCTCGGAATTCTCCTCCGGAAGGCGTTTCCGCGGACTACGGGACAGCGGACTGCGGGAAAGGGGAGAAGAACCGCTGTCGCGTCGGCCGGGGCGGTCGTCACGGCGCTCGCGCTTTTCTCCGTCGTGCTGCTCATGGCCAATGTCCAGGGCGCGATTGCCCCCTTCTCCTCACTCCTTTCGCTGCTGGACCATCCGCCGCACGGAGCACTCGCCGACGCCGTCCACGACATACGCCGGCGGCTGGCCGACTATCCGGAGACCGGCGCCGGAACTCCCCCCGCCCTCAGGGTGATGGTCGACGACTTCGCCCGCTATCACGTAGTGATAGCCGTCGCCGCGACGACGGTGGTGGCCGTCCTTGTCGCGCTGAGCGTGGTGGCGTGGAAGCGGTTTGTCCGGACGGACGCCTCCGACCGGCGGGCGCGGCGGCTGTTCAGGTCGTTCGGCCTCGGCTGGGCCGTGGTCGCCGTCCCCTTCGTCGTCATCGCCGTGGCGAATGTGACCGTCACGGCCGATCCGGCGCCCGCCCTGCTGGCCTTCTTCGAAGGCGGCTGGTGACGGGCGGCTGGTGACAGGCGGTCAGGCGCTGAGGTTGAGATAGGCGAGGACGGCGAGCACCCGGCGGTGCTGGGCGTCGTCGGGCGGCAGCCCGAGCTTCGCGAAGACATTGCCGATGTGCTTCTCCACCGCGCTGTTGGACAGCGCGAGCCGGCGGGCGATGGCCGTGTTGGAATGCCCCTCGGCCATCAGCCCCAGCAGCTGCCGCTCCCGCGGGGTCAGCGCGGCCAGCGGGTCGTCCCGGCGACGGCCGGTCAGCACCTGGGCGACCACCTGCGGATCGAGCACCGTCGCACCACGGGCGACGCGCGCCAGGGCGTCCAGGAACTCCTCGACCTTGGCGACCCGGTCCTTCAGCAGATAGCCGACGGCGCCGGACCCGTCGGCGAGCAGCTCGGCGGCGTAGGACACCTCCACGTACTGACTGAGCACGAGCATGGGGGAGCCCGGCAGCTGTCCGCGCGCGGTGATCGCCGCCCGCAGCCCCTCGTCGGTGTGCGTCGGCGGCATCCGTACGTCGACGACCGAGACGTCCGGGCGGTGTGCGAGCACCGCTTCGACCAAGGCGGGGCCGTCACCGACGGCGGCCACCACCTCGTGACCGTCCTCGGCGAGCAGCCGGACCAGCCCCTCGCGCAGCAGCACGGCGTCGTCGGCGACGACGATCCGCAGCGGGTCCCGGGCGGCCGGGACGGAGGTCAGCGACATGGCAGCGCCGCGCTGACCGTCGTAGGGCCGTCCTCGGGGCTGTCCACCCGGAGTTGGCCGCCGACCGCCTGCACCCGGTCGGCCAGCCCGCGCAGCCCGTGGCCCTTGGCCAGAGCCGCGCCGCCCACCCCGTCGTCCGTCACCCAGACCCGCAGGGTGCCCTCCGCGTGCCGCATGCCGACGGTGCAGCTGCCGGCACAACTGTGCTTGGCCACGTTCGTCAGCGCCTCCGCGACCACGAAGTAGGCGGCCGTCTCCACGGCGGGGTCCAGCCGGCCGTCCGTCGGACCGGCGTCGAGTGCGGCGGGTACGACACAGCGCGCCGCCAGCGCGGACAGCGCCTCCCGCAGCCCCCGGTCGGCGAGGATCGGCGGGGCGATGCCGCGTGACAGGGCCCGTAGCTCGTCCAGCGCCTCCTGGGTCTGCACGACGGCGTCGGCCAGTGCCGCCCGTACCAGTTCCGGATCACGGTCGAAGTGGTGCTGGGCGCGGCCCAGTTCCATCGCGAGCCGGACGAGCTGCTGTTGGGGCCCGTCGTGGATGTCGCGTTCGAGCCGGCGCAGGGCCGCCGCCTCGGCCGTCACCGCTGCGACGGCCTGCGCGCGTGCGGTGTCCCGCTCCCGCTCAAGACCGCTGATCCTGCGGTGCAGCGCGGACATGTCGGACAGCAGCGCCTGGCCCAGACCGGCCTGCGCGGCCACGCACATCCGGGTCACCAGCGGCAGGGTGGACAGCAGCAGGACGGCGAGCGTGAGCGCGAAGGCGAGCCGCCCGCCCGGCGACGTCAGCCCCAGGCTCAGGGCGACGTGGGAGCGCTCGCTGCCCGCGTACAGCGTCATGGGCCGCAGCGATCCCGGCGTGACCTGGCTGCGCAGGGGGTACGTGGCGGTCGCGACGCCCGCGAACCACCACAGCGCGGTGACCGCCGAGGTCACCAGCACGACGGGCAGCACCAGTACGGCGTGCGCCAGGTCGAGCCACAGCCCCGGGTCGGCCGCTTCGGGCGTCCCCTTCGGCCCCGGCCGCCGGGCCGCTGTCGTCGTCCCCGTCCTGGCCGCCTGGGACCGGGCGGCGCCGATCCGCCACCACTCCAGATCGCCCGGCCACCGCGCCGTCGCCAGTGCGTGGGCCGCGAGGCGCGCCCCGCGCGGCAGCAGCGAGGCGGCCGCTCCGGCGCACAGAGCGCCGGTCACCAGCAGCAGACCGGCCACGGCGCTGACCGGCGCGGTGAGGAGGTACAGCGATTCCACGAGCGTGCGGCGCCCGAAGCGGGCGGTGGACCGGCCGCCCGGCCGCCACCGACCCGCGACCACGGAGAGCGACGACTGAGCCATGCCCCACAGCTTAATGTCGCGCCGACGCGGTCCTCAGACGATCGCGCCGAGCGCGACCTTCGCTGCCCGCGCGATGAGCGCGTCGTCGCGCTCGGCGTTCTTGGTGTCCCGGCGGGACATGACGGCGAGGACCACGGGAGCGGCGGTGGGCGGCCACAGGACGGCGATGTCGTTACGGGTCCCGTAGCCGCCCGTGCCGGTCTTGTCGCCGACCTGCCAGCCGTCCGGGGCGCCGGCCCGGATCGTGGTGGCGCCGGTGGTGTTGCGCTTGAGCCAGTCGGTCAGCACGGCACGCCGGTCCGCGGGGAGCGTGGCGCCGAGTACGTACGCCCGCAGACCGCCGGCGAGCGCGCGGGGCGTGCTGGTGTCGCGTACGTCACCGGGGACCGCGTCGCTGAGCGCGACTTCGTAGCGGTCACATCGCGTGACCTTGTCCCCGAGCCCGCGCAGCGCTGTCTGCAGGCCCCGGGGGCCGCCGAGTTGGCGGAAGAGAAGGTTGGCCGCGGTGTTGTCGCTGTAGCGGATCGCGGCGTCGCACAGCTCACGCAGGGTCAGTCCGGTGCCGGCGTGCTTCTCCGTGACCGGCGAATCGGACACGAGATCGTCGCGGTCGTAGCGCACCAGCCGCTCCAGCTGCCGGAGCGAGTACCGGTCCAGTACGGCGCCGGCGAGCAGCGCCTTGCAGGTGGAGGCGTAGGCGAACCGTTCGTCGGGCCGGTGCGTGACGGTCCGGCCGCTGCCGGTGTCGAGGGCGTACACGCCGAGCCGCGCGTCGAACTCCCGCTCAAGGCCGCCGAACGCGCCCTCCGTACGAGGAGCGGCGGGCGGCGGGGCCGGGGGCTTGGCGGCGGCCGGCTGCTCGCCGCGGGTGTCACCGTCACCGCAGCCGACCAGCGGCAGGGTCGCGGCCCCGGCCAGCGTGGCGAGCGCGGCGCGCCGGGAGAAAGGGATTGGGGTGCGCACCGTGTGCCGACTCTCCGTTCCGATGGGGTCGTTGGGGCGGGCCGGGCGCCGTTCAGCGGGCCGTTCGGCGCGCCAGGGCGCTGCTCAGCGGGCCAGGGCGCGCAGGAACCGCGCGGCGACGGGCCCCGCGTCGGCGCCGCCCGAGCCGCCGTCCTCCAGGAGCACCGACCACGCGAGGTCGGATCCGCCCTGGTAGCCGATCATCCAGGCGTGGGTGCGCGGCGGGTTGTCGCCGCCGAACTCGGCGGTTCCGGTCTTGGCGTGCGGCTCGCCCGGCAGTCCCTTCAGCGCGTGGGCGGAACCGGACGTCACGGTGGCCCGCATCAGCTCGCGGAGCCGGCCCGCGACCTCGGTGTCCAGTCGCGCCGGGGCCCGGTACTTCTTCCGTACCTCGTCCGGCACCAGCACCGGCTGGTCGAAGCCGCCGTTCTTGACCGTGGCGGCCATGGAGGCCATCACCAGGGGTGAGGCCAGGACACGTGCCTGGCCGATGGTGGCCGCTGCCTTGTCGTTGTCGCCCGTGTTGACGGGGACGCTGCCGTCGTAGGTGCTCGCGCCCACGTCCCAGCTGCCGCCGACGCCGAACGCCTGGGCCGCGTCGCGCAGGGCGGTGTCGGAGAGCCGGCCGCGCGCGTTGACGAAGTAGGTGTTGCAGGACCGGGCGAAGACGTCCCGGAACGTCGAGCCGGGGGGAAGGTCGAACTGGTCCTGGTTCTCGAACCGTTGCCCGTCGACGTCGGCGAACTTGGGGCAGGCCGCCGGGTCCCCCGGCCGCAGACCGCCCTTCAGCAGGGCGGCCGCGGTGACGACCTTGAAGGTGGAACCGGGCGGGTAGCGCCCTTCGAGCGCGCGGTTGAGACCGCCCGGCCGGTTGGCGGCGGCCAGTATGCGGCCGTTGTCCGGGTTGACGGCGACGATGGCTGCGTTGCCGTCGAAGTCCGCCAGCGCGTCGGCCGCCGCCCGCTGGACCCGCGGGTCGATGGTGGTGCGCACCGGGCGGCCCGCTGCCTTCGCCTCCGTACCGAGGTTCTTGACGGCGCGTCCGCTCTCCCGGTCGGCGGCCACCAGTGACTTGCCCGCCTTCCCGCCCCCGGACAGGACCTTGTCGTAGCGGGCCTCAAGTCCTGAGGCGCCTTTGCCGGTCGCCGGGTCGACGGTTCCGACGAGGCTGTCGGCCTGGAGCGGGTCACCCTCGGCGTCCAGCACCCGCGCCCGGTTGCCGGTGCTCTTGAGGGCGAGGGTCTGCCCGGACGTCAGCTCCGGGTGGACCGTCGGAGAGGTGAAGGCGACCTTCCAGCTGCCCGACGTGTCGACCACCCGCGCCCGGGAGCGCCAGGTGAGGTCGCCGGCGCCGGGGACCGTCATGGACACGGTGAAGGGGAAGTCCACCTCCCCGTCGTCCTTCTTCCGGCCCCCTGCCGCGTCGATGGTGGTCTTCGACGGCTTGAGGTTCGTCAGCACCGAGGTGAGGAGCGAGGCGGCGCTGTCGGGTGTGTCGGTGTAGCGCGCCGCCTTCCGCGCGTCGTGCCCGGCCCACCCGGCGAGGAAGGCCGCCAAGGGCTTGCGGGCGGACGTGACCTGCTCGTCGTCCTGGGCGTCGCCGCCCAGGAGGCTGAAGACGGCGTACCCGCCTCCCGCGAGCAGGCCGAGGGCCACGAGGACGGCGAGCAGTCGCCCCTGGCGTCTCCACCGTCCGTGCGTGGTGTGCGGGCCGTGGCTGTTCCGGCTGCCGGTGTGCGTCAAGGTGCTCTCCGTTTCCGAGTCGTCCGGAAGTCAAACCCGCCCATGACGCACATGTCGAATATGCTCTCGCCATCACAGCGATTCGCACGGTGTATCGACGCATGCCAGGGGGTGTGGACCGGCGGTGGAGAGGCATCCGGAGCCCACGAACACAAAGAGGCCTCCTGACTCGCGTTACCGCGGGTCAGGAGGCCTCTCGAAAAGTGGAGCCTAGGGGAGTCGAACCCCTGACATCTGCCATGCAAAGACAGCGCTCTACCAACTGAGCTAAGGCCCCCGGAACGGGTCGGGTACGGCTGAGCTGCGCAGAGCGGCGCGGCCGGTACCGGGGACCAGAGTACCGGGTCCCACGGGGGATCCCGCAAAAGGATTGGGACTCCCCGTCCGCGACCACGCTCCGTAGGATGCCCCACGAGGTTCGCAGCAGCGAAGCTGCCGCGAAGGGGATGCGATGGGGAGACGCGATGGACGCCGCACAGCAGGAATCCACAGCCAGAGCGAGAGAGCTGCAGAGAAGCTGGTACGGAGAGCCGCTGGGCGCTCTCTTCCGCAGGCTCATCGACGACCTGGGTCTCAACCAGGCCCGGCTGGCCGCGGTGCTCGGGCTCTCGGCGCCGATGCTCTCCCAGCTCATGAGCGGTCAGCGGGCGAAGATCGGCAACCCCGCCGTCGTCCAGCGCGTCCAGGCCCTGCAGGACCTGGCGGGACAGGTCGCCGACGGCAGCGTCGGCGCCGTGGAGGCCACGGACCGGATGGAAGCGATCAAGAAGTCGCAGGGTGGTTCCGTCCTCACCGGGACCAGCCAGACGACGAACAGCTCGGGCGCGCCGACGGTCCGCCGGGTGGTGCGGGAGATCCAGTCCCTGCTGCGGTCCGTCGCCGCTGCGGGCGACATCATCGACGCCGCCGACTCCCTCGCCCTCAGCCAGCCCGAACTGGCAGAGTTCCTCAGGGTGTACGGCGCCGGGCGCACCGCCGACGCGGTGGCCCACTACGAGGCGCACCAGGGCTGACCGAGGACGACGGGGGGCGGGCGCGGCGCAATGGGTGAGGTCTTCGCGGGACGGTACGAACTGATCGACCCGATCGGGCGCGGCGGTGTCGGCGCGGTCTGGCGGGCCTGGGACCAGCGGCGCAGGCGGTACGTCGCGGCCAAGGTCCTCCAGCAGAGCGACGCGCACACCCTGCTGCGCTTCGTCAGGGAACAGGCCCTGCGGATCGATCATCCCCATGTCCTCGCGCCGGCCAGCTGGGCGGCCGACGACGACAAGGTGCTGTTCACCATGGACCTGGTGAGCGGCGGCTCGCTGGCGCATCTCATAGGCGACTACGGACCGCTGCCGCCCCGCTTCGTCTGCACGCTCCTCGAACAGCTGCTGTCCGGACTCACCGCCGTGCACGCCGAGGGCGTCGTGCACCGCGACATCAAACCGGCGAACATCCTGCTGGAGGCCACCGGCACGGCCCGGCCGCATCTGCGCCTGTCGGACTTCGGCATCTCCATGCGCAAGGGCGAACCGCGCCTGACCGAAACCAACTACGTGGTGGGCACGCCCGGTTACTTCGCGCCCGAGCAGATGATGGGCGCCGAGCCCGACTTCCCCGCCGACCTCTTCGCCGTCGGCCTGGTCGCGCTCTACCTGTTGCAGGGTCAGAAACCCGACGCGAAGGCCCTGATCGAGTACTTCGCCGCGCACGGCACCCCCGGAGCGCCGCAGGGCATCCCCGAGCCGCTGTGGCACGTGCTGGCGGGCCTGCTGCAGCCGGACCCGAACCTCCGGTTCCGGACGGCCACCGGCACGCTCAAGGCCCTGTCGACGGCCGTACAGCTGCTCCCCGAACCCGGCCCCGACGACGAGCCGGTCGAGGTCTTCGACCAGATCGGTCCGCTGCCCGCCCCCTTCGGCCCGTCCGGTCCCCCGACGGGTCCCCGGCCGGGTCCTCAGCCAGGTGGTCCTCAGCCGGGTGACGCTCAGCCGGACCCGCGGTCGGGTCGGCAGCAGGTGATCCAGGCCGACCCCACGCCCACCCCCACGCCGACCCCCACCCCGCCGCCGCCCGCGCACCCGCCGACCGTGGCCGACACACCGGCGACACCGGTCACACCCGCCGCCCACGCCTCCGCCATGTCGGACACCGGCAGCTTCCACCTCCCGCCGCCGCCCTCTCCGTCGCCCCGACGCCAACACTTCCCGCAGCAGTCGCCCACGCCCTCCACAGCCATGCACGCGGCCGCCACCCGTCCCTACACCGCCGAGCGCCCGCAGGCCTCCGCGCCCTCCCACCGGGCCCCCAGCACACGACCGGGACCGCCCCCGAAGGTGACGGTCCCGGTCCTGCTGCTCGCTCTTGTCTGCTTCGCCGTGGGCATCTGGGCACTGACCCAGGCCTGACCGGCCTTCCTCACCAGGCCGGCGGCGGCCCGAACCCCTGCCCGGCGCCCGGTTCCTGACCCGCTGAACCCGCCGGACCCGCCGGACCAGCCGCACCCGCCGCCCGCCGCCTGGCCAGCAGCGTCCAGATCCCGAGCATCAGTACAAGCACGGTGCCCGCGCCGATCCCGGCGAACCCGACCAGCCGCATCGTCCCGTCGGGACCCGCCGCCCCCGCCGCGCTCCGCCCGTCCGTCGCCGCCTCACGGTCGTCGTCAGTCACCGCGAAGTCGCCCGCGGGACCCGCGTATCCAGGCCCGCTGGTGGCGTTGCCCTTCACGTTCGTCTCCAGCGTCAGCCCGTACGCCTTGTCGCCGAAGGTCTTGCCCACCTCGGGGCTGAGACTGACCCGCAGGTAGTACCAGCCGGCGAACCGCATGTCCTTGTCGCCCGAAGACGGGTCGAAGCGGTTCTCGTACGCCACCGGCGGCAGCGGCGGCAGCGACGTCGTCTTCTGCTTGCCGTCGTACGAGAGCGAGTCGCTGCTGTCGACGAGACCGCGCGCCGGGTTGTACAGCGCCACGGACAGCGCCCCGCCGACGTACCCCGTCCCGCCCGAACTGCCCAGGTCCACGCTGGTGAAGAGCTGCTGCCCCCAGTCGACCGGCACCCGGTAGAACAGCGACTGCCCCGGCTCGATCTTCGTCGCCCACTCGCCCCGCGTCAGCGACGTCGCGTCGGAGAAGCCGGCCCCGCCGGCGCGCTGCCTCGGTTCGGCGACAAGCGGCGCCGGGGAAGCGCTGGGCCAGTTCTCCGGCGGCCTGGTCGGTCCCGCCGCGCTGAGCCCCGGCTCAGCGACGTCGCGTATCTCCAGCTCCCACGGATCGTCGGCCGCGTCGTCCCCGCCGGTCCGCTCGATCACGACGTAGTACGTGCCGGCCTCCTGGCACAGCGGCGAGGTCGGGTCGACCGTCCGGTAGGCATAGGCGGCCAGCGGTCTGGGGTATTCCGTGGACGGCCCGAACTGGGCATTGTTGGAACTGCAGTTGATGCCGTCACGATTCTGCAGCGACACCTCGATCTTGTCCCCGTACGCGACCTTCGCACCGGCCCCCGGCACCGCCACGGCGGAGACGTACGCGTTGGTCTTCGCGTCCAGGTCGACGCGGTAGATGAGCTTGCCGTCCAGCCTGATCGTGTCGCGGTACGTGGACCCCGCCCGGATCGCCTTCGCGTCGCTCGTCGTGGCCGCCCCCGCGATCCGCTGCGCCCCGGGCTGGAAGGCGTACGAGCCCGGCCCGTCGGCCGCAGCCGCGGACTGACCCGGCAGCGCCGCCAGGAACAGTACGGCGCAGGCCCCGGCGCTGGCCGCTGTCGCACCCACCCGGCCGCGCGGACGCCCCGCCGGCCGCCGCCTCTTCAAGCGCTGCACGCGCCTCACGCGCCTCCCCCGTTCATCGCCCCGCGCACCGGTCACGGTGCCGGTCCATCCTGCACCGCCCGCACGTCACCTGGCACGGGTTTGCGCGCGCAAGGGCAGACCGCAAGGCACCCGGCCCCGGCAAGGCAGCACGAAGCCCCGGCCGCTCGGCGACCGGGGCTCGCATTCGACTATCGGGACTGCCGCGTCTCACACACCCGAACCTGCGGGCACGGAGTCGGTGGCCTCCGTCCACAGATCCTGCTCGGCGCGGTCCGCCTGGATCTGGCGGTACACGAGGAGCCCGCCGATGGCGGCCAGTGCGACCAGGAGAAGCTTCTTCACCGCGCGACCTCGTCTTTCCTTGACGTAGGAGTCTTCTGGCGCCCGACTATACACACCGACCGATACCGATCAGTGACCTGGCCGCCCGCCGACTCCCGGCCCTCAACCCGGCCCTCAACCCGGGCCTCAACTCGCGCCGCAACGAGGAGAAAGAACAGCCGGTCATAAGAACACGGAATGCAATCGGCCCGCACGGTACGGATACCGTGCGGGCCGAATGTCGCGGTGGGGCTACCAGGATTTGAACCTGGGGCCTCATCCTTATCAGGGATGCGCTCTAACCAACTGAGCTATAGCCCCGCGCTGCCCCTGAAGATTAGCGCACTTCACGGCCAGCCCCAAAATCGGTATCCGGTCCTCACTCGTCCTCGGCGAGGGTCAGCTCCACGCCGCCCACAAAGCCCGCCGAGAGGTTGTAGATGAACGATCCCAGCGTGGCCAGAGCCGTCGCGAGCACGACATCGATCACGGCGATGACGCCGGTGAAGATGAGCACGCGCGGCAGCGAGAGGAACGACTGGAGGTCGAACCCGTTGCCCTCGTTGGAACCGGTCGCCTCACTGATCGTGCCGCCGACGGTCGAGAAGACGCCCATCGCGTCCATGACCATCCACAGCACGGCGGCGGCGATGACCGTGCACACGCCGAGGGCGATGGAGAGCAGGAAGCTGACCTTCATCACCGACCACGGGTCGGCCTTGGCCACCCGCAGCCGCGCCTTGCGGGTGCGCGGTGTCGTACGCGCTCCCGTACGCGGCCTGCGTACCGCGGCCGGCGGCGCGGTGACAGGACCGGCCGATCCGACCGAGCCCACCGGACCGGCGGCCGCGGCGGGCCCCGCCGGCGCCGGCTGGGCGCCGCCGTGCCTGCCGGACTGACCGCCCGACGTCGGGGTCCCGCCCTGAGTCCCGCCCTGCGGCGCTGCGTACGCCTGCGGCGGGTGGTACGGCTGAGGTCCCGCCTGCTGCGACTGCTCAGCGCCGTACGTCTCGTACGGGGGCTGCTGCCCCCGACTGTCCGTCACCGTAACCCCCTGGGAGTCCGTGGCAGGGCCACGGGCACCGTTCGCTCCGGAAGCGGCCGACCCGGCGCCCGTGGCTCCACTCACGCTTTACTCCTCGTGCTCCCCGGCCGAAGGCTCCGTGCCCTCGACGGCATCGGCCGCTGTGGCCTCTTCGGTCCCCGGGTCATCGGTCCCGTCGACCTCTTCGGCCTCTCGGCCTGCCTCGGCGTTACGAGCGATACCGACGACGGCATCACGCTTGCCCAGGTTGATCAGTTGGACGCCCATGGTGTCACGGCCCGTCTCCCTGACTTCGTTGACTCGCGTGCGAATCACACCGCCGCTCAGCGTGATGGCGAGGATCTCATCCGTTTCCTCGGTCACCAGCGCTCCGACGAGAGACCCGCGGTCCTCCACAATCTTCGCAGCCTTGATGCCCAGGCCGCC